>CALWEC010000294.1 GCA_944376945.1 uncultured Lachnospiraceae bacterium | reverse complement strand
CTTTGACCTGCTCATATGTTTTTGGATTCCCTTCCTGTGAGAGCAGCAATTCTTCTTCCGCCTCCCAGTCCCTTTCCCATTCTCTCCATTTTTCTTTTTTCTCCTCTGCCGTCAGTTCTCGCACGGTACAGCGAATTTCCCAATCGTCATTCCTTCCGTATAGGCTATATGGAGTGAAATTCCGTTGTTCCTTTTCCGGAGCCGTGTTAGAAGAACAACCGCCCATTAGCGATAGGCTTAAAATCTTCCCATACAGTCTTTCCACTGCGTATTATTGGGAGCTTTTCTTTCTATCCTTTACAAAAAGATAGATCGCGCTCAAAATGGTAATGAGTAAAAATACAACGGCTATCTTTATGAGTCCATCATATATGGTTAAGGCAGAAAAAGGTCCGGAAATCACCTGAATGCCCGTGGGCTTATCCGCTCCGCCAATAGGTGCGGCGCTGCCGCCCAAATAGACCAACCGGCCAATCCTGCCGATCGCGAAACATACGGCTGCGGTTACAGCGCAAATCACTGTAAACATGCTCATTTTGCGCTTTTTCTTGCCATAAACACATTCCGGATAGTTTTGGTTAAAATCCCTCGCAACGTCTTTCGGGCTTCCCATTTGGGAAACAATTTCTTCCATCGTTAAACCACTTTCTTCTTTGCTTTCTATACCGGTCAAAAGATCCAATTTCATTCTTTCTTTTATCTGGTCTGTGGCCACGACATATTTAAGTATTTTTTTAACATATTGCTCTTTATCCACCGTTTAGCCCTCCATGAGTTTATCAATGCAAATTTTGTAAGATTCCCAAAAGTTTTTCATATCCTGCAAAACACGCATCCCTAAATCTGTGATTTTATAATACTTTTTTATCCTCCCGTTGGTTTCCGAAACCGATAGCTCACTTGTGACCAAACCGGAATCCTCCAATCTATATAATACTGGATATAACGTCCCTTCTTTAATATTCTGGAACAAAGGGATTTCAGGATTATTCAGATGAAGAATCATCTCATATCCATACGTGCGGTTGCGAGAAATGATCGACAGCAAAACCATTTCTAAGGCGCCCTTTTTAAATTGTTGCTCATATTTATAATTCAAATGGATTTCTTCCTTTCTCTAATACTTAGTTTTACTAATGATTTGTCATGCAAATTATACCAGGAATTCCCTTCCCTGTCAAGAAAAGAACGCCACGGAAACGCTTTGTTTCTGTGACGTTCTTTTGCTACTAAAAGGAAAAGAGAAGTTTTTCAAATTATTCCGCGTCTTTTTCCTCTTGATCCAGATACGCCTGCACGTCAAACCGGAAATCCTTGAATTCCCGGGGGTGCTTTTGGGGAAGCAGGTCCGCTTTTTCCTGAATCTGTCCGGCAATCCCGGAAATATCGATTCCCGAATATTTCCGGACGGCTTTCAGAAACCACAGGATTTCGTTCCCGCTTATATGGACATCCACGCCGGTGTATCTCTCCCAAATTCCTTCTCGGTCCGGAACTTCCCCAATCGGCTCATGATAGGAAATCAACAGGATGTCGTCCTTCAGGAAATGGTTGACCCACAAGTTGGGGATGTACTTTAGGTCCGCGACTCCTTTGGCGGACAGATAGCCCCACCGCTTATAATATCTGCCGTAGACATACCATTCCGGCAGATCCTCCGGCTTGATCTTGGTGGGGTAAACCATGTCGGAAAACAGATACCCGTCTTTGTCTTGGATATACTGCATCTGATGACGCACCCAGACAATTTTCTCTATGGTATATAGGTTTTTTCTAAATCTTTTCATCAGGTTCCTCCTTCCCGGCTGAAAGCCCCTTAAAACTTCTGTTATTCTCCACAAGTTCCTCGAAGGTGACCGGCATAAAGCCGTTGATATCCGCCCCGGCGTTGAGCACGTGTTCCCGAGCCGCCAGCAGGGGCCAATAGTCCATGCTTGTATCGTTATGGATATGGCCGTGGATCATATAAGACCTTTTGGCATGTTTCCAGGTAAGCAGGGGATAGTGGCACAGGGTCAGGGCGTGCTGCCCATCGGTGGTCTCCAGAAACTTGTCGATGCTTTCAAAATGTCTGGCAATATCCGCCTTCGTCATCCAGGAGCCGTCGTGATTGCCCACAATCAAGCGCTTTTTCCCCTTGAGCAGCTTCAGGATTTCTTCAAAGTTGTCCGACCGGAAAAACATGTCGCCCAGGATATATACGGTGTCGCTGCCTTGGACGCGGCGGTTCCAGTTGGCGATCAAAGCCTCGTCCATCTCCGCGGCGCAGGAAAAGGGACGGCCGCAGAAACGGATGACGTTTTCATGCCCAAAATGGAGATCTGCGGTAAAATAAATCATGCTGTCTTTCTCCTTCCTCCAAATAAAAATAGAGCTGCCAAACACGGCAGCTCTCCACGATTCCGAAAATCTGACATCGGTCACATTCGCCTGCGCCGTATGGGTAAAAATTCCCTATGCAGTTTTAACCCGGATTCCACGGAGGACAATCCGAGCAGAATGGGATTCGATTTGAATGATATCGTATGCAGCATCGTTTTCTCCTCCTTTGGGCGGTTAGTCGTAAGAGATATGATACACGGTTTTGGGCGGTATGTCAAATATGTGGTTTACGCCGCTCCTCGTAGGATTCCATGGGATAGACGGTTATTTCGTTGAGCGAAAGTTGCAAAATCTGCGATAAGTCGGAAAAATATAGATTTTCTCTTTGGCTTGCTGTATAATCATGCTATGTTTTTATATCTGCCCGAAAGGGAAGAAAAATGGATTTGCATGGGGAATGCTGGGGCTCCACGAAAGAGATTTGCGAATATCTTGGCGTCGGCCGAGATACGATGCTCGCATGGATTGAAAAGAGAGAAATGCCCGCCACGAAGATCGGCAGGCTGTGGAAATTCAAAATCAGTAAAGTGGATGTTTGGATGAAATCCGGCGTTGCAGCGGAAAAGTAAAGGAGCACACCATGGACGAAAAAAGACTGAAAGCCTTTGAGGGTATGCTCGCCGACATCTTGAAGCAGTACGACGACACAACGGAAAAGATGGCGAAACTCAAAGCCGAGGGCAAGGAGAAAACCGTCACCTACCGCCAGCTTTTCGCCAACAAGCTGCAACTTCAGGCGATACTGTCTTATTATCAGACTTATGGGTTGGTGGAAGAAAAATGTCATAAGAATAATAGATATCCATCTGCGTGAAACATA
>CALWEC010000293.1 GCA_944376945.1 uncultured Lachnospiraceae bacterium | reverse complement strand
CATCAATGGAGAGCACAATATCACCCTGCTGCAGCCCACAGTCCTCCAACCCATACCCCTCTAAAAAGCCTGCAATAGCGGGCATACGGATTGCAGGCAGCTGAAAGAGCAAAACAGCCAGAATAATCAGACCGGTAAGGTAGTTCATCGCTGCGCCGGCACTTAGAATGATTATCTTGCGCCAGCCGCTGGCTCGCCCAAAGGATCTGAGATCAGCAGAGTCATCGTCCTCCCCTTCCATGGCGCAATATCCGCCAATGGGGAGCAGGCGCAGACTGTATAGCGTCTCCCCTTTCTCCTTGCTGAAAACAGCAGGCCCCATGCCCACGGAAAACTCATTTACCTTCACGCCCAAGAGCTTTGCCGTCAAAAAATGTCCCAGCTCATGCACTGCGATGAGTATTCCGAAAATCAGAATGCCGATGAGTATAAAAACCATATGACCTCCAAAACCACCTGAACCGAAGCTGTTATCGGACTGCCTCACGGGCCGCTCTGTCAGCCTCCAGTATGTCCCCAATTCCGGGATTTTGTACCACCGTAACCTGCTCCATCGCCCCTTCCACCTTCCCGGCAATATCCAGAAAGCCAATCTTTCCGGCCAAAAACTGGGCCACAGCCTCCTCGTTGGCGCCGTTGAGCACCGCACCTGCAGTGCCCCCCTCCTGTGCCGCACGAAGGGCTAAATCCAGGCAGCGGAAGGTCTTCAAATCGGGAGCCCCGAAGGTAAGCGGTCCGCAGTTCCACAGATCCAACTCCTGGGCAGGGCCCGGTACCCGCTTGGGCCATGTAAGGGCGTACTGGATGGGCAGGCGCATATCAGGTGCCCCCAGCTGAGCCAGCATGGCATTATCACAGTATTCCACCAGGGAGTGGATAATACTTTCCCGATGAATTACCACGGAAATTTTTTCCGGCGGCATGTGATACAGGTGCATGGCCTCAATGACTTCCAGCCCCTTGTTCATCAAAGTAGCGGAATCCACCGTAATCTTTGCACCCATGGACCAATTTGGATGCCGTAAGGCATCCTCCCTTGTCATCCCTTGCAGTTCAGCCGCTGTCTTCCCATAGAAAGGTCCGCCCGAGCAGGTGAGGATCAGGCGTTTCACCTCTCCCCTGTCCCGATTTCCCTCCAGACATTGGAAGAGAGCGGAGTGCTCCGAATCTACGGGAATGATCTGTGCGCCGTAATCTTTTGCCTCTTCCAACACCAGCGGGCCGGCACATACCAAGGTCTCCTTGTTGGCAAGCCCAATGCGTTTCCCCTCCCGAATGGCGGCCAGCGTGGGCCGAAGGCCCACCATACCTACCACCGCAGTGATAACTGTGTCGGCCTGAGGGATGGCTGCCGCTTCCAGCAGGCCATCCATGCCGCCGGCCACCTTTACCTGAGTATCAGCCAGACGCACCTTTAAATCGGCAGCCGCCCGCTCATCTGTCATCACAGCCAGCTTGGGGTTAAATTGCCTGGCCTGTGCCTCCAGCTTTTCCACACTGGAGTTGGCAGTCAGGGCGGCCACCTCCATGCCGCAGGCGGCAATCACCTCCAATGACTGCCGCCCGATGGAACCTGTAGAACCTAAAATAGAAATACATTTGCTCATAGTCGTCACCTTTTACAGCCCTTTCCGGGCCACTTGACACTTTAGTGAAATGCCGGCAGAAGCTCCACCAGCAGAAGAAGCAGTGGCGCTGCAAAGATCATGGAGTCAAACCGATCCAGCATCCCCCCGTGTCCAGGCAGCAGAGTACCGTAATCTTTCACCTTAAACTGCCGTTTTATCAGGGAAAATGACAGATCCCCCAGTTCCGTAATGGCACTGCCCAAAAGGCCGTAAAGAGCCATGATGGGGAACGAGACATCGATTTGGGCAAACTGTCTGAGAATCGCCCCGTACAGAAGCATAAAAAGCCCACCGGACAGGATGCCGCCCACATATCCTTCCAGGGACTTATTGGGGCTTACCCGGGTAATTCCACGGTGCTTTCCAAGAAAAACGCCGGCAAAGTAAGCCCCTGCATCCGTTAGAAACGCACAAATCACCGGCAGCAACACCAGGTAGCGGCCGTGTTCCATCCCCTTGAGTAGAACCAAAGCGGAGAGGAACATGGGGATCATCAGGCCTCCGAAAAAGCAAACCAAAATATCCTCAAAGCGGACTGCCTTCTCCCGGTCATACAGGCGGATGGCAATAAAGAACAGGGCTGCCATCAAGGCCAGAGCAGATACCTGGAAGACTATGTCCCCATATCCAGCCCAAACTCCCATGGGAATGGCCGCAGCGGTGATAGCTGAAAAAATATACATACCGTTGTGATGAGCCACCCCGGTGGCACGCAGCAGCTCAAAAGAAGCTATTGCGCAGATGGCAGCCAGCAAAACGGCCAGAAAAATCGGATCCAGAAAGAACAGGACTACAAAAAACAGCGGGGCTAAAACTACAGCCACCATTATTCTGGTTACCATACCTCAGACACCTCCGAACCGGCGGTTTCGGCTCTGATAGGCCGCGATGGCCCG
>CALWEC010000292.1 GCA_944376945.1 uncultured Lachnospiraceae bacterium | reverse complement strand
CCGTTCAAATTTTGCCTTTGCCATTGAAACTTCTTCCTCCAAAATGTTTTGTGCTAGTCTTTTCGGGGGACCTGCCCTCTGCCCGCATGGAAACGGGTGGCGCCAGCACAGGCTGGCATTTGGAGCGGGTGATGGGAATCGAACCCACATTATCGGCTTGGGAAGCCGACGCTCTGCCACTGAGCTACACCCGCGTAGCCACAGCGTATCCGGGCAGCGAAGCCGCCCGACAGCAGACCTCCTTAGAGTACAGCACCATTATTCTAGTACAGCGGGGCATTTTTGTCAACCACAAAGGGGGCTGTTTTCCCGCATTTTTCAAATCCCCGCCGAATTTTCCAGCCCCCATGGCCCGGTATACCATATGCTGTGGCCGGCCGGCCCCCCAGGCCCTATTTTTCCCCCGGGCAGAGGGAAAGGGCCGGGGATCCATTCAGGGACAGGGGGGAGCGCCGCCCTGCCATAAGGGCGTAATGCCCTGCGCAGCCGATCATGGCGGCGTTATCGGTGCAAAAGCGGAAGTCCGGGCAGTAAAAGGCCAGGCCCGCCCCCTGGCAGGCTTCCTTTAGCATAGCCCTGAGGCAGCGGTTGGCGGATACGCCCCCCGCCAGGGCCAGGGCCCTGGAGCCCTGCTGCCGGGCGGCGGATACGGCCTTATCCGTCAGGGTCCTGCACACAGCCCGCTGGAAGGAGGCCGCCAGGCCCGCCCGGTCCACTTCCTCCCCCCGCTGGGCAGCGTTATGCAGGATGTTCACGGCGGCGGTCTTCAGGCCGGAAAAGCTCATATCCAGCCCCGGCCCCTCGTTAAAGCCCGCCCGCAGGGGGTAGGCATATGCATCCCCTTCAAGGGCCAGCTTTTCCAGCTCCGGCCCCCCGGGATAGGGCAGGCCCAGGGCCCGGGCCACCTTGTCAAAGGCCTCCCCGGCGGCGTCATCCCGGGTGCGGCCCAGCAGGCGGAAATCCTCATAGCCCTCCACGGCGATAATATGGCTATGGCCCCCGCTGGCCACCAGGCAGGTGAAGGGGGGCTCCAATTCCGGGAAGGTAAGGTAGTTGGCGGCAATATGGCCTGCCAGGTGGTTCACCCCCACAAGGGGCAGGCCCCGGCCCAGGGCCAGGCCCTTTGCATAGCTCACCCCTACCAGCAGGGCCCCCACAAGGCCCGGCCCCGCCGTAACCGCCAGGGCGTCCACCTGGGAAAGGCCCAGCCCGGCCTGGCGCAGGGCTTCCTTTACCACGGGGCCCACCCGCTCCACATGGCTGCGGGAGGCCAGCTCCGGCACCACCCCGCCATACTGGCGGTGCAGGGGAATCTGGGTATGGACGGCCATGGAAAGAACCTTCCGCCCCCCTTCCAGCAGGGCGGCGGCGGTTTCATCGCAGGAGCTTTCTATGGCTAAAATCCGCCCCCGGGGGTTTTCCTGATAGGCCCGCAGCCCTTGCCCGGCCCGGAGTTCATATTCGCTCAAGCCTTCCTTTTCTCCCTTCTGTATTTTCTGTTTTTGGAAAGCACCACCACTAGGCTCACCGCCCCCATGCCCCCCAGCCCCAGCAGGGTAAAGCGGCCGATCAGCCCGGAAAACAGCTCCAGAGGGCATATGCGGATCATCCTGCAGGTAGCGTAATCCATCAGCCACAGGTCGTTGGTGAAGAATACATGGTGGAAGCGGGTCCAAAAATCGTTGAAATCCACCAGGGCGTAGGTCCCCAGCAGCAGCAACAGCACCCCGAAGATCCCCAGGGCGATCCACCAGCCCCGGCGGATGCAGCCTACCAGCCAGGGCCACCGGCACCACAGGAATACCAGCAGCAGGGCCAGAAAAACCAGCCCTATGTTGCCCAGGAGGCGGAAGCCCTGGTATAGCGCCCGCACATCCACCATATGGTCGATCTCCTGCTGGTTGAACATCTGTACCTCCTGGCCATATTCGGTAACGGTGAGCTGGATGCTCTCCCGCCGGCCCTCCATATAGCCGACCATGGCCCCCATGGCCCGGGCGCAGTCCTGGGGGCTGATGCCGATCTGGGCCTCTATATCCATGTTTTGATACAGCCGTAGGAAATAGGAATTATCGTTGATAATGCCCCGCAGGGAAGCTACCAGCAGGCCCAGGATGGCCAGCAGCCAGCATAGGGCCGCCGCCCAGGCCAGGCCTTTTATCCGCCCCGCCCCCATCCTAGGGCTCCCCCGGCAGGGCCCCCAGGGCTTCCTCCAGGGTGCATAGGGCGGGCCGGTACAGCTGGGGGGCCGTGCTGGTCAGCAGGCGGGCAGCCCGGCGCCGGGGCAGGGCATTCAGGGCCACGAGGGCGCCAAGGAGCAGGTGGTCATGGTCGCTGGCCAGGCTCAGGGGGCCCTTGGGCAGGGGGGCGGTATGGCTGCCCAGCTCGTCATACCGGAGCTGGGCCCGGGCCATAAGCTCCCCCTGGCCGGAAAGGCCGGTAAGGTAAACGCGGTAGGTTTCGGCCTGGGGGCTCCAGCTTTCCAGGGCCGCGTCCAGGGCGAAAAGCCCCGCCTCCGCCGCGTCATCCCCACCCTGGGGATGGAGGCTCCCATAGGGGGCCAGGCCGAAATGGCCAATGGTGATCACCCGGGTGCGGGGGTCCCGGTCCAAGGCGTCGAATACGCCGAACTGCCTTAAGGGCACGCCGGTTATCCCCGTCTCCTCCTGCAGCTCCCGGGCCGCCCCCTGTAGGGCCAGCTCATCCATATTTAAAAAGCCGCCGGGCAGGGCATAGCGCCCCAGGTCCGGATGGTTGCCCCGGCGCACCAGGGCCACGGCCAGGCAAAGCTCCTCTTCCGCCTCCGCCAGGGTAAAGAGGGCCGTATCCGCCGTTACCGAGGGGCGGGGATATTTATTTACATCGTAAGCCGCCAGGAATTCTTCCAGGGTCTGGCCTTTGCTGTTTCGTATTTCCTCCATGGGCTCCCGCCTTTCTTTTTCAGGTATTCTTTGGGCTATTATATCATAATTTTAAAGGGAATGGGGGGATTTTTCTATGGCCATGCATCATCAGCTCATCCCGCTCCAGGGCCGCTCCAGGGCCTTGCTGCGGCTGCGGTGGGAAGCGGGGGCGGGGGAATGGACCCTTTCGCCGCCCCTGGAAGCCGGGCGGCTATATGGGGCGGGGCCCCAGGGCCAGGTATTCCCCCTGGACCTGGAGGATGGGGCCCGGGGCAGGGGGGCGCTGCCCTGCCCGCCCCTGGGGGCCCTGGTCTATGACGGGGAAGCCTTCCCCATGGCCGGGGGCTTTGCGGGGGAAGCCGCAACCCTGGAGCGGGCCAAGACCGCCATCCGCCTAAGCGCCCTGGGGGCGGAAGGGGAGCTTGCGAAGGGAGCCCCGCCTCCGGCGGAGCCTGTGCCCCCGGAAGAAGCCCCGGCCCCAAAGCAGGATGCCGGAGGGGAGGAAGCCCCATCCCCGGCGGAGGATGCTGCGCCGGCAGGCGGCCCGGCCCCGGCAAAGGGCGCCCCGCCAGGGGAAGGCCCTGCCGGGGATGCTTCCCCATCGGAGGCGGAAGGGCAAGAACAGGAAGATATAATAATAAAGGAAAGGCCCCCTGCTGCCTCCGCCGCCCAGCAGGGCCAGCCCCAGAGCCAGGCCCTGCTGGAGATTCTGGCCCGGGCCCAGGCCCTCTTTGGCCCGGGCGGGGGAGGGGCCCCGGCCCCGGAGAAGGAGCCGCCCCCTGCCCACCCCGGGCCCCGGGAGATCGGCAATCCCTTCCCCAGGACCTTTCCCCGCAGCCGCTGGCAGCGGGTGGAATACCCGGGGCGGCCGGGCTATTCCCGCCAGGGGGAGGGCCGGGGCCGGGGCGGACCTTACCGGGTATTTGCCCTGCCGGGAGCCTGGTCCCCCGTGAGCCCCCAGCCCGGCTTTGGCCGCTTCCTCCAGGGGGCGGATGGCTGCGGCTACTGGGTGCGGCTCCAGCGCCTGCCCGGCCCGCCTTCCCGCTGAACCACAACATATGCCCGCGCCGCCCCCCGCCAGCCACAAGCGGAGGAAAAAAATGCCCGGAAGCTATGGATTCCGGGCATTTTTTGATTGACAGGGGCGGATTTGTGTGGTAGATTAGTACAGGTAACCCCCAGAGAGGGGGTTTATTTAGGTACGTTGTCGCGCCGGTTGCCGGGGTTTCCCGCCTGGCCGGTGCTGCCGCTTATACATGCTCAGGAGGAAGGAAACATGCGCGTTAAAGTCACCCTGGCCTGCACCGAGTGCAAGCAGAGAAATTACAACACCTTCAAAAACAAAAAGAACGATCCGGACCGGATCGAGTTCCAGAAGTACTGCCGCTTCTGCCGCAAGCACACCTTGCATAAGGAAGCCAAGTAACCGGGGTGTTCACCATGGCAGAAAAGAAAGAAAAGGTCAAGAAGCCCAAGAAGGAGCGCAAAAAGGGCCGCATCAAGCAGTTCTTCAAGGAAGTGATCGGGGAGCTGAAAAAGCTTTCCTGGCCCTCCAGAAAGGATCTGGTCTCCTATACCCTGGCGGTCATCGGCTTCATCGCCCTGATGGCGGTGGTCATCTATGTGCTGGACCTGGCCTTCAGCGAGGGGCTCACCCTCCTGGCCCGGCTGTAAAGGGGCAGCCCCATGGAAGAGGCCAAGTGGTATGTGGTCCATACCTATTCCGGTTATGAAAATAAGGTAAAAGAAGACCTGGAAAAGGCCGTGGAAAACCGCAACCTGCAGGATATGATCCTGGAGGTGAAATACCCCACCGAAGAGGTGGTGGAAATGAAAGACGGCAAGCGCAAGGTCTACCAGCGCAAGGTATTCCCGGGGTACGTCATGGTCAAGATGTTCATGAACGACAAAACCTGGTATGTCGTGCGCAATACCCGGGGCGTAACGGGCTTTGTAGGCCCGGGCTCCAAACCCATCCCCCTTTCCGACGAGGAAGTCACGGCCATGGGCGTGGAACGGATCCCCATCGAGCTGGATATCGAAGTGGGCGAAACGGTGCGGGTGGTCTCCGGCCCCCTGGAAAACTTCGTGGGCACCGTGGAGGCTATGGACCCGGAGGCCCAGAAGGTCAAGCTCACCGTTTCCATGTTCGGCCGGGATACCCCGGTGGAGCTGGATTATATCGAGGTCCAGAAGATCTAAGCCCGGCTTTGGGCGATCGCTTTACGGTATGTCGCCGGGGGGGCTGCCCCCCTGCTGCATATATGTGGGAGGCCCGTTGTTTTATGGGCCGCTCGCACCACTTTTATTAAAGGAGAAACCATAGAAAATGGCAAAGAAGATCACAGGCTACATCAAGCTGCAGATCCCTGCCGGCAAGGCTACCCCCGCGCCCCCCGTGGGCCCGGCCCTGGGCCAGCACGGCGTAAACATCATGGGCTTCTGCAAGGAATTCAACGAGCGCACCGCCAAGCAGGCCGGCCTGGTCATCCCGGTAGTCATCACCGTTTACCAGGACCGTACCTTTACCTTCATCACCAAGACCCCGCCGGCCCCCGTGCTGATCAAGAAGGCCTGCGGCATCGAGACCGCCAGCGGCCGTCCCAACACCCAGAAGGTGGCCAGCATCACCAAGGCCCAGATTCAGGAGATCGCCGAGCTGAAAATGCCCGACCTGAACGCCGCCAGCGTGGAAGCC
>CALWEC010000291.1 GCA_944376945.1 uncultured Lachnospiraceae bacterium | reverse complement strand
CACCCACTTTATCATAGCTGATGGATAGTTCCCGGCGGCTCATGGCGGTTCCTAATTCCTCGGCTAAGGACTCCCGGAGTTCCAAACTTTTCTGATATAGCTCCAGGGCAAGACGCAAGTTTTCACGTCCCCCCAGCGCCGTATAGATGTCGCCCACATTACTACAACTGATGGACAGGTTCCGGTGGATCTTGGCGGTTCCCAATTTCCGAGCTAAGGTTTCATCGAGCTCCAGGGCCTTCTGATACAGCCCCAGGGCTCGGCTCAGGTTCTCACTCCCTCCCAGCTCCATGTAAATGTCGCCCACTTTATTATAACGGACAGACAAAACCCCGCGGCTTTCAGCGGTCCCCAATTCCCCAGCTAAGGTTTCATCGAGCTCCAGGGCCTTCTGATACAGCCCCAGGGCTCGGCTCAGGTTCTCACTCCCTCCCAACGCATGGTAGACGTCCCCCATCTTATCATAGCTAAAGGACAGTTCTTGGCGGGTTCCGGCGCCTCCCACTTCCCGCACCAGGGATTCCCGAAACTCCAAACTCTTCTGATATTGCTCCAGGGCTTGGAGTAGGTTCTCACTCCCTCCCAGCGCCTTGTAGCCATCACCCATCTGCTCACAAATGTGGGCCCGAATGTAGGATAGCGCCCAGTCGCTGTCCAGATCCCGAACCAGGGATTCAAAGGATTCCATTTCCTTTTGGTATAGTGCCAAAGCTTTGCATAGGTCCTCCTGACTTCCCAGTGCCTTGTAAGCGTCGCCCACCATACCATAATTGACACTCAGACCCATGCGGCTCACAATACTTCTAATATTACTCTGATCCCGTCTCTCCACCTGCCGCGCCAGCTCCTGCCCGGCCTCCAACACCGACCGCTTCAGCTCCAGTTCTGCCTGGCTGTCCCCAAAGGCGCCATCCAGCACAAAATTGATAAAAGCGACAAAATGATCACCGGCCCCCAGCGCGATCTCCTGCCGGAACAGCTCCTTCAACCATCTGCCCCCGTCTGTCAAGGCCAGGTCATGGACGTCACGGGCAGCAAAGGAAAGAATCAAAAAGTCCTTTATTACCTCAAAAGCCTGTACATAGTCCACGAATGCCTGTTTATCGTCGGCCAGTACACAGTGGTAGCCAAACTCCTGTACCCTCACCCCGTCATGGGGATCCTGGGCCAGCAGGTGCGCCAGAATCTCCCGGTGCAGCCCTTGGACATTCTCGCACTCCTTCAGCAGCCCCCGGCGGATGCTCTGGTGGGCGAAGTCATAGCGGCCATCGTCCCGCAGGATGAAAAAGGCGCTTAAATACCACACGAACCGGGCAAAGTCCAAGGCGCTCCAGGGGATGCCTTGGGTGGTCAGCAGCCCTTCCAGGTCGCTCTCTCGCAGGCCGTGGCGGCTGACCGCCAGATACTCCGCAGCCCGTCGGACGAAGAGGCCGCCCAGCCGCTCCGAGGCCGCGCTCAAAATATCCACGCACACCCCCTCCAGGGTGTCAGCGCAACCCTCCACCAGTTGGATCTGCCGCCGGTTGATGGCCTCCATCCCGTCCCCGTGATCTGCGATATCATCGAAATCATCCTTGTTCATCATGGTCAGCCGCTGCAGCACCAGGCTCAGGTACAGCGGGCTGTTGGCGGCGGGCTTCCCCACAATGGCGTTGATAACCGGCTGATCCAACTGCAGGCCCAAAAAGCCCAGGATTCCCCGGACGATTTCCGGACGGTCTTCTTCCGCCAGTGGCTCCACTCTCTTGACCGCCATGGGGCGGCTCAGGTGAAAGTCCGACAGGCAGGAAAGCACCATCCGCACCTTGGGGGACAGGTTGTGGGGGGCAAAGCGCAGCTTCTCCCGCCACTCATCGGCAAAGAGCTGGTCCACCCCGTCAATCAGGATCGTCAGCTGCTCCCGGCCCTGGGCGTTGTAGGCCGCCACCACCTCTTCCAGACGATCTACCCATTCTTCCTCACCTGGCGCTTCCTCCCGCTCCTGGTCCGCGAAGTGGGGCAGGCCCAGCCTGTCTTCCAGATCGTCAATGATATACTCGGCCAGGTCCTTTCCGTCGTTGCTCAGGGGGGTGGTGGCGCAGAAAATCGGCAGAGCCGCCTCCCCCCGCTCTTTGAATACCTGGGCCAGCCGGGCCATCAGGGTGGTCTTACCGGCGCCACTCTCGCCCTGGAGGGCCAGCAGGTATGTACCATTGTCCAGCGTGGCAATGCAGTCGGAGACGAAGCCCTCCCGGGCACTGAACTGCCGGGCCTTTTGGGTGGCGTAGTCCCACTGGCCTCGCTGATCCCTCTGATGGGGGGACAGGGCGGCGGTCTCTTGCCACTCCGGCTCCATCACCTTCCGGACGTCGGCCTCCACCATCTCCGCGAACTGTTCCAGACCCAGGGGGCGGTTTCCCGCCTCATCCCATTCCAGGGTGTAGGTCTTAAGCCGCCCCCCGGCCAGCTTCCGGATGCGTTCCTTCAGGGCCCGGAGTTTGCCGGCGTGGTAGGCGTCCTCAGACCGGTAAATCTCCGGTACCTCTCCTTTAAACTCCCGGAAGTAGAACAGGGTGCGCCCCAGCTGCTCTGGGTTGGTGAGAGCGCCGTACTCGATCTCCAGGGCGGTAACGCTCTGCTCCAGCTCCTCCAGGGCGAAATGGGCCCGGCTGGCAGCGCCGGCGATCAGTTTCTGACTGGGGATCCAGCCATAGCGCTCGCCCAGGATGACCAGCATATAGGGCCGGCATCGGTCGATCTCTTCCAGGCAGACGGAGAGCACCTTCCGGGAGCCCTCCTCGCTCTCTAAGCCGCCGGTGTTAACCCCCCAGCGCAGGTCAAGGAAAGAGACGCTCTCCCCGTACTGCCTAGCCAGCTTGTTCAGCGCCGGCGTCACACGCTCGCGGATCACAGCCCGCTCATAGTGCATATCCCGAAAAGTGCTGGAAACAAAAATACTCTTCATAGCCGCGTCCTCCCCTGATGTGTTGCTACTATTTTAATCCTTCTAGATGGTGCGGTCAATGTATTGTGCTCCATTCAGAAAACTGGTGTTCATCTATTGTTTTGGCACAATCCACGCAAACAGAAAATTTTTTATATTTGCGAAATCACTTAATAATACTGTAGGTTC
>CALWEC010000290.1 GCA_944376945.1 uncultured Lachnospiraceae bacterium | reverse complement strand
ATATGGGATTGACTTGCAGGCCAAAACTCTTCGGAATGTGGTCAATGTGATGACCAATGAATTTCCCACCGGGACAGGCCAGAGAACATACGCAGATTGTGTTTTCCTGGAAAAAACGGAGTCCGGCGAGTACGAATTGCCGGAAAAATTTAAAGAGACCTTGCGAAACCAGGAGTTCTACCAGATCTTGAAGGAACTGGTGGAGTTCGGGATCTCTCGATACAATCGGGACTATCGCCAACGGTATCAGGACACCAATTTTGTCCTTTATCAAAAGTACACCTATGAGGATGTATGCCGGCTTCTGGAATGGGAGAATAACGAGGTCCCCCTTAATCTGGGCGGCTACAAATACGATCGAAAGACAAAAACCTTCCCGGTGTTTATCAACTATGACAAGGAAGAAGACATCCAAGATACCATCAAATACGAGGACCATTTTGAAAGTCCCAACCGGCTGATTGCCATCTCCAAGCAAAGCCGCACAACGGAATCGGAGGATGTGCAGAATTTTCTCCATGCCAGGGAGCGCGGGATTGACGTGGAGCTGTTTGTCCGCAAAAATAAGGATGACAAGATTTCAAAGGAATTTTATTATCTGGGTCGGATGACAGCAACCGGAAACACGAAAGAATTTATCATGGCCAACACAGATAAGACAGCGGTGGAGATTGAGTGGGATTTGGACACGCCGGTTCGGGAAGATATCTACGAATATATTGTCAATGGCTAACGGGGGAATCACATGAAAACAGTAAAGGTTGTAGCGGCAATCATCGTGCATGAGAATCGAATCTTCGCGACCCAGCGGGGATACGGCGCGTTTAAGGACGGCTGGGAGTTTCCCGGCGGAAAAATCGAACCGGGGGAGACCCCGCAGGAAGCGTTGGTCCGGGAGATCCGGGAGGAACTGAAGATGGAGATTCGGGTCAAAGAGTTCCTGGAAACGGTAGAGTACGACTATCCGGAATTCCACCTGTCCATGGACTGCTTCCTCTGCCAGATTCAGTCGGGGGAACCGGTATTGACCGAGCATGAAGCGGCCCAATGGCTGACCGTGGAAACGCTGGACAGCGTGGACTGGCTGCCGGCGGATCAAGGGCTGGTGGATCGGATTCGGAGGGGGGAGTATGGGATATAGGAGAGTCTCCGCAAATGAACCTGGATGTAGAATTTTATGCGCTAGAAGTAGTGAAAGAATGATTGCGAAGAGGTGTAATAGTGGCCTATTTTGAATATGAAAAGGAAGATGGAAAAGCTGAATACTATGAACTTCTCCAAAAGCTTATGGAACGATGGGAACATGAGATTGTTGAATTTAAGTCCGCCACAGGCGGATACAACGAAGATAAAATAGGACAATATTTTTCGGCAATCAGCAACGAGGCCAACCTTACCGGTAAACAATATGGTTGGTTTGTTCTTGGTGTAAGTGAAACTGGAACGAGGCATCCGGTTGGGACTGCTTTCAAAGACGGGTCGGGACCATCGATGGAACAGTTCAAGTATACCATTAGCAAAAATACGACGGATGCAATGACATTCCTTGACATTATCGAGTTGTATCCTGTTGTAGACGGAGAGCCAAAGCGTGTCCTGATGTTCAAAATCCCGGCGGCTGTTGCAGGAATGCCAACCGAGTGGAAAACGAGATGTTACGCCAGGAGCGGCGAAAGCCTGATTCTACTCCAGCAGTATAAGATTGATGCGATTCGGAGCCAGGAGCGCCGCGATTGGTCAAAACTGATACTTAGCGGGGCGACCATCGAGAACCTGGACAGAGGCGCTATCGCTTTCGCGCGGGAGAAATACAAAGAGCGCAGAAATCAGCCGCATATTACGGAGGAAATTGACTCTCTGTCAGATGAAGAGTTTCTCACCAAGATTAAGCTAATGCGGAATGGGCAGGTCACCAATGCGGCGATGATTCTCTTGGGGAACGCCGAGTTTGATTATCTCTTTGCGAATGCGCCGACAGTCATGTGGAGATTGTACGGCGCGGATGGAGAGATGAAGGACTATGCAATTTTTCGGGTTCCTTTTATCAATGTGGTTGACCAGGTTTCTGCAAAAATCCGTAATTTGACTTATCGGTATATGCCCAATCAACTGTCCCTTTTCCCAAAAGAGACACAGCAGTATGATACTTGGCTTTTGCGAGAGCTACTGAATAATTGCATCGCACATTCCAACTACCAGCTTGGCGGGCGAATCTATATTAATGAGTGCGAAGAAAGCATCAATATTACAAATCCTGGTGATTTCCTTCCGCAGACCATTGAAGCGGTGCTGCAAACGACATATAGCCCGCCATTTTATCGGAATCAGCTTTTAACGGATTCCATGGTCAACTTCCATATGATTGAAACGGCTGCAAGTGGAATTAAACGGGTGTATCGGATTCAGAAGAAAAAGTATTTCCCTATGCCGGACTATAACTTTTCCATAGCGAATCAGGTTTCTGTGACAGTATATGGAAAAGTCATGAACGAGCAATATACCTATATTCTGTATGAGCACCCGGAACTGGATTTGGAAACCGTGTATCTGCTGGATCAGGTACAAAAGGGAAATGGGCAGAATCTCTCAAAAGAGGCGGTTGCTTATTTGCGAAAGCACAAACTGGTAGAGGGAAGAGCAAATCATTTGTATCTATCGGCTGAGGTAGCAAAGTCTGTGGAAGATGAGGCGCAGTATATCCGCAACAGAGCGTTTGATGACAAGTATTACCAGGATATGATCGTTGGATATTTGAAACAGTTTGGTAAGGGACAGAAAAAAGACTTTCGCAAGCTGCTTATGGATAAATTCCCTGACGTATTGACTGAGGAACAGAAAGAGCGCAAGATTTTGACCTTGCTGTCGGCGTTAAAACGGCAGAATAAGATCGATACAGATTCTGACAATCCGAGGACGTGTCACTGGATCCTGAAGAAGTAACATTGTATAGATAAATTTCGTTTGAAATTGGTTTAAAAATTGGTTTGGTTTATATAGGCGATATTTCCTAAATAACACAAGATATAGTGCTTTATTTTTGAAGAATACTATATATTGTTTATCCTGCCTGGCTAATTGGTTTGATTCTTGTTTCGTCCTGGTTTGATCCTGGTTTGGATTTATCAGATGCCTTTTGACCAAAACCCCCTCTGCGGGTGAACAAGGCAGTGAAAAAAGGCCGGATCGCGGAGGAGGACATACAGGAACCTCTAATGCGGGAGATCCGGCACGGCAAAGGAGGCTTCCTAAGTTTTTGCTTGCAAAACAGAAGGGGTCTGCTACAATAAGGATAGCGGCTTTTCCCGTGAAAAAGGAGAGATGTCTGCGTCCCTGGAGGTGGCCTATGGATCGGAAGCCAATTCCAGTAAAAATATCGTGAACTAAAAAATCAAGGACGGTAAGGAGAACCCAACATGAAAATCGCGGTAACCTATGACAACGGAAACATTTTTCAGCATTTTGGCCATACGGAGGCCTTTAAGGTGTACGACGTGGAGGACGGCCGGGTAGTGTCTAGCCAGGTGCTCAGCGCAGGCGGCGTGGGCCACGAGGCTCTGGCCGGGCTGCTGGCAAATCACGAGATCGGCGTGCTGATCTGCGGCGGTTTGGGCGGCGGGGCCCAGGCGGCCCTGGCCCAGGCGGGGGTGGAGGTCTGCTCCGGGGCCCAGGGGGACGCGGATCAGGCGGTAGAAGCTTACCTGAAGGGGGAACTGGCCTCTGCCGGCGTAAACTGTGATCACCACGGGGAGGGGCATGGAGAGGGCCATTCCTGCGGCCATCACGAGGAAGAAGATTTCCAGGGCGACAGCTGCGGCGGGGACTGCGGCGGCTGCCCGGGCTGCGGCGTGCCCATTACGGGTCCCAACGTAGGCAAGGTCTGCCGCACCCATTACCGGGGCACCTTTAACGATGGCACTCCGT
>CALWEC010000289.1 GCA_944376945.1 uncultured Lachnospiraceae bacterium | reverse complement strand
TTCTAAACGGCATGTTAAACATGGTCAGCAGTTCGCGGGCTTCCTCGTCGGTATGAGCGGTGGTCACGAAGATCACGTCCATGCCGCGGACCTTGTCGATCTTGTCGTACTCAATTTCCGGGAAGATCAGCTGTTCCTTGATGCCCAGGGCATAGTTGCCCCGGCCGTCGAAAGCATTGGGGTTCACGCCGCGGAAGTCACGTACCCGGGGCAGGGCCAGGTTGATCAGCCGGTCGGCGAACTCGTACATCTTCTCGCCCCGCAGGGTCACCTTGCAGCCGATGCTCATGCCCTCACGGATCTTAAAGTTGGCGATGGACTTCTTGGCCTTGGTCACAACCGGCTTCTGGCCGGTGATGATCTCCAGATCCTTGGCGGCGGATTCCAGGAGCTTCGCGTTCTCTTTGGCTTCGCCTACGCCCATGTTCACGACGATTTTGTCCAGCTTCGGGATCTGCATCACGTTTTTGTAGCCGAACTTCTTCATCATGGCAGGAGCGATTTCATTCACATACTGCTCTTTTAATCTACTCACTGTTTTGAACCTCCTCTCTTAGAATCAGCCGATGACGGAACCATCGATTTTTGCCACGCGGACCTTCTTGCCCTCCCGCACCTCAAAGCCGACGCGGGTGGTCTTGCCGTCCTTTACGTACATCACATTGGAAATATCAATGGCCCCCTCCTTGTGGATGATTCCTCCGTTGGGGTTCTGGGCGCTCTGCTTGTTGTGCTTGGTCACCATGTTGGCGCCTTCCACAATCACGCGGCCGTTCTTGTGGTCGATCTTCAGCACCTTGCCCTCATGGCCTTTATCTTTGCCGGCGATGACCTTGACGGTATCGCCCACTTTAATTTTGCTCGTAGCCATTTCGTACCTCCTTATAGCACTTCCGGAGCCAGGGAAACGATCTTCATGAACTGCTTCTCACGAAGCTCTCTGGCCACCGGCCCGAAAATACGGGTCCCACGGGGGGTCTTGTCGTCGCGGATGATTACGGCCGCGTTCTCGTCAAACTTGATATAGGAGCCGTTTTTCCGGCGGGCGCCGTGCTTGGTGCGGACCACAACCGCCTTCACCACATCGCCCTTCTTTACAACGCCGCCAGGTGTTGCATCTTTGACCGTAGCAACGATGATGTCGCCAATGTTCGCGTATCTTCTCAGGGAACCGCCCATCACCCGGATGCAGAGCAGCTCTTTCGCGCCCGTGTTGTCGGCGACTTTCAGTCTGCTTTCCTGTTGAATCATATCTCTATCCTCCTGGCTTATTTCGCTCTTTCCACTACCTCGACCAGTCTCCATCTCTTGTCCTTGGAGAGCGGTCTGGTTTCCATAACCCGAACGGTATCGCCAATGGCGCAGGTGTTCTGCTCGTCATGCGCTTTCAGTTTGTAGGTTCTCTTACCGATCTTCCCGTACAGCGGATGTCTTACATGGTCCTCAACGGCAACAACGATGGTTTTGTCCATTTTGTTGCTGACTACTTTTCCGGTACGCGTTTTTCTCAGATTTCTTTCCACGTTACACTTCCTCCTTACTCAGCAACTTTCGTCTGCTCTGTGATAACAGTCTGAATACGGGCAATGTTCTTTCTGACTTCCTTGATCCGGCCGGTGTTGTCCAGCTGGTTGGTGGCGTTCTGGAACCGCAGGTTGAACAGCTCCTTCTTGGCCGCTACCAGTTCCGTGTTCAGATCCTCTACCGTTTTCGCTCTCAGGTCCTTCAAATACGCATTACTTTTCACTGTTATTCACCGCCTTCTAAGTCTGCTTTGGAAGCGATTTTGCACTTCACGGGCAATTTGTGCATGGCAAGGCGCAGGGCCTCTTTTGCCGTCTCCTCAGGTACGCCAGCCACCTCAAACATGACGCGGCCGGGCTTAACCACCGCTACCCAGTACTCCAGGGAGCCTTTACCGGAACCCATACGGGTTTCCGCCGGCTTGGTGGTTACCGGCTTATCCGGGAAAATCTTAATCCAAACCTTACCGCCACGCTTCATATAACGGGTCATGGCCACACGGGCGGCCTCAATCTGGTTGGATTTCACCCACGCGGGCTCAATGGCCACCAGGCCGTACTCGCCGTTGGTAATCTTGTTGCCTCTGCTGGCTTTGCCGGCCATGGAACCGCGGAACTGTTTACGACGCTTTACTCTCTTCGGCATTAACATGATTATTTCTCGCTCCCTTCCTTGTTTTTCTTGGCGGGAAGCACCTCACCTTTGTAGATCCAGACTTTCACGCCCAGCCGTCCATAGGTGGTGTTCGCCTCCGCGAAACCATAGTCGATATCCGCGCGCAGAGTCTGCAGCGGGATGGTGCCCTCGCTGTAAAACTCTTTCCGGGCGATATCCGCGCCGCCCAGACGGCCGCCTACGGAAGCTTTGATTCCCAGGATCCCGGTCTTCATGGAGCGGGACATGGCGGACTTCATGGCGCGGCGGAAGGAAACACGGTTCTCCAGCTGCTTGGCAATGCCCTCGGCCACCAGCTGCGCGTCCCGATCCGGTCTCTTGATTTCCTTGATGTCGATGAACAGCTTCTTGGCCGTCATCTTCTGCACGTCCGCTTTCAGCTTCTCGATCTCCGCGCCGCCCTTGCCGATGACGATACCGGGCTTAGCGGTGTGGACCGTTACCTTTACGCGGTCGGACGCTCTCTCAATCTCAATCCGGGAAACGCCGGACTCGTACAGTCTCTTCTTCAGATACTTTCTGATCTTGTAATCTTCTACCAGGTTATCCGCGAAATCGGCCTCCGCGTACCAATTGGAATCCCAATCCTTGATGACGCCGACTCTCAAACCATGGGGATTTACCTTCTGACCCATAATGACCCTCCTTATTTCTCGTCCAGCACGATGGTGATGTGGCTCATACGCTTCTCGATGCGGTAAGCCCGGCCCTGTGCTCTCGGCTGAATTCTCTTCATTGTCGGTCCCTTGTTGGCGTAGCACTCCGCCACGTACAGGTTGTTGGCGGAAAGGCCGTTGTTGTTCTCCGCGTTGGCGATAGCCGATTTCAGCAGCTTCGCAATCAGCTCGGAAGCGTAACGGGGGTTATAGGTGACAATCGCCAGGGCGGTCTGCGCGTCCTTGCCGCGGATGGCGTCCAAAACAAAGCATGCTTTCTGAACGGAAACCCGGGCGTAAGACAGCTTCGCGCTGGGCCGGGTATCCTTTTGTGCGTTTCGTTCTCTCTTAATCTGACTTCTATGTCCTTTAGCCATGATGGATGATACCTCCTTCCTGTTATCGGTTCCTAGCGCTTGCCAGTCTTTTTCTCGTCCTTGCCGTGTCCCCGGTAGGTGCGGGTCGCTACGAATTCTCCCAGCTTATGGCCTACCATGTCCTCGGTGATATACACCGGCACATGCCGCCGTCCGTCGTGGACGGCAATGGTGTGGCTGACCATCTGAGGGAAGATGGTGGAACGGCGGGACCAGGTCTTGATAACAGTCTTCTGTCCTGCTGCGTTTAAAGCTTCAACCTTTTTCAGCAAAGATTCATCCGCAAAAGGGCCTTTCTTCAATGAGCGAGCCATAATTTACCTCCTAATTATTTCAGTGTTTTGCCGTCGCGTCTTCTCACGATCATCTTGTTGGACTTATTCTTCTGCTTTCTGGTCTTCAGGCCCAGAGCAGGCTTGCCCCAAGGAGTGCTGGGGCCCGGACGGCCAATGCCGCACTTGCCCTCGCCGCCGCCGTGAGGATGGTCGTTGGGGTTCATAACGGAACCGCGGACCGTGGGGCGGATGCCCATGTGACGCTTACGTCCGGCTTTACCGAGGTTAACCAGGGAATGCTCGCCGTTGCCCACTACGCCGATGGTGGCGCGGCAGTCGATGGGAACCATTCTCATCTCACCGGAGGGAAGTCTCAGAGTCGCGTACCGGCCTTCCTTGGCCATCAGCTGCGCCGCGCCGCCGGCGGACCGGACCATCTGGCCGCCCTTGCCGGGATGCAGCTCAATGTTGTGGATCTGCGCGCCTACCGGGATGTTCTGCAGAGGCAGGCAGTTGCCCACTTTCGCTTCCGCCGTGTCGCCGCTCATCACCTGCATGCCGTCGGTGAGACCCTCGGGAGCCAGGATGTAGGACTTGGCGCCGTCCGCGTAGCAGATCAGCGCGATGTTGGCGGTGCGGTTGGGATCGTACTCAATGCCGATTACCTTGGCCGGAATGCCGTCTTTGCTGTTTCTCTTAAAATCGATGATTCTGTATTTCTGCTTTACGCCGCCGCCCTGATGACGGACGGTAATCTTGCCCTGGTTGTTCCGGCCAGCTTTGCTGCTCTTGGAAACCAGCAGGGATTTTTCCGGCTCGGTCTTGGTGATTTCCGAGAAATCCAGGCCCGTCATCTGTCTTCTGGACGGAGTATACGGATTATACTTTTTGATACCCATTGTCTTTTCTCCTTAATTTTTTGTTCTCACGGCGTTGGATGCGCCGTATAAGCCGGGGCGGTTCTTACAGCCCCTCAAAGATCTCGATGTCCGCGCTCTCTGCCGTCAGCTGCACAATGGCTTTCTTGGACTTGGCAGTGCGGCCTACGATCATGCCGCGGCGGCGCTTTTTGCCATCGATGTTCATGGTGTTGACGGAAGCCACTTTGGTGCCGGAGAACATTTTCTCCACCGCTTCCTTCACCTGGGTCTTGGTTGCTTCCGGATGCACATAGAAGGTATACTTCTTATCGCCCATCATGTTCATGCTCTTCTCGGTGATTACCGGTCTGAGGATGACGTCATAATACTTAATGTCCGCCATTATGCATACACCTCCTGGATTTTCTCCACAGCAGCCTTGGTGATGACTACCGTGTTGTACTTCAGAATATCATACACGTTGATGGTGTTGGTTTGGGCCGTCTTCACATCCGGGATGTTGCGGGCGGACAGGATGACGTTCGGATCGTTCTCGTCCAGCACCACCAGGGCCTTGTTCACCTTCAGGTTGTTCAGCACATTCTGGAACTTCTTGGTCTTAATCTCGTCCAGCTTCAGCTCATCCAGCACAAAGAGCTTGGACTCGTTGACCCGGGAGGTCAGGGCCGACTTCAGGGCCAGCTGCTTCTCTTTCCGGTTCATCTTGAAGCTGTACGTCCGGGGCTGGGGAGCGAACACCACGCCGCCGCCGGTCCACTGGGGAGCTCTCGTGGAGCCCTGTCTGGCATGGCCCGTGCCTTTCTGTCTCCAAGGCTTCCGGCCGCCGCCGCTGACCGCGGAACGGTTCTTGGCGCTCTGGGTGCCCTGGCGGCTGTTGGCCAGCTGCTGCACCACTGCCATGTGAACCAGATGCTCGTTTACTTCTACGCCAAACACGGCGTCGGACAGTTCCATCTCGCCGATCTGGCTGCCTTCCATATTATATACAGATACTTTTGCCATCTCAAGTTCCTCCTTTCCTGCAGGCCTTACGCCTTCACGCTGGTCTTCAGCGTTACCAGAGCCTTCTTGGGGCCGGGCACAGAGCCCTTTACCAGGATCAGGTTGTTCTCTGCGTCCACGCGGACCACTTCCAGGTTCTGTACGGTGATTCTGCGGTTACCGGTCTGTCCAGCCATCTTCTTGCCCTTGAACACCCGGCTGGGATCGGAGCAGGCGCCGTTGGAACCGGCATGGCGGTGATACTTGGAACCGTGAGCCATAGGTCCCCGGTGCAGGCCGTGGCGGTGAATCGCGCCCTGGAAGCCTTTTCCTTTGGAGGTAGCGGTGGCGTCCACCTTGTCCCCGGCGGCAAACTGGTCGGCCTTAAGCTCGTCGCCCAGCTTCAGCTCTTCCGCGTTGTCCAGCTTCAGCTCCCGCACGTATCTCTTATAGGAAACGCCAGCCTTCTCAAAATGGCCTTTCTGGCACTTGTTGACCAGCTTTTCCCTCTTGTCCACAAAGCCCACCTGCACGGCGCTGTAGCCGTCGTTCTCCACGGTTTTCACCTGGGTTACTACGCAGGGGCCGGCCTGCAGGACCGTTACCGGGGTCAGTTCCCCGTTTTCGCCAAAAATCTGGGTCATGCCCACTTTCGTTGTCAAAATTGCTTTCTTCATGTTCTGTGTCCTCCTACAGCGGAACGCATGGCGCGTTCATACTAGAATTGGTGATGGGGTTTCTTACGCGTTTTTCATTTTGATGTCGATGTAAACACCGGCAGGCATCTCCAGACGGGACAGGGCGTCCACGGTCTTCTGGTTGGGAGCCAGAATGTCGATGAGCCGCTTGTGGGTCCGCTGCTCAAACTGCTCTCTGGAGTCCTTGTACTTGTGGACTGCCCGCAGGATGGTGATAACCTCCTTCTTGGTGGGCAGGGGAACCGGTCCGCTGACCTTCGCGCCGGTCTTCTTCACATTCTCCACGATCTTCGCGGCGCTCTGATCCACCAGCTGGTGGTCGTACGCCTTCAACGTGATTCTCATTACCTGGTTTGCCATAAAAAAAGCCGCCTCCTTTTCGTACTTGCTCAGCACGACAAGTGGTGACTGTACACGTTCCCGTGTGTATCCTAAGGATTCTCACACGTCATCTCTGCTCTCCGGCAGATGGTTATCTGGTACAGTGACTTGTCGTCAGTTTCCTAACATGACATTCGCTCCACGGAAAACCTGCCACGGCGGGCAGCAACCTCACGCTTCACCGCTATCAATGTCACAGCCTACAAAGAATACCACACTTATCCAGGAAATGCAAGGGTTTTTTTAAAATATTTGGAGAAAACATTGGCCGGAACCGCGGGACAGGGGCCCGGCAAGCCAGGCCCCTGTCCTCCAAACTCTTTCCATATGATCCAAGCCGTTCCGGCGCGCCTGCTCCTCCCAAGGCTGTTCCACGGCCTTTCCGCCAGGCTGCGTCTCCGGCTTTTCCCAACGCTCCCGAAGCTTACCGGGTCATTTCTTCCATGTACTTTTCGGCTTCCCGTCTCGCATGCTCCAGTCTGTTCTGTACAAAACGATGCCAAAAATTATTTTTCTTATTCATAATTGAAGACCTCCTTTTTTGTCTTCCCATGTTCTCCATGGTGTGCTCGCAACATCTTTTCCTTACGTTCCATAGGATAGCACTGTTTTTTATATATGTCAACTTTATTTATTCTCTTATATCATATTCTTTCAGTATTTTTCTCTCCGATATGCCCCTGTTTTACCGTTTTATTCATATATGTTTTTCCTGTTTATATTTTTTTCTTGTATTTTACCCTTTTGAACGCCCCTTGGGGGGCTGTATTCTTACGATAGCCGTCCGTTTATCCTTCTTTTACACTCTCTTTCTTTTTATCGGAAAAATTTCCAACTTTTGTCAGTGTTTCCTCATAATTTATCCATACGTCCTTCACATTTGCCCGCTATACTGGTTCTCGTAAAGGAAAAGAAATCCTTCTCCTTTTCCATGAAAGGTACCGGCGGGCCGCTGTGCTTTCCGGCGCGGGAAAAAATCCTCCTGCCCTGCCAATACCGGAAGCGGTACGGTACTTTAAAAGGGGAAAAGCAAGAAAGGAAGGCGCGCCGATCCCGCAGGGTGTGGGGCCATGTGACCGGAGGCAGTTCTCGCAGGTAACCATGGGCCGAAGGCGGCGGGGGAGGGACGGCCTTCCTTCTCAGAAGAACGGTTTCTGCTTTCCGCAGCCAGCCGCCTGGGGCGGCGTGATTTTCCGAAATGTTCCAAAAGGAGGGATGCCTATAAGGCCAAGGATGGTTTGAAACCCGTTTTTGTTGCATCACAAAAAGAACACGAATACACTCATGCACATACAGAAGGGCCAGGCGCCCGGCTGCTTTCGCAGCCCAGCGCCTGGCCCTTCCCTTGTCTCCCGCTCCCCCTGCGCCTGCCCTGGGGAGGGCGGTCTCCCGTCACACCTGGTTTACGCGAACCGGCCGAAGCCGCTGGAACACCGCCTTGGTTTCTCCCTTCCGGCATTCCGCCTGGCAGGCGTAAACGTTTTCCGCCTCCATCAGCATCCGGAT
>CALWEC010000288.1 GCA_944376945.1 uncultured Lachnospiraceae bacterium | reverse complement strand
AAATTCCTTGCGGTTGGTGATGGTGATGGCCGTTCCCGCGCCTGCAATCTGGTCGGACTCTACCTTATACGGGCCGTAGATGGTTTCCACCGCCTGGTAGCCCTCCGGCTCTGTGGTCTCCTTCAGGTAATATTCCCCTGCCGGCAGCAGGCCGGAAAGGGCCGTGCCGTCCGCGCCGGTGCGGATGGTTCCCAGGGACTCATCCGAAGCGTCCGCCATCTGGTGGATGCTGAACACCGCTCCCTCCAGGGGATCGCCGGACTGGTAGTCCGTCTTGGTAATCTGCAGCTTGCCGTAGCGGGTGGTGTTGACCACCGCGCCGTCTCCGGCAAGAGCCGTAGTTTCGCCGCTGGCGATCTCCACCGGAACCGGCTTCACGCCGTCCAGGGTGTACTTGCCTGCGTCGTGGTGGCTGCCCAGATCCGTCTCCACCAGCCAGTAGGTTCCCGGTACAAGATGGGTCACCGTCACCTGGCCGTCTGCGCCGGTGACAAATTCCGTGGCGTCCTGGCCGTTTACCTTTCCGGTCACCGGCGTAAGGCTATCCAAATCCGTCTCCAGGTTAAAGTCGTTTTTCCAATCGCCATTTACAGCCGCGTCATATGGATACAGTTTAAAGGTCACGCCAGCCAGGTTCTCCAGCCTCTCATCCTGGAATTCCCCGATTTTTTCCACCGTCAGGCTTCCCAGCTTGGTGTTGGTAAGGGTAATGCTGCTTCCGCTGCTGATACCAGTTCCGGTGGATGCCGTGCTGGTGGTAGTTTCCCCGGCTTCAATGGTCACCAGGAAGGAGTCTGCCAGCTGGTAGTCCCCGGTGCTGGTGCCAGTCTCCGTAATCCGGTACGTGCCCGGCTCCAGATACTGGGAGGTATAAGGCTGGCCGTTGGACACGGTGAAGGTATAGGCTTCATACTTCACCTGCTTTGTGGCTTCGTCCCACACCCGAAGGACCTTTTCCTCGTAGGAGACCTGGCCGTCCTGGCCTGTCACCTGCTTCTCCACCTTAAAGGTGGCCGTGTCGCTGTCCGCCGCCCCGGTTCCGATAAAGGTCTTGGTCAGGGCAAAGCGGCCGGCGTTAATGTAGTTTTCAATGGCCTCCGTCTCGGTCAGACTGGTGCTCTTCCCAGGCTTAATCTCCACCGCCGCGGCATACGCCGGATCGCTCAGCTGGTAATTCACATTGGGGCCTACGCTGGTCTCAATGAGCCAGTATTCCCCGGCGTCCAGGCCAGTAACGGTCACCTGGCCGTTTTTGCCAGTGGTAATGTTCTCACGGACAGGCTGTTCGGTTTCCAGCTGTTCCCAGTTCACCGTAGTCTCATTGGTATTCTCGTCGGTCTTGTGGTACAGGTCAAAGGTCACCCCGGCCAGAGCCACTTGGGATTTTTCGTTCTCCACGCCCACCTTTTGGATGACCAGCTGGCCCTGAGGGACATTCTCCACTGGGGTATCTACCAAGGTCTTGTCGATGGAGCCGGAAGGCACCACCACGGAGATAGGCGTTGCATCCACGGTATACGCCCCGGTCACCGAAGTTTCCACCAGCCAGTACACACCCGGAGCCAGGAAGTCCGACTCCGCCGGATTGTTCAAATCCGTGGTGGTGGTGATGGTATAATCGCTGCCGTCCTCCCGCTTAACCGGATCGTTCTTGTTAATCTCCGTAGGGGTATCGCTGGTTCCAAACGCTTGATTCCGGTACACCGCAAAGGTAGCCGACACCGCTTCGCTTTTATCCAGCGAGCTGACCTTGGCGATCTGGAATTTGCCGTAGGCCGCTTCGTTGTGGAAGCCATTGGTGCCGTCCGCGTCGTCTATGCTGGCGTACTTGTCGTTGACAAAAATGTCGTCCTCTTTGCTTTCTTTCTGCTCCACCACCACGATCCGGTAGCCAGTCTCACCGTCCGCAGGCCCTTTTACCAGAACCGGCAGTTTCTCCGTATCTTCTTGCACAATGTACACGCCTGCCGGCAGAAGGACGGAGGTGTACAGCCCGTTTTCATCGGTAGTGCCGGTGGCAATGGGCAGCGGATTGCCTTTCTCATCCGTGTCTTTATAATCGTACTTGGCATCGCCGTCCGCAAATTTACCGCTCGTATCATTCCGCTCCGCCCGGTAAACGTTTATGGTCACGCCTTCCACCACATAGTGCTGGCCGGAAAGGGTGGTATACTTCACCACCTGCAGGCGGCCCATGGCAACATCCTGGAATTCCAGCTCTTCTTCAAAGCCGCCGCCGGCCTCAGTCGTCACCTTTACGATCACATCGTCTCCCTGCATGGTGATTTCCGTAGGCAGCTCATAGCCTTCCGGCGCGGCAATCTCCATGACATAGTATTCTCTCGCCGGCGCCAGGTTCTGGAAGCTGAAGGTACCGTCCGCCCCGGACACGGCAATGTCCACGGCGCCGGTGGCCTTCTTAAAGCTTTCCTGCCCCTCTGTGGTAGCCAAAGCCGTCTTCAGCTCCGCCAGGCTGGTCCAGCCGTTGAAGGTTTTCCCCACCTTCAGGCCGTCCAGGGCCGACAGGGCGTCAATGGCTTCTTCCTGGGTCTCAAAGGCCGCAAAGTAGGCCCCTTCCAGGCCGCCTTCGC
>CALWEC010000287.1 GCA_944376945.1 uncultured Lachnospiraceae bacterium | reverse complement strand
CACAAACCACTGCCCGCCTCGTGGGGCCTTGAACAGCGGCACCGGCAGTTTCCCTTCCAACTGCTCATACACATGACCCATCTGGTCATACGAGGTGAACAGCACCAGCGTATGGCCGTGGGCGGCAAGGACGAGCTGTTCGATTTGGCTGGTCAGCTGCTCGTTGGTGACTACCCTGCGCCGGTGTTTGGTTGGCGGGCGCGGAAACAGAAGCAGGCCGTTCTCGGCGTAGGCAAACGGGGATGGAACTTGGAGTGTTCGCACCGGCACGCTGGCTTCCAATCCCAACTGACGTTTACTGTGTGCGAAATCCTGCCCCGCCGCCAGGGTGCCGGAGGTTAGGATGGCAGGTTTTTCCCGCCGCCAAAGGGCGCTGTACAGGCAGTGCGGTAAATCGTCGGGAACCGTATACAGTCCTGCAAACTGTGCGCCCTGCTGCCCTGCTCCACTGCTATATTGGATATAGGCAATCTGGTCAGGCTGGTGGGCAAGGAACAGATGGACGAGGTTTTCCAACCGCCGGGCGGTCTGGTCGATACCGCTGTCGCCTGTGTGGCCGCATCCCCGCAGTGCCTGTTCAAGATCTGCCATTACGTGGAGCTGCTGTGCATCCGATGCAAACGGAACGCTGTCGTTCCGCGATTCATGGCGCAATGCAAACGCTTCAGCTAACCGTTGCACACTCCTGCGGAGCCGCTGAGTCAGCTCTGTCAGGCGCTCCGCTTGCAAGCGGTCTGCAAGAGCCTGCAGATCCTGCAGCGTCAAAGCGCGTGTGTTCATCTGCTGGTTGGACTCCGGCAGGCGGTGCGCCTCATCAATGATCAGCGCACTGTAATCCTGGAGCAGCGGCTTCCAGCCGTTTTGGCGGTGGGATGCGTCTGCCAGCAGGTAATTGTGGTTGCACACCTGGAACCGGATGGCAGGGTCTTTCGCCACCTGAAGGTAGTTCTGGTACCGGCAGTGGTTTTTCCCAATGCAATCCCTGGTACAGCGTTGCGGCACGCAGATCCTGCGCCGGTCATAGCGCGACAGCCCCGCGATCTGGTCCAGGTCCAGGCAGGTATTGGCCTCCTGTAAGGTGGCCAGCCGCCGCGCAAACCGTTCACCCCTCAGGGCGATCTGTTGTTGGCGGCTGCGGAGACGCAGGTCGCAGGCGTACCGCTCTTTTCCTTTTCGCAGCACGGCAAGGATCGGCTTGTGGATAAAACCGTACTGCAAAAGAGCGGATGACAGGAACGGGATGTATTCTTTCAAGATTGCATCCTGCAATGCCACGCTGGCAGTGGAGAGGACAATGGACTTTCGCATGGCAAGCGGCTTTTGATTCTGCCACAGGATGGCGGCTGCCAGATAGGCATAGGTCTTTCCCAGGCCGACGCCGGCATCGCAGAGGGCCGTTTCCCTGCCAAACAGTGCATCCAGCATGGCGTGGCAGAGCTGGATTTGCCCTTCCCGTACCGCCATACCCTGAGAAGGCAGCACAGTTCGGAAAAGCTGTTCTGCTTGCTGGTGCGCCATTTCGTACCCGGTCATCTCTATCCCGTCCAAAGAATCACCCCGCTTTGTTTCGGTTGATGGCAAAATGATGCGGCGCAGCTGCTTGCTGCGCTGCGCCGCACGGGTTCGACATCAACACATGGGGTTGTTGAGGTCGTAATAAAGAAAGAAAGGAAGAAAAGAAGTAACAACGTGTATGCCAAATTTGCTGCTCGCGCCCCTGGCATCCGGCAGTACCGGATGATTCACCGCGCCGATATGGCGAGCGAGAGATGCTGACGGCTAAGAGAAAAGCGCAAATCATACTGTATGTATGATTGAGCATTTTCTCAACGCCGTCGGCGCCTCGCAGCCGCCAGAGCGGTATGGTGAATCGTTTGGTGCTGCCAAAGGGAACACGGCAGGCGGGCTGCTGGCGGACAGCCGCTCACTGGTCAAAGGCGAAGGTCTAAGGATTGCAACCTGGGCCCGGCCACCCCGTCTGACGTGCGGGGCAACAGGCGTATCATTGTGGGCCAGCCCCAGGTCATGGCAAAACAGCCTGCCGAAAGTTCTTACACTTCGGACTGCTTGGAGGACAGATATAGTTCGCTCGGTGACATTCCATGCATTATGCCGTAATTCAGCATAGTTGGTTATGCACTGAATGACACATTATGGCGTATCTTCCTGTGTTGCTCACTGGGGCAGGTTCGTACCTGCCGTGCTGGGTATGCAGTTGTCAAGGTAACGCAGCGTATTCATGCACCGCGTAGGGCCAGAGCGTCCATGATGTCCTTCATGGTTTCGGTATCTTGTTCTGAAAGCCCTTTTGACAGTCGTTCCAGAAGCTGGTAATGTTTTTGCGAAAGGATGATACGTCTGCCTTCATAAAGGACACCGCCACCATGCCTGCCGCGCACACACCGAATACGGTGATTTATCGACAAGTGTTCAACATCTCGGAAAATCGTTCGTGTCGAAACGCCGAACATTATTGCCAAATTTTCCATCGTCTCCTGGCCTGTCAAACTGAGCTGATGCAGAATTTCCTTGCGGCGTTCTTCTGCATCCACATACGATACCTTCTTTCTTTGGCCTTGAAATCATCATAGAGGTTAAATACGACAAAACTTGTCTTATTTAGATAAATTTTCCAGATTTTTTTAATGCCCAATCGCTCTGGAGTTATATCGTTTTGAGTATACGTCGGTCACATCGGGAAATAAATACAAAAAGTATATCAGCGCATTGAATTCTAGTATAAATTTGAGTATAATTGTTCTCAAGTGACCTGTTCAGTGGTTTTATGGGGAGGACACAACATAATGCAGGGACCATTTACTCTGAGCAAAAGTAACCGCCACAACACCATCTCCGAAGATGAATTGCAGCGGTTCAAAACAAATTACATTTTTATGTGGACAGCTTTAGGTACATCTCCACACCTGGCAGACAGCGAAAGGGACAGCTACGATGTCAATTCACGGATTCGAGGACATGAATTTCTGCCCAGTCGTGCAACCCTCTTTGCCTGTTCACGGGATGGCTATGTTCCCAGTCGCAATACAGTCTTTAAGATCGTTGATTTCTTCAACGCGAACTTCACTCCAGCAATCACCCCATGGACCTTTTTACATGAAGACCTTTCCGAAAGTACAATGTATAAACGTCGAGGGACATCCATCCATGACGAAGATTACATCGGCGTGTACAATTGCTACTATCCGGCTTCGCGCGAGGCAAATGGCATCTTCGGCGCTATACTCAAAATTTATTTGGCAGGCACTGTATTAAAGGCGTTCCTGATAACTAGCATACGTACTGATGAGGCTTTCAAAGATCCTTCCCTTCGAAAATTTTTCAATAATCCCACACCAAGCCCCACTGATTTTAAGATTTTCCAAGGTGCGTACACAAAAAGCAGTCCGTTCGTCAGGAAGGGACGCCGCTATTACTATTTCGAAGGCAACGTAGAGGTCACAGACTGCTCTATACTGATTGTTTTTCGCAGCGACGAAGGAAACGATTCCCGGAAACTGATTTTCACAATGAATACAAAACGTCTTCCCAGTGAACGAATCGATCCATATCATGGCGGACTAGCTTTTGTGATGACGACCTCGGATACTCCTTTTGGTACAAGGTTCTATCCAATGGGTGTGATCAATTCTCTGTATGGCTTTTATTCCCTTCAGGACGAACATATTTCCGAAGCACTTCACTTGTGCCCCAGTGAGCGCGACATCCACCTAACCGACAAGGCAGATGATGTCTGGAATGACTTGGCGTTGGCCCAGCGGAGATGAGAATCTTGGCGATAACAAATGTGGAAGCGCCCCTTGCTGGCAATTACTGCAAGAGGCGCTTCCATGGCTATACTCTATTTGCTAATGTTTGAAGTCAATACTGGCATTTCCCTCCGGGTCAATGTTCAATCTCAGCGAACGGATATACCGATCATAAAATTGCCGTTTCTCAGCGTCCGTCATAGTGATCCGCGTTGCCTGCAGGGCCTCCGCAAACATATCGTTTACGTTTAGGTGTATCGCATGGTCCAAATACTGATACATCTCTTTGAACAGCGCGCTCATCCTGATCTCATCAGAATTTCCCGAAAAGAAATCGTCAATGTAACAATAGAAAATTCCAGACTCTGACAGCGCGTGCTTCATGGCTTAACTGCACTTTTCCCGCTCCACCATGACTAGGAATCTCGCTTCCGGCAAGGAAGAGATAAGCCCCCAATAATCCGAATCGCTGGACACGATGATAAAGGAGTCCACGTGGTTTTGGTAGTGCTCCTGACAGGCCCGCGCTGTCAGCATGATGTCAACCAACGATTTGTTTTGTTTGACCCGCTCGATCAGGATATGTTCGACCGGGATATTCGTAAAGCTCTCCAAGATCCGCCAAGCCGATGCTGTATGGACATCGTCAAACAAAATGATCTTAGCGATTTTGGCAATGTTTTTGTGGTCCAGTCCTTTCAGAGTAGCACACAACTTATACGGGTCGGAGTTTTCGCAATCGACCACGATCACGGTGTGTTCGCTGGCGCTGAGATATTCGTGAATGCTCCCCTTCACATACCCGCTCACATCCGATACGCGGTTGTATTCTGTAAAAGTGTCCCCATGCCATTGGT
>CALWEC010000286.1 GCA_944376945.1 uncultured Lachnospiraceae bacterium | reverse complement strand
GCTACATTAGTATTTTCAGGGCCTGACAACGATGAGGCGGAAATTGCCGCTGAAAAATGGAATACGACAAGGAATGATCTATACAAAACTATTGAAGCGGCAGAAAACAACGCACCAGGGATCAGTTCGAATACAAGCGAGCCAGTCAATGATGATAACGATTCATCGAAGCCCGTAAACGAGAACGAACCTGTAAATGACTCAGGCAACAGTGGCAATAAAGAATATGGCGTAATCAGTAGTGCAGATGACTCGGTAGAAGTAACAATTCAAGGAAATGATTATCTCGATGTCAAGGAGTTTGGATGGTTCATTAGTGGTGACTATTTGGAAAGTATAATTACGATTACAAATAAAGACTCTGAAAATGCCATCGAATTTCCCACATACAGAATTACTGCTTACGATGAGAGTGATAAGGTACTTGGTACAGCAGAACAGGTATTAAGTGTTATTTACCCGAAGCAGGACTTCTCTTCTTACTCATTATGCTTTGAGCTGACCGAGAAACCCTCAAGAATCGCAGTTTCTGTTTTTACACCAGACGATTACAATATTGTATCGCCAACTATGTTGGAGCATTCTGGACACAAGCAGATGGTTGGCAAAAATATTTCTATTAGTGGTGAGTCAGTTACTGGAGAAATTTATAATCCTAATGACTATGATGTGGATTCTGCCTTGGTAACAATTATTTTTAGAAACGATAAAGATGAAATCATTTTGGGTGCACTAACATTTGTTGACCAGATACCTGCCGGAGGAAGCGTTCCCTTTGATGTGGCGGTTTATGGACATGGTAGCCTGCCACAACGGTGTGATGTTTTAGCATATCTCTGGTGACTTTTGGTTGGCAAACAAGAAATGGAGGATAGCAATGAGGCTTTTCAATAAAACAGAAAAAACAGGTGGCTTTATGGACGAGATACGCTGCGACGAGCCGTCCTATCTTATCTGGAAATGGCATCCGGCGGGAGCGCAGCCTGGGAATAACAATCGAGAAAACGCCATTCGCTGGGGTTCTTCGCTCCGTGTGAAGGATGGCGAAGTTGCAGTCTTTGTATATAACCAGAAGAACGGTGTGATGCAGGACTACATAGAGGGACCCTACGACGAAATTATCAAAACAGAAAACCTGCCGGTTTTAGCAAGTATTATCGGCTTGGCCTATGACGGCGGCACACCGTTCCAAGCAGAGGTATATTTCATCAATCTTGCCCGAATCATTCAGGTTAAATTTGGTGTCCCGTTCTTTGACATCTATGATCCCCGGTTTGCGGACTTCGGAGTGCCTGTGGCGGTTAGAGGCACGGTTAGCTTCCGTATTGCTGATTATAGGGAGTTTATCAAGCTCCATAGGCTGAATAGCTTCCGCCTTGACGATTTTCAGAAGCAAATCCGGGATGCAGTCAGCCGTTATGTGAAAGATACTGTGGCCAACACTCCGGCAGCCAATAATATTCCTGTCATTCAAATTGAAACCAAAACAGCGCAAATCAATGATGTCGTAGAGTATGACATTAGCGAACGGCTCAAAGAAGGTTTTGGTGTCCTTGTTTCCGGTGTTGACATTGGAGCTATTGAGATTGACAAGAGCAGCGAGGGCTATCGTCAACTCATGGCTGTTACAAAAGACATTACCGCAACCAGGATTGAAGCGGAAACGCAGGACTATGTGGAGCGGCTTCGCATCCAGCGGGAAGAAGGCCAGTATGCCATGCACAAGCAGACTCAGACGGCAAATATCGGTGCCTTCCAGGTGGAGAAGCAGGCCGAGGTGGGCATTGCAGGTGCGCAGGCTCTTGGTCAGATGGGAGCAAATGGTGCCGGTGACGTGAATCTGAGCGGCGGTGGAGAGGGGTTCAACATGGCTGCTATGATGGCCAGTATGGCTGTCGGCGGCGCTGTCGGTCAGAATATCGCCGGAGCCATGAACAATATGATGGGCGGAATCAATCAGCAGACAGCCCCCGGTGCCGTACCCCCTCCCATCCCTACCGCAGCATATCATGTAGCGGTCAATGGACAGGCTACAGGGCCGTTCGCACTGTCCACTCTTGCACAGATGACCGCAAACGGGCAGCTGACCGGGGATAGTTTGGTATGGAAAAATGGTATGGCACAGTGGGAAAAAGCAATAGTGGTAGATGAGCTGAAAGGTTTATTTAGCAAGATGCCACCGATTCCTGAAGAATGAAGGAGAGCAAAGACATGATTAAATGTTCAAAGTGCGGAGCAGAGTTGTCCGATGACACAAAATTTTGCTCATACTGCGGTAACAAGATCGAAGCGACAACGCCCCCACCTATCAAAGAGAATGAGGGAGATATAGTCCCCGATGTTCCACAGCAAGAACCTGTCAACGAAACCGCGCAAAAATCAGATGCCTCAAAATCTTTGGCGGACAAAATTAAGAGTAAAGCATCTGAAAAATGGCACAAGTTGAGTACATACGGCAAAATTACTACGGTTGCAATTATTGCGTTTACCTTGTTATGCCTCATTGCCATCTTGTTTGGAAAGACTGCCGCCGCCGTTATTGCAATTTTGCAAATTGTTTTAACTGTGGTTGCAGTGCTTATGAAGAAGCAGGTCATCAAGGTGCCTCAGAGCTGGCTCCATATCGTTGCTCTTGTCCTTGCAGTGGTTCTATTAGCGCCGTATATGACCTTGTTTGGTACGGATTATGGTGACGCCGAGAAATTTGCGTGGTCCGATATTTTGCTTGCAGATGTTATTCCTGAGCCGAAATCTCATTTGGGAGAAATTTTAGCAAACTCTGACGAGTACCTGTCTTTGTATGTGTATAAAACCAGCGCAGAAGACTACAGCAAGTATGTTAATGCTTGCGAGGAAAAGGGCTTTACGGTTGAAGCGGAGCAGTCAGATCTGTCTTATTACGCCTATAATGCTGATGGGTATAAATTGTCACTGTATTATGATGAAAATGACAGCAAAATGAGTATCAGCGTAGATGCTGCCAAGGAATATGGAGCACTCGTGTGGCCCGACAGTGAAATTGCGAGTATGCTTCCTGTCCCCAAATCGACAACGGGAGAAATTACTCAGGATGACAAAAAAGGTTTTGCAGCCTATGTAAGCGACACTCCGATTGAAGAATATAACGCTTATGTGGCGGCGTGTGCCGATAAGGGATTTACTGTGGAAGCCTCTGAATCAGAAAAATCGTATTCGGCAAAAAATAATGACGGGTACCAGCTTTCCGTTTCGTATCAGGGAAATGGCGTTATGTCCATTTCTGTAGATGAACCAGAGTATGCAGTGTCTTTGGAAATCGAATGTGTGGAAAATCTCCTGTTCAGCAAATATGAT
>CALWEC010000285.1 GCA_944376945.1 uncultured Lachnospiraceae bacterium | reverse complement strand
TGCTTTGGGGCTCCATCGGGGCGGCTTCGGTGCAGGCGGTGGCCGATGTGATTTCCCTGTTCCTGGCCCTGCCGATCCTGCGCCTGGTTATGAGGATGGTGCGGCGGAAAGAGGCGGGATACGCTTGGGAGCTGGAGCAGGCGGAAAACGGCCAAGAAATTTTGGCAGGACCGTTGGCGCAGGAACGCCAAGTAGGAGGAAAATAAGATGGCGGATCAAGTTTTGTCCAGTCTGCTGCGGATCAACCGCCAGCGGATCCGGCTGTTTAAAAAAGAACTGGCTCCCTATGGGTATGTGGGGGTGATGCACCTGATCCTGTTTTACATCCGGAAACGCCCGGGAGCCAGCCAGGAAGAGATTGCCAGCCATTTCTCCTTGGATAAGACCAGCGTGGCCCGGGACGCCCGGCGGCTGGAGGAGATGGGCCATATCCGCCGGCAGATGGACCCGGAAAACCGGAGGCAGTACCAGCTGTACCTGACGGAAGCCGGGGAGGCCATGCTGCCGGTGCTGGACCGGATCCACGAAACCTTTGCGGCCCGGCTTTCCACGGGGATTTCCGCCCAGGACTGGGAACAGCTGAAGCGGCTGCTGGGGCAGGTGGAAGCCAACTGCTTTGGAGGGGAGGAATAGGGCTACACCAGGATCCGGAAAGGCTGGAGGACGGCGCCTAAAAGCCGCCAAAACAGCTCTTTCCCTAAGCCTGCCTCCTCCAGGGCCAGATGCTCCGGCTTTTGATAGCCGCCGTCTGGGGCGGCCAGCCAGGAATCCTCCATCATGGCCTCCATGTATCCCTTCAGCTGCCGGCCCAGCTCCGGGCTGTCCACCGCCACCATCAGCTCCGTGTCCACATAGGTGCTGCGGAGATCCAGGTTGTAGGAGCCAATGAGGCAGAGGCGGCTGTCGATGAGGATGGATTTGCCGTGGGTGGAGATGCCGCCGGCGTACTCATAGACGGAGACGCCGGTGTCCAGAATGCCCCCTTTGTGCCAGGTATAGTCGGAGGAGGCCATCACGTTATCCCCGTTTTCCCGGGCGTTCAGCAGCAGGCGGCAGTCCAGGCCGCTTCCGCCCAGCCGCCGGAGGCCTTCCAGCATTTCCTGGGAGCAGACGGCGTAGGGGGTCTGGAGGATCACCTGTTCCTGGGCGTGTTCCATCAGCTGCTGCAGCTGGAACCAAACCGCCGGGGCTTTTCCGCCTATGCCGGTGTCCCCGGAAATCAGGGTGACCCGGCGGGTGGGGACGGTGGCCTCCTGCCAGTGGCTGCCGGCGGAGAAAAGCTCCGGGCGGCTGGCCCGCAGGGCGGCGGCGTGGTCTGCCAGCCGCTGGGCCTCCTTTTGGTTTTCTTCTTCCTTGGCCCGGGAGGGAAAGGCCGTGCAGGCTTCCCCTTCCCAGAGGGAGGAAAAGTAGGAGGTTAGCGGGTGGAGGGAGCTGTCCGCGGAGGCGGCTTGGCCGTGGGCGGTATTGTAGATCAGCACCTCCCGGTCCAGGCTTTTGCCTTCGGTGGGGTAATCCCCCAAAAAATAGTCAAAGGTATTGCGGCCGCCTAGGATATAGGCGGTATCGTCCGCGATTACGTATTTGTCGTGCATCCGTCCGTGCCAGGTCCAAGGCCGCGGCAGGCTGGGCCGGTTGTAAAGGCGGATTTCAATATTCGGGTGGGCTTCCAGCAGGTCAAAGGGCTGTTTGCCTTCCATCCGTAGCCGGCCGCTGATTCCGTCCACCAAAATCCGCACGGAAACGCCCCGGTTCGCTGCCTCCAGGAGGACGGAAGCCAGGTCGTCCATGCTGTTTCCCGCCCGCATGTCAAAGGTGGAGATTACCAGGGATTCCTGGGCCTGGGAGATCAGGCGGATCCGTTCCTCCAAGGCCGCCTCCCCGGTTTCCAGGATGGCGGCCCGGTCCACCGATTCCGAATCCCCATAGAAAGCATCCGCGGAAAACCGGCGTTCTTCAAAAGGGTTTAAATCCGGGTGGTTCCAAAAGGGCAGGCACATGCCTACCACCAAGTAGGAGACCAGGAGAAGCAGAGGGAGCAGGACCAGCAGGAACCTGGGCGGACGCCGCCTGTCCTGCTTTTTTTTCGGCTTCCGGGCGCTGGCGCTGTGCCGGGGCGCGGCGGGGCGTTTCCCCGCCGGTTTCTTTTTGGCCTTCCCTCCCTGTGCCTTGGTTTTGCCTGCTTTGGTATTTGCCGCCATGAAAGAACCTCCGTATGTGAGCCTGTCTTGGGTGTCCGACGTCCATTTTAGCATACCGGGGGAGAAAATTCCAGGCCGTCCTCCCGGCCCTTTGGTTACAAAATAGATACATTTGGGCACTAATATAGAAAATGTGATAGAATAGGGGCAAGCCATGGGTGTAAACCTGCCGTGGCGGAGGGCATGGCAGAAGGGGAGGAAGGACATGCTGGAAATTTTGATTGTGGAAGATGAGAAGCCGATCCGGGAGCTTTTGGCTATGAACCTGACCCGGGCAGGCTATCACTGCACGGAGGCGGCGGACGGTATCGCGGCGGCCAATCTTTTGGAACACCATACCTATGACCTGGCGCTGCTGGATATTATGCTGCCCAAAATCAATGGCTACGAGCTGCTGGAGTACATCCGGCCGCTGCACATCCCGGTGATTTTCCTTACGGCCAAAAACACGGTGGACGACCGGGTAAAGGGCCTGCTGGCCGGAGCGGAGGACTACCTGGTCAAGCCTTTTGCCATGGCGGAGCTGCTGGCGCGGATGGAGGTGGTGCTGCGGCGGTTCCACAAGGTGGATTCCCACCTTCAGTATGAGGAATACCAGATCGATTTGGATTCCCGCCGGGTGGTGGGGCCTAAGGGAGAGGTGCCCTTGACGCCCAAGGAGCTGGACCTGTTTGTGCTTTTGGTGCGGAACCGGGGCGTGGCCCTGTTCCGAAGCCGGATTTTCCAGATGGTGTGGGACGCGGAGTGGGAGGGGGACAGCCGTACCCTGGATCTGCATATCCAGCGGCTGCGGAAAAAGCTGCAGCTGGGCGACCGGCTGAAAACCGTGTACCGGGTGGGCTACCGGCTGGACTAGGGGAAAGAGGGCCCCGCTTGGACCGGTGGGCGGAAGAGGGAGGAAACGTTGAAATTTCGTGTCAAAATCCTGCTGGTGAATTTGGTGCTGCTGGCGGCGGCTTTCGCCATCAGCGGCACGCTGCTGATGAACCAAAGCTATCAGTCCCGGCTGAACCGGGAGGTAACGGTGGCCATGGACGAAAACCAGATGATCCAGGCAGCCATTGAGTCGGAGATGGTCAACCGGATCCTCCGGGATGAATTTTCCGGCAGCGCCGAGGACTGGACGTCCATCGGCCAGAACGTGCGGGATATGCTCAGCGGTACGGACGCCTGGTTTCAGATCCTGGACCGGGACCGACGGCTCCTTTACGGGGAAGGCTCCCAGACGGCCGGGACCGAGGAACCGGAATGGCTGCTGCCGCTGACGGAAAACCTGGAGGAAGGGAAGAAGCAGTACCTGATTTACCCGGAAGGGGAGAGGCGGCTGGCCGCCGCCTCCGGCATGATCAGCCTGGACGGGGAGCGGTACTACGTGGTAAACCAGAAGGATATCACAGATGTCTTTGCGGAGCGGGACCGGCAGATTGCCTATTACCGGCTGATGACCCTGACAGCCCTGGCGGTCTGCGGGGTGCTGGTTTACCTAATGTCCGGCTGGCTGATGCGGCCCATTGTGCGGCTGAGCGCCGCCACGGAGCGGATTGCCGGAGGGAGCTACGGCAGCCGGGTACGGATCCGCACCCAAGACGAGATCGGCCAGCTGGGCCGCAACTTTAACCAGATGGCGGATACGGTGCAGGAGCACATGCGGGAGCTGGAGGAGGAAAACCGGAGGAAGGAAGACTTTGTGGCCAACTTTACCCATGAGCTGAAGACGCCGTTGACTTCGGTAATCGGCTACGCGGAAATGCTGTCCGCCCAGAAGCTCACCGAGGAGGAGCGGGCCATGGCCGCCAGCTATATTTTTAAAGAGGGCCTTCGGCTGGAAGCCATGTCCATGAAGCTGTTTGACCTGATTTTGCTGAACCAGGAGGAGCTGGAGCTGCGGCCGGTATATGTGCCGGACCTGATGGAGTCCATCCGGGAAAGCGTGGAGCCTATGATCCAGGGGGATGGCAAGCATCTGAAGGTGGAGCCGGTGGACGCGCTGGTACGGGGGGATGGGACGCTGCTTAAGACGGTGTTTATCAACATGCTGGACAATGCCCGGAAGGCATCCTCCCAGGGGGCGGAGATCCGTTTTGCCGCGGAGGCCGGGGCGGAGCAGGTGGTGCTGCGGGTTATCGACCACGGGTATGGAATCCCGCCGGAGGATGTGGATAAAATTACGGAAGCCTTTTATATGGTGGACAAGTCCCGCTCCCGGGAGGCCGGCGGCGCGGGCCTGGGCCTGTCCCTGGCGTCCCGGATCCTGGAAAAGCACGGGGCCCGTCTGGAGGTAGCCAGCCGGCTGGGAGAGGGCACGGTAAAGAGCGTGTATTTTCAGCGGGAGACCGAGGAAGAGGAATAAGAGAAGCGCCCACGGAGGGCGGCGGTTTATGAAAAAAAAAAAAAAA
>CALWEC010000284.1 GCA_944376945.1 uncultured Lachnospiraceae bacterium | reverse complement strand
GGCAGGCGACTCCTGCAGCGGCGCCAAAACCGGCTTCACCCCCGGGATCCGGCCCAGCAGGGAGAAGATCAGGCCGCTGCACACCGAGGTCACAAACAACGCCAGGACAATCCCGCGGAACCGTTTCCCCACCTTCACGATACGGGCTCCGTAGAGGAAGGCCATCACCGCCACCAGAAGCACCGTAAGCGCCAGCGCCAGGTAGATCAGCACCGTATATTCCGCGCCCATCACCGATGCCAGCATGGTGATGGTGTAGCCAACGGAGGCACAGTAAAGGGCTCCGAATACCGGGATCAGAGGGCGGATGGCAAACGCGATCAGCGGCGCCAGCGCGGACAGGAGCAGGGCGGCCAGGCAGATCGCCGCTTCCGTCTGATAAAAGGTATAGCCGGATACTTCTATGGTCCCGGTACCGGCCAGACGGCGGTCCAGCAGAAAGTAAAGGGCAGCGCCGGCCGCCGCGGCCACCATAAAAAACAGGGTTTTCACGGCAACCCCGCCATAGGAAGCGCCGTCCGTCTCGGAACGCTCCTCCAGACGGCTCAGCTTGCGGATCAGCGGATTCATCATCACGCTGGAAACCGGTTTCGTCTCGCTCATATCGATAAGCTCTCCTTTGCCATGTACGTTTCCTTGGCTCCCGGCGAACCGCCGGGAATCCAGTCCAGCGTTAGACTATAGCAGATTCCCGGAGAGAAGTCAATGGCTTTTACGCCGGCTGGTTCACAATCCCCACAAACAGCGGCAGCCCGTCCGCCCCGGTGATGGCGAAAAGGAAGGGACGGTCCAGCACAAAATCGATTTCCTCCCCGGGGACCTCCATGGCCGATTCCTCCACCATCATCACCGTGTAGGCCGCCGCCTCGCAGCCCTCCTCGTTTACCTTGACCCGGGCCGCCTGCTCCGCCTGGGTCACAGCCGCCCCCTCCAGTTCCTGGGAGATAGGGGAAAAGTCCGAAACGCTTCCGTCGAACACATCCTCCATGCCCAATTCCTGGAGGCCCGGGATCAGGTCCAGTTTGGAATCCACGTCAAACCGGGGCAGCGACAGGTTGACCTGGATGGATTTCCGGTTTTCCCATTCCTCCCCGGAAAACAGGAAGGCGGAGAATTCCGCGTCCTCCAGCAAGTCCTCCGGCGATCCCCCCTCGTCCGGCAGCACCAGCCACATGGCCCCGCCGCCGTCCGCAAAGTCTTTCTTTACCGCGGAAAAGCCCTCTCCCCAGCCGTAATCCTGCCTTTCACTCTGGCGCATAAAGTCGCAGAGGATCTCCCCGTCCTGGGTATAAAAGGGCTGCGGCTCCGTATTCGCCTTCGGGAACGTTTCCTCCCACGCCGCCTTAAAATAGATGGTGGAAGCCAGGGCCAGCAGGGTTTCCGGGTTCATAGAGAGCCCACCGGCCTGTTCCTCCAGCAGGCCGCCGGTCTGCTGGTTGATCCAGTCCCGCAGGGCCTGGTTATAGCCCTCCGAGCCCATCTCCCCCTGGAAGGTGGAGGCATAGTAATAGGCTGCCAGATCCTCCAGGGTGGAGGCATCGTAGGAAATGTTCTGGTTCAGCCACAGGGAATTGGCCAGCACGCTGGCGGTGGCGCCGTCCTGGCAATAGTGGGCGTTCCAAAGAGCGCCTGCCTGAGCCCGCAGCGCTTCCAGGCTTTCCGTCCCCAGCAAATCCAAAATCTGCTGGCGGCTCTGGCCGTCCGTGGCCTCCGCCAGCATGGCCAGGGCCATGTACAGGTTCAGGGGAGAATAGACCCGGTTTTCCCCTTCCGCCCCGGACAGGAACTGCCGGGCGCTGCGGGTGAAGAAGTCCTCCAAGCCCGTCCCGTCCGCCATGTAGTCCTCCGTCCGGCTCCGCTGGGACTCCAGGCCTTCCCGCCACGCGCCCCAGGCTTCCATATAGGCCTCGCTGTCAAACTCCCCGGTTTCCGCATCCCGGTAGTCCGCTTCCTCCGGCCGGGCCGCCATCTCCGGGTACGCCGCGGCGGCCAGCACATAAGGAGCCTGGGCTTCCGTCACCTGGACTTCCCCGGTACTGCCGCTTCCGGCGGCTTCCCCCGCTCCGGCCTCTCCCGCCCCCGCTTCCGCCGGGCTGGCGTCTCCTTCCGCGGCCGCCTCTCCCTTCCCTCCTCCTGCTTCCGCGGATTTTCCCGCGCTTCCCGAACCCAGAAGGCCCGGCAGCATCCAAGCGCCGGCAAGCAGCAGGCACAGGCAGGCGGCCAGCAGCCCCCAACGGCGCCAGGGCTTCCTCCGGGGCGTCTTGGGAACCGGTTTGGCAGCCGGTTCCCCGGCCGCTTCCTCCGCTGGTTCCGCAGCTGCCTTCTCCACCGGTTTCGCCGGCTCACCGGCAGCTTTTTCTTCGGTTGCATCCCATCCCGGCTCTGGCGGCGGGTTCTGGCGCAGCGCCTCCGCTTCCGCCAGCATTTCCTCGCCGATATGTTCCAGGGCGTCGCTGATTTCTTCGGCTCTCATAGGACAAAGCCCTCCTGTTCCAAATATTCTTTTAGGCCCAG
>CALWEC010000283.1 GCA_944376945.1 uncultured Lachnospiraceae bacterium | reverse complement strand
GCCCGGTGGGGCAGGGGGGCCGGCCAGTGGACCAGATAGAGGTCCAACACATCCAGGCCCAGGCTCTCCATGGTGCGCTCAAAGGCGCGCATCACGTCGTCATAACTCTCACGGTCGGTATTCCACGTCTTGGAAGTAATAAACAGCTCCGCGCGGGGAAGCCCACACTGGGCGATGGCCCTCCCCACAGCCGGCTCATTCCCATACACGGTGGCGGTGTCAATATGGCGGTACCCCGCTCGTATGGCGGCGATGACCTGTTCGGTGGTCTCCTCGTTGTTGGGAGATTTCCAGGTGCCGTAGCCAATGGATGGGATTTCCACACCATTGTTTAGGGAGAAACAGGGAATCATGGGTGACAGCTCCTTCCTGGCCTGGAGGTATGTTATACCGTGTAGCCGACTCGGGTAATGGCGATCTCCTCGGTACCCAGCCCTTCCGGGCCAGCACCTCCGCCGCGGTGATGGCCACCGCCGCGTTGTTTACCTGGTAGGTCCCCAGCAGCGGGATCCGAAGCCCATGGTACGCGCCGTAGTCAAACACCTGCCCCCGCAGGCTCCGGGAGAGAGTCCGCAGGGTATCGTAGGCCGGCCGGTACAGGCGGCAGTGTTTCTCCCGGGCCGTCCGCTCAAATACTTCCTCCGCCTCCGGGTTCTGCCCGTAGATGACCACGTCCCCGCTTTCCTTGATAATTCCCGCCTTGGCCGAGGCAATCTTCGCGAAGGTATCCCCCAGCTCCCGGGTGTGGTCCAGGCCGATGGCGGTAATCACCGCCACCTCCGGCGTGTCGATGACATTGGTGGAGTCCAGTTCCCCGCCCATGCCGACCTCCAGCACCACCACCTGGCAGCGGCTGCGCTTAAAGTACACCATGGCCAGGGCGGTAATCAGCTCAAACTCCGTGGGCGGATCCTCCATGGAATCCGCAAAAGGCTGAATATATTCCGTCAGATCCGCCAATTCCTGGTCTCCGATCATCTGGCCGTTTACCTGCATCCGCTCATTGAACCGATGGATAAACGGGGAGGTGTAAAGGCCGGTCCGGTAGCCGGAGGTTTCCAGGACGGAGGCCAGCATGGCCGCCGTGGATCCTTTTCCGTTGGTCCCCGCCACATGGACGAATTTCAGTTCCTTCTGGGGATCTCCCAGGCGCCGCAGCAGTTCAAAGGTCCGCTCCAGGCCCGGGCGGCTGCCTCTCCACTCTACTTTGTGAATATAGTTCAGCGCTTCCTCGTAGTTCATGGTTTTGTATGCTCCTTATTTCTTTGCGTTCTGGCACATGGCCTTCAGAGTCCCGATGGACACGTCCCCAATGTAGGCCATATCCTCCGCGGTAAAGGCAGTCGTCACATTGTCCCCAAACAGGATCTGGGACGAAGGCGGGAATTCCTCGTCCCCGGCCCACAGCAGGAACTGCATCCGCAGATGGTTGATAAACTCAAACTCATAGCCGGCGTCCCCGGTTTTTACCCGGGTGCCGCCAATCTTCTCCAGGGCGGCGGAAAATTCCGGCAGCTTAAACCCAAAGCCGTAGGCCAGCCGGGCCAGGCAGCGCCCCTGGAAATTGCGGAAATACAGCTCGCCCCAGGGCACATCCCGGTAGGTGACAAAGGTGCCGCCAAAAGGCGTAACCCGCCCGTGGGTCAGGAACCGGGCCACCAGGATCTTGGCCGGGTAGGTGTCCCGCAGGGCCGCGAAGCCCGGCTCCTCCGTGGTCACGGTAAAATCCGGAAAGCTGACCCGGTAGTTGATGCCCATGAGGCGGATGGCAAAGCCCCCCTTCTCCGGGTCGTACTCCAGGCCGCAGCGCAGGGCCGCTTCCTCCGGGTCCAGCTGCCGGTACTGCTCCAGATAGTGCTCAAAGGGCACCTCATCCTTATTGTTTTTTACTTCTGCCATTGCCTTATCCTTTCCGCGCTGCTTCCACCGAGGGGAACAGGGTGGCGTCCGTGTGAGGCAGGAAGCAGGCAGCCACAAACTCTTCCATATAGTGGGGGTGGGTGGAAAGCTCCATATACGTCATATTTTTGGACAGCTCCACCACCTTTTTGGCGGCGGCGTCCGAAAGGATCATAGCGTACGCGCCGGACAGGGAGGAGTTGCCGATGTAGTGGTACTTCTCCAGCGGGATATCCGGCAGCATGCCGATGGTCACCGCGTTCTTCATATTGATGCCGCTGCCGATGCCGCCGGCCACATACACGTTCTCCACCACAGAGATGTCCATATCCAGGGCGGTCAGCATGCTGCGGATACCGGAGAAAATCGCCCCCTTGGCCCGGATAAAGTTGTCGATATCCACCTCGTTGATGGATACCTCCCGGCCCGTGCCGCTTTCCTCCCGGAAGGCCAGCACGTACCGGGCTGTCCCGTGGACGTCCCGGCAGATCCGGCGTCCTTCCCGGACAAAGCTTCCCTTGGCGTTGATGATGCCGCAGAGGAACAGCTGGCAGATAATGTCAATGATGCCGGAGCCGCAGATGCCCACCGGCTTTACGCCGGCCGGGCCCACAATGCTCAGGGTAGGCTCCATGGTCTCCGGATCGATGGCGCAGGCTTCCACAGCCCCGTCGGTAGCCCGCATGCCGCAGCTAATGTCTCCGCCCTCAAAGGCCGGGCCTGCGGAGCAGGCGCAGGTCATCAGGAAGTCCTCGTTGCCGAACACCAGCTCCCCGTTGGTCCCCAGGTCAATAAACAGGGAAAGCTCCGGCCGGTGCCAGATGCCGCTGGCCAGGGTGCCGGCGGTAATGTCCCCGCCTACATAGCTGCCTACGTTGGGCGCCATCAGGATCTTGGCGTTGGAGGACACGTCGATGCCCAAGTCGATGGCCCGCACGGAACGGGTCTCAAAGAACGCGGGAATGTAAGGCTCCTTGCGGATGGGATCCGCGTTGACCCCTATCAGCAGGTGGTTCATGGTGGTGTTCCCTGCCACACAGATCCGGTACACCCCATCGTAGGGGATCCGGGCCTCATGGCAAAGGCCCTGAAGCAGCGGCAGCAGGGTCTCGTCGATGATGGCCTTCTGCAGCCGGACCCGGCCGCCGGTGCGGGTGGACTCAATGATCCGGTTGATGACGTCCGCCCCGTAGCGGATCTGGCCGTTGCCGGTGGAGGCCTTGGCCAGGATCTTCCCGGTCTCCAGATCCACCATCAAAGCGGAGACGGTGGTGGTGCCAATGTCCACCACCATCCCGGCGATGGTGGCCCTTTCCCCGGCCGGGATCACATCGTGGATGATCAGCCGCTCATGGTCCTTCTCCAGTACGCACTGAACCTGGAAGCCATTGGCCCGCAGGGAGTCCGGCAGCTTCTTGAGCGCGGAATAATTCATGTGGATGTTGCTGGTGCTGTATCCGGTGGCTACCCGCACCGCCCGGAGAAGCCGCTCGTTGTCCGGCATGGTATCGTCCAGGGTCGGCTCCGAGAGGGTCAAATCCAACAGGGAGAAGGAGTTTTTCCACTCAATCCCTGCCTCCTGGATATCCGCCACCACTTTTTCAAAAATCTCCACTTCCTCCCGGCTGCTTAGATCCGCCACCTTCATCCGGGAACGGTAAGCCGAGGCAATATCCGGCACCAGGATGTCCGCATCCCCACAGACGGTGCTGGCGCAGGCCAGCCGCCAGCCCTGGTCGTACTCTTCCTGGGTGATATGCCGGTTCTTTTCTGAACGCACAGCCCCTTCCAGCACCTTGACCCGGCATTTGCCGCAGGCGCCGTTGCCGGAGCAGGGAGCATCGATGGCCACATTGTGGCGCTGGGCCAGTTCCAGCAGGTTTACGCCCTCCTGGGCCTCCGCCGTCACCGGGGCCCCGGCCTCAAAACAAAACCGAACGATATACATGGTTTTTACTCCTTTTTCAGAAACATAGGTTTTCTGCCGCCTGCGCCGCAAAAGAGCCCGGCCAGGCCGGACTCTTCTGCTCACAAAGCCTTTCTCGCGGGCCAAGGCCCTTTGGTCCGATTACATAATAGGATCCATCTCCAGAGCCGGATGCCCCTTCTCCGTCAGGAATTCCAGAACCTGCTCCGTATCCGTGGCAATGGTCTCGTCGCAGATCATATCCGTAAAGTTGTCAATGTCGTACAGCTCCTTGGCCGTCTTGTTCAGCTTCTCCGCCACATCGTCCTTCAGCTCCTTGGGCATCCACACAATCCGCTTGATGCCGCCTTCCGCCGCGATAAACTTCTTGGAGGAGATAAAGTGACGGCCATGGCCCATAAAGCCAGGGGTCTGGACGCCGCCGCCGGTCATGGAGGCCAGCTCGCCGAAGGACATGCCGGTGGGGGTCATGCCCTTGTACTCCCGGTTCACCACCACCACGCCGTTGGAGGCAGGCTCCACGCCGCAGATGCACTCAAAGCAGCCGCAGCTGGTCATAGGATCCTCGATGAGGGAGTAGAGAGTCACCTGGGAAACCGCGCCCTGGGTCATCTTCTCCACCATCTCGTCCACTGCCGTGTAATGGCCGGTGCGCTCGTCGGTGCAGCCTTCCTTGGGAATCGGCTGGCAGGGGCCGGTGGGGGTCAGTTCCTTGGTAGCCTTGGCGTCCAGCCAGGACACGGCGCCGCACAGGCCCAGCCGCTCCGGGGTTACCACGCAGCAGTGGGACGGGGCGAAGGACTGGCACAGGATGCAGGTGTAGAAGGTGTCCACGCTCTCGTCGGTCAGGGAAGCCAGACGGTCGTCCCGGGCGTTGTAGGTGGGCATGGCCACCTCGTCCAGGATCTTCTGGACCTGATCGTGCTCGGTGTAGAAGGTCACCTCACATTTGTCCACCACCGTGTCGAACTCATCCATAATCATGTTGTACAGGACCTCGCCGAAGTGGTTGAGCCGCAGGCCCTTCTCAAAGGCGTCGTGGCTGACCCGGATGCGGATCAGGTTCCGCTGGCCCGTGTGCATCACGCCCTCCATATAGTTGAACCAGGCGTGGATCTTTCTCTCGATCACCGACTCGAAATCCGGCTGCATCTTAGCGCCGTACACCTTCACGCAGGTAGCCAGGGCCAGCTCGCCGCCGGCGTCGATGTCCGGGCCCACTACGGTAATCTTGTGGTCCTCCACCTGATCCGCCGGCACGGAGGTCACCAGCTCGCAGGTAGGATTGGCATGGGAGCTGAACTCGGTGTGCATGTCGTTCTTCCGGATAATCTCTCCCTCAAAGGCCGCCGCAAAGGCCACCGGGATAGGCATTTCCTTTACCTTAATCTTAATGCCCCGCAGCTCCAGGGACTTTTTCACCGTCATGCTGTGATCCGTCTCCGACTCCAGGGCGCCAGGCACCTGGTTCTCGCCCAGGTCGATGTCCACCACCACCGGGAAGCCCAGGGCAATGGCGCCGGCTCCGGCGGAAACCACCACCTGGTCAATGGCGCCGTAGGTGTTGACGAAAGCCGGCACACGCTCCTTGGTGTAGGTGAGCAGCCCCTTCAGGTCGCCAGGCTGCAGGGCTCCAAAGATCAGGGCCGCCCGGATGGCAACGGTAACCACATGGGTCACCGCGGTCACATCGTGGCCCAAGGGCACTACACGCAGCTCCAGGCCCATCTTGACGCCTCCGGCCACGCACTGGTCGATGACCTCGCCGATCAGGAAGGTCAGGATGCCTTTGCTCTGGTAATCCTTCACCGCGTTGACCACGTCCTCCGGGTTCTCCGCCTTGCCCAGCACTACCGCCACGCCGGGGATATCGCCGGTTACCAGCGGCACGCCCAGGGAACGGATCACCGGATCCGGTACAAAGCCGATGCCCGTCTCCTCTTTGTAGGGGTCCTCATTTTGGGCAAACTTCAGGGCTTCCAAAATCTCGGCTCCCACGGCGGTGGCCAGGCCCGCGTTCAAGGCATCGCCCAACTCTTCCTTGTCCGTGACCAGGCTCTTCATCACATCCACACAGGCAGGCAGGTCGCCCAGGGTTTTTACCTTTACCCCGGTAGCGGCATAGATAGTGGGAAGAAAATAAGCCGTATCCGGGAACGCCACCTTGGCGTCTGCCCCCAGCTTACCGATGGCATCCTGCACCGCGCCCTCTGTCAGGCCAATGACCGCATGGGAACCACCGTAAATCAGATCTGTCAAAACGCTCATCACAATTCCTCCTGTTCCTGCTGCCGTTTTGCCGTCAGCAATATTACGCCTTATTTGCGCGAAGAGCTGCCGCAAAATGCGCCCTTCAGTGGGAAAACATTTTACAGCAGCCCTCCGGAATTTCTTACAGCTCCAGATAGGAGTCCGCGTACAGAACGTTATTCTTCAGCACATCGCAGGACTTGATGGTCTCCATCAGTCTCTGATCGCAAGGATTTACGATAGCGGAAGTCAGGCCCTGCATCATGGCCATGGCTACCATGGCGGAATCCATAATCGGACGGATGTTCTTGGGCATTCCGTTGGAGTTGTTGGACAGGCCGCCGGTGGTGTTCAGACCCATGTCGCTGATCATCTTGATGGCCTCCAGGACCTCCATCTGCTTGTCCTGCATGCCCTTGACCACCAGGAACAAGGGATCAAACCACAGATCCGTCTCCTCCATGCCCAGGGTCATGCCTCTCTCCAGCATGTTCTGGCAGTGCATCATCCGCTCGTCGTTGTCCGCGGCAATACCGTGGGCGGAGCACAGGGCAATGACAATGGCATCGTTGGCCGCCGCCAGGTCGATGTACTCGATCCGCTCGCCAGCGTCCGCAGAGTTTACAATGGGTTTGCCCTTGGCCCGGTTGTACACGGAGATACCGGCCTCGATGGCTTTCTTGTTGGCGGTATCCAGGCACAGCGGCACATTGTCAAACTCAGACTGTAGCAGGGTAACCACCCACTTCATCAGCTCTTCGCCATCGTTCTCCGCCGGGCCGATGTTCACATCCAGATAAGTAGCGCCGGCATCCAGCTGCTCTTTGGCCCGCTTCAGGATGGGCTCCGGGTTGCGGGTCGCCATAGCTTCCCGGATGGAGGGAGAAATACAGTGAATCCGCTCACCGATGATGATAAACTTTCCCATAGTGGTGTTCTCCTTTTCTTCTATTTATTTGTAGTCTTTCAGGAACTGAACCAGCTGTACCGCCTCGTTGGGTCCAACCACTACCTTCCAATCCGGCAGCTTGTCCTGTACCTCGCCCTTCAGCACGGCTACCTTGCCGGGCAGGATCAGGGTGCGGTTCTTAATCTTTCCAGCAATATCCTGCTCCTCAAAGAACTTGGCAATGCTGGAAGCGCTGAACTTACCAGCCGCCCAAGCGGTCAGCACGGAATATCCGCCGGCATCGGAGATCAGCAGGTTGCAAGGCACGCCGGAGCGCTCGATCTCACCGGATACCACAAAGTAGGTCAGGGCAAAGTCTACGGTTACGGCGCAGACCGCGTTCTCGTCGGCCCCGTTCAGCGGGTAGATGCCCGGCTCCACCTTCATGGGCTTCTGAGGATCCGTGTATACGTTCTGGCGCAGGCCGTACAGCGGCAGGGCCTGTGCGTAGCTCATGCCTTCCATCACGATGATGGAACCATACTTCAGGGTAAACAGGGAAGCCAGGGCCGCCTGCATGGTGGCGTCGCCAGGAGCCAGGGCCGCCGCGTTTACCAGGGTCGGGTAGCCGAAGGTGCGGTCGGTGTTCTTGATGGCCGCGCGGCGGATCTCCACCGCAAACTCGAAGGCTTCCTTCACCGAAGCGGTGCTGGCGTTGAGGATCAGGTTCTTGTTGC
>CALWEC010000282.1 GCA_944376945.1 uncultured Lachnospiraceae bacterium | reverse complement strand
GAGATCGGCTACAAGTACTATCCGGACAAGGATATGTGTGTGTTAGTGCCGGCCTGGGTATGGGCCATCAACAAACCCAAGAGCCGTACCTATTAAATACAAAAAAGGTTTGCAAAGAGAAGGAGGGAGCGCTGCCGGTCAGCGCTCCCTTCCTTTTGTCATCTGTACGGCGTATTCAATGGCGTTGACCAGGCTCAGCTCGCTGCTGACGCCCTTCCCGGCCAAGGCAAAGCCGGTGCCGTGGTCCACGCTGGTGCGGATAATGGGCAGCCCTAGGGTTACGTTGACCCCTTCCACCGCCTTCCAGGCCTGCCGTTTCCGGTCGTAGACAAAGCCTACGGTTTTTAGGGGGATATGGCCCTGGTCGTGGTACATGCACACCACAATGTCGTACAGGCCGCCTAACGCTTCGGAAAAAACGCTGTCCGGCGGAAGCGGGCCCAGGGCTTGGATCCCTTCTGCCCGGGCGGCCTCTATGGCGGGAGAGATCTCTTCTATCTCCTCCCGGCCGAACAGGCCGTTTTCCCCGCAGTGGGGGTTTAGGCCTGCCACGGCGATCCGGGGCGTGTCCATCCCCATATCCCGGCAGGCCTGGTGGGCGATCTGGATGACCTCCAGCACCCGGGCTTTTTTGACCCGGTCGCAGGCCTCCCGCAGGGAGACGTGGGTGGACACATGGACCACCCGCAGCTGGTGATGGACCAGCATCATGGTATATTTCTGGGTGCCGGTATAGGCGGCGTAGATTTCCGTGTGGCCGTCAAAGTGGGTATAGCCGTCGGAATATTTCCCTTGGTAATAGGCCAGGGCCTTGTTCATGGCTTCTTTGTTCAAGGCGTTGGTGCAGGTGGCGTCCACCTCCCCGGCCAGGGCCAGCTGGATTACTTTCCGGACGCACTGGAAGGCTGCGTTGCCTCCTTCTATGCTGACCTGCCCCATGGGAAAGTGTTCCACGTCCTGAATCAGAGGCAGATGCAGCACATCGATGGTGCCGGGGGTAAAAAGCGCGTCGGAAACCTGCCGGCAAGGGTGGATGCGGATGTCCCGCCGGTTTACAAAACCGGTGGCTTGCCGGAGAATGCCGGCGTCTCCCACCACCAGAGGGCGGCAGCGCTGGTATAGGTCTGGGCGCGCCAGCGCCTGGATGGTAATCTCCGGCCCGTTTCCTGCTGGATCTCCCATGGTAATGCCTACAATGGGTCTGGTTGTCATATGCCTGTTCCTTTCTTCTTCCTTGCGGGAGAGCCCCGGAAGGTGCTTTGGTTTTTTGTCAGCGGGTCTGGGCGGCGGTAGGGTTGTAGAGCCCGGTCCGTTCCCGCCGGGCTCCCATAACCTCCGCCTCGGTGGTCCGGATATATTGGATCCCGGCCCGGGTGCCGGCGGCGTAGGCCAAATGCAGCGCCCCGTCCCGGGACTGGATCAGGAAAGGGTATTCGTACTGCCGGTTGTTGGTCCGGTTTTCCTCCCCTATGTAGCCTTCCCCCAGCTCCAGGCAGCGGATCAGCGGGAAGGTTTTCCCTTCGTCCTCCGAAAGGGCAATGGCCACGGAGCAGCGCAACCCCGGCCAGGCCGCCTTTCCCGGCTGCCGGTCCTGCTGGGCGGCGGGGCAGCCGCCGGTGGGCAGAAAGGCCTCCAGGGTGCCCATTTTCAGGTTGCGGTACAAGGTGCCGTCCGGCGTTAGGCCCGGCAGCTTAGGATATTCCATACGATACCTCCTTGGCAGGCGCTGTGTGGGGAAACAAAATTTCCCGAAGTTCCAGGAACAGGGACGGCTTTCCGAAGCCTCCGGATTTGGAGATCAGGTATCGGAGGCTTCCCTGGAAAGAAAAACGGGAAAGGACTACGCCGGGAAGCAGCTCCCGCAGGGGTTCCATCTCGTACACTTCCAGGGCGTCCATACACTGGAGCAAAGTATCGCCTCCGATGACAAAAAGAGGGGTGTCCCCGCTGCCGGCCAGCAGCTTCCGGGCATAGGCGGCGGTTTCGGAAGCCCCTTCTGGATCGGAGGAATCCACAATCGCAAAAGGATTCTCCTGGATCCACCGCAGCAGGCAATGGGCCTGCCGCGCCCCTGGTCCGGCCTGCCAGCCGGCAGGGTCCAGCTTTTGCTCCGGGGTTAGGCGTCGCCGGGCAAAGCCAGCCTGCTCCGCCTGGTCCAGCTGGGCCGCCGTGGCGGGGTGGAGGCTTCCGCATACCGTCAACAGCCGCCGGGGCAGCCGGGGCAGCGGGGCAGGAAGCCGCGGCTCTGGGAACAGGAGCTCCGCAAGCACGGCGCCAAACCCGGCGCAGCCGGCGGAAACGTGCAGACGGTGTTTTTTTTGCAGAAACGCGCCGGCCTGTTCCAGGTCCTCCTGGCAGGAGGCGTCAAAGATGGTAATCCCCTCCTTTCCCATCCAAGGGGCCTGGGCGCTGGCGTGATGGGTTGGCGCCTGGCTTTGCTCCCGGATCCGCTGCGCCACCTGGGAGTGGAGCACCGGATTAAAGGGATCCTGACCGAACACGCTGTCTGCCACCGGCACCCCGTGGATGTAGTGGATGCCGCCGACGGTGCAGCGGCCCATCTGGGGGAAGGCCGGGAGAAAGGCCAGGGCTGGTTCCCCGGTGCCGTCCAACAGGGCCGTCAGCTCCGCGCCGATGTTGCCCCGCAGGGCGGAATCGGTCTTTTTGTAGAGGGAAGGGATTCCCAAACGCCGGGCCGCCGCAGCAATGTGCCGGACGGTTTCATAGGCGGCGGAGGCTGGAAGGTGGCGGGTTTCCGCCGCCGCCACCAGCACCTCCGTCTCGGGATCCTCCAGGGCGGCTTCGGGGGAAAAGCGGGTGGTTACCCGGACCTTAGCGCCCCGGGCGGCCAGCGGTACGCTGGCGTCCAGCGCGCCGGTAAGGTCGTCCGCCAGGATCAATAGTTGGATCATTTCTTTTCCTCCTTGGACAGGATCGAATCAGCTTCTTTCTTCCTATTATAAGGAGACGGAAAAAAGGTGGCAACCGCTGGGAAAGGGAAAAGTGTTCCGATGTGAAACAGAAAGAAGCGGCTAGGCGGCTGGAAGCACAAGATCCCTGGGAACCGGTTGACAAAAAACCGGTTCCTGTTTTATCATGGTGCAGGGGCCGGCACGCAGCCGGCCGAAAGGAGCGCGTATTGGAATACCAATGGATCGCCCCCTGCCATTTTGGGCTGGAGGCAGTTTGCAAAAAGGAAATCATGGAACTAGGCTACCCGGTTACCCAGGTGGAGGATGGCCGGGTCACCTTCCAGGGGGGGCCGGAGGCGGCCTGCCGGGCCAACCTGTTTCTGCGCACGGCGGAGCGGGTGCTTTTAAAGGCGGCGTCTTTTCCGGCCCGGACCTTTGACCAGCTGTTTGAGGCGGTGAAGGCGGTGGAGTGGGAGGCCTATATCCCTCGGGACGGAAAATTTTGGGTGTCCAAGGCGACTTCCATCAAAAGCCAGCTGTTCAGCCCGTCGGACATCCAGTCCATTGTCAAAAAGGCCATGGTGGAACGGCTGAAGCAGGTGTACGGCATTTCCTGGTTCCCGGAGACAGGGGCGGAATATCCGCTGCGGGTGTTCTTTTTTAAGGATACCGCCACCCTGGGGCTGGATACCAGCGGCGAGTCCCTGCACCGGAGAGGCTACCGGCAGCTGGTCAGCAAGGCACCCATTACGGAAACCCTGGCGGCGGCGCTGATCCTGCTGACTCCCTGGCAGGGGGACCGGATTTTGGTGGATCCCTTCTGCGGAAGCGGTACCTTCCCCATTGAGGCGGCTATGATGGCCGCCCACATGGCCCCGGGGATGAACCGGAGCTTCCTGGCGGAAAAATGGGAAAACCTGTTTCCCCGGAAGCTGTGGTACGAGGCGGCGGACGAGGCGGCGGATTTGGTGATGGAGCCGGGGCACACGGATATCCAAGGCTACGACCTGGACGGGGAAATGGTAAAGGCGGCCCGGGAAAACGCCCGGCTGGCCGGGGTGGACCATCTGATCCATTTCCAGCAGCGGCCGGTAAGCCAGCTAAGCCACCCGAAAAAGTACGGCTTCCTGTTTATGAACCCGCCCTACGGAGAGCGGCTGGAGGACCGGGAGGCGCTGCCGGAGCTGTACCGGCAGATTGGGGAGCGGTTCCGGGCCCTGGACTCCTGGTCCGCCTACATGATCACCTCCTACCCGGACGCGGAAAAATACATAGGCCGGAAGGCGGACCGGAACCGGAAGATTTACAATGGGATGATGAAGGCGTATTTTTATCAGTTTCTAGGGCCCAAGCCGCCGCGGAGAAAAACGCCGGAAGGCGGAGGCCAGCCGAGAAAAGAGGAGAACACATGAAGAATACCATAATCTTTGCCACCGGCAACCAGGGAAAAATCAGGGAAGTGCGGGCCATCCTGGCGGATCTGGGCATGGAGATCCTGTCCTCCAAGGAGGCGGGGGTTTCTCTGGATATTGTGGAGGACGGAGCCACCTTTGCGGAGAACGCCCGGATTAAGGCCCGGGCGGTCCATCAGGCCACCGGGGCGCTGGTGCTGGCGGACGATTCGGGCCTGGAGGTGGATTACCTAAACGGGGAGCCGGGGGTTTACTCGGCGCGCTGGATGGGGGAGGACACCTCCTACACCGTCAAAAACCAGGCGATCCTGGACCGGCTGGCCGGGGTGCCGGAAGAAAAACGGACCGCCCGGTTCCGCTGCGCCATTGCGGCGGTGTTCCCGGACGGGACGGAGGCGGTGACAGAAGGGACCATAGAGGGGATCGTGGGATACCAGGCCCTGGGGGAAGGCGGCTTTGGCTACGACCCCATTTTCTTCCTGCCGGAGCGGGGCGTAAGCACCGCCCAGCTGACCCAGGAGGAAAAAAACGCGGTAAGCCACCGGGGCAGGGCCCTGGAGGCCATGAAGCCCCGGATCCAGGCCTGGCTCCGGGCGTCCGGCAAGGAGGAACCGTAAGATGAAGGCATTATTAGTCAGCGATACCCACCGGTACCTGCGGTATTTTGAGGAAGCGTTGGAGCGGGTAGGCCCGGTGGATCAGATTTTCCATATGGGGGACGTGGAAGGGGAGGAGGAAGTAATCCGCAGCCTGGCAGACGGGATCCCTGTGGAGTTTGTGGCAGGCAACAACGACTTTTTCTCCCATGAAAGCCGGGAAAAAGAGATTTGGTTTGGAGGCTTCCGGATCCTGATGACCCATGGGCACCAGTACGGCGTCTCCACCGGCATCAGCCGCCTGGCGGCGGAGGGGAAAGCCCGGAACGCCCAGGTGGTGCTGTACGGCCATACCCACCGGCCTTCCATCGACTATGTGGGGGAGATGGCCTTGGTAAACCCAGGCAGCATTTCCTACCCCCGCCAGTCCGGCCGCCAGCCCTCCTACGGGATCCTGGAGATCGACCGGTACGGGGAAATCCATTTTACCATCAATTATCTGCCGTTTTGAAAGCGGCCGTGTACTTGACAGTATACTTTGTTTTTCTCATTTTTTCAGGTCGGCAAACAGCTCGTCAAGGTCGTTGTAACCTTTTACAGACGGGTCTTTTGCAATCCTTTCCGCTTCCAGCATGGCGGCAATCGTTTCCTTGTTGGGCTGTTCCAGCTTCACTTTAAAGGGAATGCCGCCTTCGCGAAGCGACTGGCGCACGAAGATATTGAACGCCGTAGTCAGGTTCATACCCAGCTCATTGAATAGAGCATCGGCCTGTGCTTTCAAATCCGCGTCCATGCGGATACGAATGTTTGTGGTATTTCCAGCCATATCATCAACCCCTTTCTGCTGGTATTTTCAGTATATTCCATTTGCACGAAGAAAGCAATTCACTACTTATATAGGACTTAAACTCTATAAAATTTCCATAAAGGTGTTGACAAAGGAAAAGCGCGGTGGTATCTTATGTAGGAAAGGTGTTAGCACTCTAATGAAATGAGTGCTAATAACGAAAAGGGGTGAGACAGTGGAGCTGGACGAAAGGAAACAGAAAATCCTGAATGCCATCATTCAGAATTACCAGGAGACAGGAGAGCCGGTAGGCTCCCGGACCATTTCCAAGTATACCGAGCTGCAGCTGTCCCCGGCCACCATCCGCAACGAGATGGCGGATCTGGAGGAGATGGGGCTGATTGTCCAGCCGCACACCTCCGCGGGCCGTGTCCCTACGGACAAAGGCTACCGGCTGTACGTAGACCAGCTGATGCAGGAGCAGCAGCTGCCGGCGGTGCCGGCCAACGATTTCCTGCTGAAGCGGGTGGACCGGGTGGAAGAACTGCTGATGCAGATGGCAAGGCTGCTGGCGGCCAACACCAACTACGCCACCATGATCACCGGGCCCCGGTACCGGAAGAACAAAGTCAAGTTCATCCAGCTTTCGGCCATGGGCGGCGGCAAGCTGCTGGCGGTGATTGTGCTGGAGGGCAATGTGGTCAAAAACACCACCCTGTCCGGGGATTTTGAGCTGGAGCAGGAGGAGGTGCTGAACCTGAACCTGCTGCTAAACAGCAGCCTCAACGGCCTGACCATCGAGGAGATCAACCTGGGGGTCATCGC
>CALWEC010000281.1 GCA_944376945.1 uncultured Lachnospiraceae bacterium | reverse complement strand
AACTTTACCGTGGAGGATGTGCCGGAGGGGCGGCATCCGGTGACGGTGACCGACCCGGACGGCGGCACCATAGGCCGCACAGAAATGGAGATAGAAAGCGGAGAGCCGGGGGTGACGCACAGCCCGGACGGCGGCTACATCCTGACGGTACCGGATGGGAGCGGCCTGCACCTGGACATGACGGTGACGGAGGACGGCCTCCTGGTGGTGGAGGGATGGGCGGAAGTCCATCCGGAGAAGCCAGACCAAGGCTCCCAGAGCGGAGACGGAGGGCCTAAAACCGGGGACGGCAGCCTTCTGGGCCTGTGGGCGGCCTGCGGGCTGGCGGCGGCCGCCGGCTGTATCCTGGCACAGGGAAGAAAACGAAGGGCAAATCGGTAAAAGAGAAGGGGAGCGCCGGGCGGTATGAGCCCGGCGCTTTTGTAGTGGGAGGGAAAAGGAAAAAGAGGAGGCAGCGCTTTTTCGGTTGAAGAAATCCTTTTTTCTGGTTATAATGGGGCATATGAAAAAAGAGCGGAAGTACGGAATTCGCTGCGTGCCTGAAAGGAAAGGATGTTTTATGATCGAGAAGGCAAGGAAGGTTGGCTTGGTCTCCCTTTTTCTATTCCTGATTTTTATCCCATGGCTTTTGTCTTTAGCGGGAATCCATTTAGGAAATGGGTTGGGGGGAGTAACGGTGGCGGTTCCAGAGCCGGAATTGTCGGTAAAATCGGTTCTAGAAGGCAGCTGGCAGGAATCGGTGGAAGAGTGGACAAAATCGGAGTTAAGCGTGCGGGAACCTTTGATCCGTATGGGCAATCAGGTGGTATTTTCCCTATTTGACGGAAGCGCCAATCAATACGCTACAATCGGAAAAGAAAATGTGATTTTTGAAGACGTGTACTTGGAAGCGCAGCTGCAGTACGACCAGGTGTCAGAGGAGGAAATCGAGATACTGGCCGGAAAATTGGAGGAGCTGAACCGGCAGCTGGAGGCGAACGGACAGCATTTGGTTATTTTTGTGACGCCAATGAAAACTCTCTATTGGGAAGAATATGCTCCGGATGTGTGGGAATGGTTTTCCCCGGAGCGAACGGTTTCTCCTTATGAAAAACTGAAAGGAGCGATAGAAGAAACTTCCCTTACTTACTATGATTCTGTTCCGTTTATCCAGCAGCTGTTGGAACAAGGGGTTACTTGCTGGTATAAAACGGGAAACCATTGGAGCGAATGGTCGGCTATGCTGGTAGCGCAGGATCTGTCCGATTTCCTAGAGGAAACCTATGGTTATGATTTCCCGGAATGGGAGGTCTCGGGAGTGCCGGTAGACACGCCATTGGACTGGGATCAGGATGTATTTAAAAGCCTGAATCTATTGATAGGCCCTTATGACGAACAGTATTATGCTCCGGAAGTGTCGGAACGAGAAGCCGGATCGGCCGTTCCTGTTGTTTTTTCTCAGGGCGGAAGCTTTCAGCATCAGTCGGTACTTCCAATGTTGCGCTATGCGGGAAATCGCTTCACTTATCTGGAGAATATGGAGTATGTCTGCGGAAATGGGCAGGAGGAACAAAAAGGTACTTTCAGCGCGTTTGAAGATCTGGAAGCGGTAAACACAGTGCGAGAAGCGGATTTGGTAATTTTGGAAGTCAATTTGGAGTCCATCGACCGCATGAGCTTCGGCTTTATCGACTATTTGCTGGACTCCGGTATTTTGGAGCAGTAAGGGGACAAACATGGTATTTACATCCGTTGCATTCATATTCTATTTTCTGCCGCTGACGGTGCTGCTGTATTTCCTGGTAAGCCGCACCGGCAGCCAGCGGGCGAAAAACTGGGTGCTGCTGCTGGCGTCCCTGGTGTTTTATTCCTGGGGCGGCCTGCAGTACACTTTTTTGATCTTGTTTAGTACGATCGTCAATTTTATTCTGGGGCTTTTCCTGGATCGAAGTCCCCATCGCCGGAAGGCCTGGCTGGCGGCGGCCGTGACGGTGAATCTGGTACTGCTTGGATTCTTTAAGTATTTTAACTTTTTTACGGATACGGCGGTGGCGGTTTTGCAGCTTCTGGCTCCCGGATGGGAGAACACGCTTCCGCGGATCCCGTTGCCCATTGGCATTTCCTTTTTTACCTTTCAGATTATGACGTATGTCATAGACTTATACCGGGGGGAGGTGCCGGTTCAGAAGAATTATTTTGACCTGGCGCTGTATATTATGCTGTTTCCCCAGCTGATTGCGGGGCCGATTGTGCGCTATGCGGACGTGGATCAGGAGATCCGGCGGCGGAGAACCAGCGGGGAGGATTTATACACCGGCGTACGGCGGTTCATGCTGGGGTTTTCCAAAAAGATGCTGCTGGCCAATTCTATGGGGGAAATCTCAGACGCGGCTTTTGGCTTGGCGGCTTACGACAACGCGCTGTACTCCTGGATGGGGGTACTGGCCTATGCGTTCCACATTTTCCTGGACTTTTCCGCCTATTCGGATATGGCGATAGGGTTGGGGAAAATGTTTGGCTTTCATTTTAAAGAAAACTTTGATTACCCGTATATCTCCCGATCGGTCAAGGAATTTTGGCGGCGCTGGCATATTTCCCTGTCCAGTTTCTTCCGGGATTATCTGTACATCCCTCTTGGAGGAAACCGGAAGGGAAAGGGAAAGACCTACCGGAACCTGCTGATTGTATTTTTCCTGACAGGCCTTTGGCACGGAGCCAGCTGGAATTTTGTAGTCTGGGGCATGTGGTTTGGGGTTTTCCTGGTTTTGGAGAGAGCCTTCTTAGGGAAGGTGCTGGAACGCCTGCCTTCCCCGGTAAGCTGGCTATACTGTATGCTGGTGGTAGTGGTAGGCTGGGTTTTTTTCCGCGCGGAGACGCTGCCGCAGGCGGCGTCCTATCTGCGCAGCCTATTTTGGCCGGGGACGCAGAATTGGCAGCATCTGGAGATCATTAAGCTCATCAACCGGGAGAATCTCTGCTGGCTGCTGTGCTCGGTGTGGATCTGCATCCCCAGGAAGAAATTTTGGCGGCGGGTGGATCGGAGCGGGATCCTGCGGGACGTGCTGATTTTAGGCGCGTTTTTCCTTTCACTATGCTACCTGCTGATTACCGATTTCAACCCGTTCATTTATTTCCGCTTTTGAACGTGTGCCTCCGGAGTGCCCTCCGGAGGTTTTTTTAAGAAAAAAATCACTTTCCAAATGGCGGATTCTATGTTATTTTAAAAGTTGTACTGTGGAAAGGCCGTAAAAGCAAATGCTTTGGC
>CALWEC010000280.1 GCA_944376945.1 uncultured Lachnospiraceae bacterium | reverse complement strand
ATCAAAAGCCACTGAAGGCCTTTGGGCAGATAATAGCCCTCTTCCTTCCGCCCGGTACCTGCCGCCCACAGCTTCAGGACGGCGGCCCCAAGCCCCAGCAGGGCCAAGCAGCCTGCGTTATTCCGGGCGTCGCAGAAATACCAGCTGAACAGGGCCAGTCCTTCGATTCCGGCGATCTCCCACCATCGGAGAACTGTCCGCCGCCAGCAGCCGTACACCAGAGCGCCGAAAAACAGATACGCGGCAAAATCCGTAGGATAGTTAATGCCGAAGGCGATCCGGGAGCGCCGGCTTTCAGACACATACACCAGGTTTTCAATCTGCCCCGTTAGGGCCGCCGCCACGGTAAGAACCAGCGCCGGTCCCAGCACCGCCAGGTAGACGGTCAAAAGCTTCCGAAAGGAGATGCCGGAGGCTCCCAGAGCCAGAAACAGCACGTCCCGCACCACCCAGTATTCGGAAATGGCCGAGGAAAGGAAGAAAACCAGGCACCCGAGTCCGGTGAGCCAGGCGGCCTTTCCCTTCAGAGGCGTCCGTCCGCAGGCAAACTTCAGCACCACGTAGGCGGCCAGGGCGCACTGGAGCACATCGTGGGAATGGGCGGGCCAGGAAATGGGAAACATGGTCGTCTTCAAAAAGGACTCCAGCAGATACACCGCTAAAAGCAGAAAGTATCCGTTCTCCCACCAACGCTCTCTATTTTGCTCCATCTGCTTTTTTTCCATAAAGCTTCACTCTCTTCGTTCCCGGCCATTATAGCATGTCCTACAGACATGCTATCCCTCCGGGGGATGCGCACGGTTCGCTTTGGAAGCTTGTCCTCCCTCCGGTCGGACGCGAACCGGCGCAGGTATCATGTCCGCTCCGCTTCGCTTTGCGGCCATTATACCATAGCCTTCCTTAAAAGACAATTCTTCTTTCACCTTTTCCCCAGCTTCCGCAGCCACCCTGTCAGCATGGTTTCGCGCAGGATCAGCAGAACCGCCCCGTACACGCCAAAAAACGCCAAAGCGCTGACTGCCAGAAACAGGAACAGGTTTCCGGAAAACACCTGCCGGACGCCTGCGTAAGCGCCCCAGGCGGCCAAAGCGGCCAGCATCAGTTTTCCCAGCTGGACCTGCCCCTTCCACAGAGGGAAACGCCCCCGCAGATACCAAAGCTGCGCCGCCAGCACCGCCGCTTCCGCCGCCACGGTGCCAATGGCCGCCCCGGCGGAGCGGAGCCGGGGAATCAGCAGCGCGTTCAGCGCCAGATTCACCACCGCCCCGTAAACCGTAGAGAGTACGGTATAGTGTTCCAAATTCAGCGGAACCAATACCTGCATGCCCGTTAAATTGCTGACGCCGATCAGCAGCACCGTCACCATGATAATCTGCATGGGAAGCACCGAATCCCGGTACTGCTCCCCGGCCAGGAAAAGGATCACCGGCTCCGCCGCCGCGATAAAGTAGAGCACCAGCGGCACAGTCGTAAGCAGAATGATTCCCAGGGACTGGCGGACCAGGGTTTCAAACTTGTCTCTCCTTCCGTTGGCCAGGTAATGGGAAATCCGGGGCAGAAGAACCGTCCCCAGAGCCGTCACCAGGCTTACCAGGATGGTTTTCACCTTCACCGCCGCGTTGTAATACCCCAGCTCCGCGTCTCCGTGGAGAAAGCCCACCATCACCGAATCCATGTACAGGTACACGGTGGTGGCCGCGGACAGGGCGAAGAAGGAGAAAACCGGCCGCAGATGCCGCTTCCACTGCAGCTTCCGGCGGACGCGCAGGCGGACAAACCGCCTGGCGTAAAACAGGTTCCACAGGTTGGAGCCGTAGCTTCCCATCAGGGAGATGGCCCCGTAGAGCACGTAATCCTCCGGCTCTTGAACCAGCCAGAACATGCCGGCCAGGGCCAGCAGCTTAAACAGGATGTTCCGCAGGGTAATGTAGCTGTACTGCTCGATGGCCTGGTACAGCCAGTCCATGCCCACCGTGTTCAGCAAAAGGGAAATGGCCTGGATGGCCATCAGCGCCGGCTCCTCCCGGAAGCGTGGCACCAGCGCCATGCAGAGGCCCAGGAGCCCGTAGGAAACCGTCATGGACACCAGATTGATGGCCAGAAGCTCCTGCACCGTGCGGCTCAGCGCCTCCCGGTCGTCCCGGCATTCGGCGCAGGCTTTGATGCCGTAGGTGGGAATCCCCAGCTGGGCGAACATGGCGAAGTAACTGACCACGGAAGTCACAAAAGTAATTTTTCCATTTCCCTCCGGCCCCAGGACCCGGGAAATGTAAGGAAACGTGATCAACGGAAAGATCACCGCCGACAGCTTCAGGATCACGTTCATGGCGAAGTTAAACGAAAGGCTGTGTATTTTCGGCGCTTTCTCTTCCACGTTACCTCACCTCCTCCGTTTCCCGGTTTGCTTTGTCATACGCCCTTTTTTGTCTCCAAATACCGGAAATACGCCGCCGGGTCCACGGTTTTCCCAGACTTTCCGGCCAAGCCGTCCCCCAGCGCCCGCAGCAGCAGCCACACCCGAAGCTTCCGGTTTCCCCGGAACTTGGCCTTTCCCAGAGCCCCCAGGCACCGCTTGCCGACAGCCCCGGCCAGGGCAAGCTCCCCCAGCAGGCGAAGCAGAGGGTTTTTCTGGTATTTTCGGATCAGAAAGATCCGGTTTCGGAACATATAATAGTCCTTCCACCAGCCCGCGGGATTGGCGTCGTCCTGCTTTTTCACCGGATCCCGGTGATAGATCACCGCGTCCCGCACCAGCAGCACCGGAAACTGCCGGGAAACCCGGTAGGTATATTCCAGATCATCTCCATAGATAAACAGGCTTCCGTCGGCAATCCCCACTGCCTCCACTGCCTGGCAGGAAAACAGGGGCCCCACAAAGGCGTCCGCTTCTATAGGCAAAAACTCCGGCATCCCTTCTCGGGAATCGGCTGCCGGAATATCCCGGGTCAGCAGCCGGGAAAGTCTCTTGTGATGATACAGCTGATACTCCTGCCGGTCAATCCCAAAAATCATGGGCGCCAGACAACCGATTTCTGGAACTGCATCTCTCCGATCCAGCAGCTGTTCCAGGCAGTCGTCCGCCGGATAGGCGTCGTCGTCCATCAGCCAATACCAGTCCGGGCTCCACTGCTCCCGGGCATAGGCCATGCCCTGGCAGAAGCCGCCGGCGCCGCCGGTATTTTCCGGAAGCCACAGCACCTGAATCCGCGCGTCCTCCTCCGCCAGCTGCCGCAGCCGTTCCCGGTGCTCCGGCCCGCTGTGATTGTCCGCCACCAGAATCCGGTCCACCGGCACGGTCTGCCGCAGCAGGGCGGCGATGGTTTTCTCCAGCAGTTGGCTGCTGTTGTAGGTTACGGTAATGGCCGCGATCATAGAGGCCTTCCTCCCTTCGGTTCCAAAAGCGCCCGCAGCCGCTCTTCCTGAGCTCCGGTCTCGTACAGATCCAGAAAGCGCTGCCGGTGCTCCGGAATCATCCGCCGGGACGGCTCCCGGCGAAAGTCGGTCAGCGCCCGGATAAACTCCTCCGCCGTGCCGCACTGGCGTACCCCCGGCAGATCCTGCACCTGGTAGCCTTCCAGGGCTTCCGCGGTCTTTACCTTCATGCCGCTGCCAAAGGGAATGGGCATGACCACCGCTTCCGCCCGGTAATAGTAGGGGGCCAGCTCCGGCACCGTCCCCAGCACGGAGACCCGGGGGCCCGCAAGCTCCGGCCGCAGCCGCTCCATGTCCTTTCCCACCACGTCCAGGGACCAGGGGATGTGGGGCATCACCTGGCGGCAGAACCACCGAAGTCCCTCCACGTTGGGAGCGAAATAGGACCCTACAAACAGAAGCCGGCCGCTGCCTTCCTCCCGGGCCGCCTGGGCCGGGTCATAGGCGTCCGTCAGGGAGATGGGCATCTGCAGATCCGGCTTCCGGCCGTACAGCCGTTCCAGGCTCCGGCCGTCCCGCTCATTGAGGCAGACCACATAGTCCGCCTGCCGCACCAGCCGCCCCTCATTCCGCCATACCGTGAAAAACCGGGGCAGAAACAGCGGGTTCTGGCGCCGCACCCAGTCCCAAATGTAATTTTTTTCTATATTATGGCAAAATACCATTATTTTTACCGTTGGCTTTACCTTCCGGGTCCAGCCACAGTAGGAAGAACCATCCAAAAACAACAGTTCTGGATCCAAGCCGTTCACAAAGGCCTCCAGCTCCCGTCCCAGGGCGGCGGAAATCCGGTCCCGCCCCCGCAGATAATTTCCATACACCCGCAGCGGCCGGCCGTCGTTTCGGAAAAAGCGAACCCGGGGCCGCTCCCGGACCGCCGCCGGATCCTCCGTCAGGATCCCCACCTGCACCTGCTCCTCCCCAAAGATCCGGCACAGCAGCTGGTAATTCCGCCGGCTGCACTGAAGGCCGCCGGTGTCGATAGGGCCCAGAATATTCCCTTTGGTCAAAAAAACGGCTCGAACCTGCTTCATGACGCGTCCTCCCGGCGGCTTCGCCGCTCCATGCTGTCGGCCCGCTCATAGAGAGGGAAAAAGACTCGGGCGCAGAGCCACGGGGACAGGCGAAACAGCCAAAACAGCGCCCGGTCCGCCGCCCCCATCGGGTACCGGCGCACCTGCCCTGCCAAAGCCCGGTATTTTCGCAGCAGCTCCTGCCGCTCCCGCACCGCTTCCGGCAGGTACCGCACCGCCTTACAGTAGTTGGCCACCCGGTTCCGCTGAACGGAAACCGCCAGCCTCTGATACAGCTCCGGATCCTCCAGGCCTCGGAAAAAGTCCAGCCGCTCGTCCTGGGCCATGTTCTCCGAGGAAAAGTTGGTCAGGCTGTATTTTTTTCGGGTGATGCTGGAATCGGACAGATAGTAGCCGTACAGCTTCAGAGGCGTCACTACGATCCGCTCCGCCAGGGCCATGACCCGGTGAGTGGTGGCCAGATCCTCGTACACCCGGCCCACCGGATACCGCACCTGCCGAAACAGCTCGCTCCGGTACAGCTTGCACCAGGCCACGGTCATATTGGTTTTGCGCAGAGCGCAGCACTCCCACAGCGCCTCCCGGCTGGTGCGGACCTCCGGCCGGTTTTCCTGCCGGTCCGCCTCCGGCAGCCGGTCCTTTCGGGTCACCGCGTAGCCGCAGACGCTGACGTCCCCGTGATGCCGCTCCGCGTTTTCGTATAAGATTTCCAGGTACAGCGGGTGCAGAAAATCATCGGAATCCAGAAACGTAAGGTACGCGCCGGAAGCCCGCTCGATGCCGGCGTTCCGAGCCGCGCTGAGGCCGCCGTTGGCCTGGTGGATCACCTGGAAGTTCGGGCACAGAGCTCCGTAGCGGTCGCAAATTTGGCCGGAACGGTCCGTGGAGCCGTCGTCCACCAGGATCACCTCCCGGGGCGTCAGGGTCTGACTCCGCACCGAATCCAGGCACCGCTCCAGATATTTTTCCACGTTGTAAACCGGGATCACCACACTGATATCTGCTTTCACGTCTTCTTTTCCCCCAGCTGCCGCAGAAACCCCCCGTATTCCCGGCTGATTCCGCGGTAATCATAGGCTTCATACAAGATCCGGCTGGCCTGAGCCCGTTCCTCCTCCTCCGGCGGGTGCTCCAGACAGTCAAGCAGGGCCTGGGCCAGCGCGTCCGCGTCCTCCGGCGGTTCGTAGTAACGGCAGAGACCCCGGGTGATCTCCCGGTTGGTGGGGATCCCGGACAGCAGCGTCGGCACCCGCCGGATGATGGCTTCCACCGCCGTCATGCCGAAGCCCTCATAAAGGGTGGGATTCACATACAGCCGGCTTTCGGTCATCTGCCGCTCCACCTGCTCCTCCGGCAAAAATCCCGTAAAGTGAACCCGCCCTTCCAGCCGGTGCTGCCGGACGTAATCCTTTAAATACCGCACCCGGTCCGGCACGCTTCCCATGAGAATCAGATCTTCGTCGGTTTGATCCTGGATTTTCTCAAAGGCCCGGATCAGGGTGAGAATGTTTTTGTGATGAAACTGAAGATTCAGGGCGTGGATATTTTTCCGTTCCTCCGGTTCCTGCTCTGGAATCGGACAGTCCACCGGATTATAAATCTTATGGATTTTCCGCCGGTACCGGGGATAAAACCTGCCGATTTCCTCCTGGTCCACCTGGCTGATGGAAAGGATCCGGTCCGCGTGGGCGAAATCCAGCCGGTACAAAATCCGGTACAGCCAGTACTTGTACCACGGGATTTTCACATTGGCCAGCACTCGATGGGCCACCGCCTTAATGTCATGGGGAAGCACCGCCGCCGGAACCGGCATAGACCGAAGACCGTTATTGCAGCTTACGTGAAACACGGCCGCCGCTTTCTTTCGGCGGAGAATCCGGGGAATCCGGAAGGTGTTGGCCCAGCAGATCTTGGCCATCCGAACCAGCTCGTTTCCCGCCTTCCCTCCTGGAAGAGAGACAATCTCCATATCTGGCGCCAGCCGCCGCAGAACTTTCTCGGAATAGGAAAAGCAAATCACAAAGAACTGTCCGGACTGGCCGGTTTCCGCGAACCCCTTCAGCAGGTTCAGCCCTACCTGATCCTTTCCCCCGGCGTGCTTCT
>CALWEC010000279.1 GCA_944376945.1 uncultured Lachnospiraceae bacterium | reverse complement strand
ATCAAAATAATACCGTTTTCCGTCAATTGTCTGCCAGCCGCTGACCATATTCCCGTTTTTCACGTAATACTTTTGATCTCCCATGGTATTCCATCCATTGCGCAGGAAAGAAATCCCTAGGGCGCTGCACATATTTTTGTATTCCGTGCTTCCCGTCATATAGGTAATGACCGTCTCACGACTCCAACCAGAATCCAGGCGCTGCACCCAGTCATTTCTCTCGCTCTCCGCTCCTGTACGGCCTAGCAGGGTGATATAGCAGTCCTTCACAAAATTCTCATTGCTGCGGTTCCGGTTCTGATATTCCTGAGAGAAGAAGAAACCCGTAACAATATCCGTCCCGGTAAAAGAACCGTCGGCCAGTACCCCTACCCAGTCGTTTAATTCGTCTCCATCCGGCACACGCTGTAAACAGGTCTGATAAAACCCTTTAACAAATGCGCTTAAATCCGGATGAAGGTCACGGGGCTCCGAAATGGTAAGTTCCCCTTGGCGGATCCCATAGCGCTGGCAAATATTCTCAAACTCTTTGGATCCAAGGAAGCCTCTGCCCAAATACCGGCGGGAAACGCCTTTCTCTACCTCCCCCATCCAGGTCGCTTTACCTGCCGCATCGTACTCTCTTCCCATGAGAGCACGGTATAAAACTTCTATAAAAGCCTCATCGCTCAGATTTTTCTGGCGCATTTCTTCGCTGTCCAAGAAGCCCCATGCCGCTTCTGCGCCAGACATACCGCCCTCCAGCAGGCACCGCACCCAATCTTTCAGCCCCTGCTCATAGGGTGCCGGCCGGCGGCCCAAGCAGGTCTCATACAGCCGGATCACAAAGCTGGTCACATCCAGATTCTGATCCTGTATATCATTGGACAGGTAGCTGCCGCGGTTTACCTGATAGCGCTCACAGATCCGGGTGAACTCTTCCGAATTCAAGAATCCGGCCAATACCCACTCCCGGCTGGCCCCCCGTCTTAGATAATCGATCCAATCCTGCCCTTCTCCAGATTTGCGCTCCCGGTCCAGGATCGTACGATACAACATATCTACATAGGATGCATCGCTGGTCTTCCACTGCTTATATTCCTCGCTAAAGATAAAGCCAGCCGCAGCTTCCGACCCGCTTACTTCACCGTTTTCCAGGCACTCAACCCAAAAGTCAATCTCATCCTGCCGGGCGGAACGCCCCAGGCATTTTTCATACAGGCGGGTCACAAAGCCCTCCAGATAGGCACGGCGGTCGTTGGGCGCTGCCGCTGTCTGCGCCTCTACCTGGGTATCCTGGGCTTCCGTGCTTTCCACCACGGTCTCCAGGCTCTCCGTACTTTCGGCGCTCTCCGTATTTTCGGTATTCTCCGTACTCTCGGTGCTCTCCGTATTTTCGATATTCTCCGTACTATCGGCGCTCTCCGTGCTTTCGGTGCTCTCTACACTCTCGCTGCTCTCCGTGCTTTCGGCGTTCTCCGCGCTCTCGGCGCTCTCCGTACTTTCGGTGCTTTCCACACTCTCCGTACTCTCCTCTACCACTACTGCCGTGGAAAATTCCTCCGCCCCAGTCTCCGCCAGGGCCGAGGTGCTGGAAAGTACCATGGCTGCCGCACAAAGCGCGGCACAGGCTCTCAATCTGAATCCCTTCAACAAAACTGCTCCCCTTTCCTTATATTCTGGCGCCGCTGAGGTTCCCCCTTGTACCACTCGCCTCAGCGTCCGCCCCCACTATAGCACAAGACCAAAACCGTAACAAGGGATTTTTCAAATTTTTTCGCTGATTTTCGGATTTCCCACCTGTCCCCGCCAGTAATCCAACGTGTCCGCCAAGGTCCGCTCCAGGGGGATGGACGGCGCCCAGCCGGTATCCGCCTGGAGCTTCCGCACGTCCGCCTCCAAAACCGGCACGTCCACGGGACGGAACCGGGCCGGATCCACCTCCACCTGGATTTGGATCCTGGCCAGCGCCAGCAGCCCATCCAGCAGCTGCCGGATCCCCACTGCCCGTCCGCTCCCTACATTGTAGGTTTCTCCCGGCCGCCCCTTTTCCGCCAACAGGCGGTATGCCTCCACCACGTCCCGCACGTCCGTAAAATCCCGGCGGGCGCTTAGGTTGCCCACCCGCATGACCGGCTCCCGGAGCCCGGCTTCCGCCTGGGCAATCTGCCGGCAGAAATCCGCCGCCACAAAGCCCGGCAGCTGGCCCGGGCCAATGTGGTTAAAGGCGCGGACCAAAACCACCGGCAGCCGGTACGCCTGGGCGTAAATCCCGCCGATCAGGTTTTGGGCCGCCTTGGTGGCCGCGTACAGGTTCCCCGGCCGCAGCGGGTTCCCCTCCGAAACCGGCGTTTCCTCCGGCCGGATATGGCCATATTCCTCCCCGGAGCCAACGAGAAGCAGCTGCGGGTACGGCTCCCCCCTCTGCCGGACCGCCTCCAGCAGGTTCACCGTCCCCTTTACATTCACATCCACCGTCCAGGCCGGCTCTTTCCAGGAAAGGGCCACCGAGCTTTGCGCCGCCAGATGGAACACCGCGTCCGGGCGCAGTTCCTCCAGCAGCCGGCGGATGGCCTTCGGCTCCAAAATGTCCAAAGGGAAAAAGCCCGGAGGCAGGCTTTCTTTTCCCTCCTCCTCCAGGCCGGTCCCGTATACGGTCCAGCCGTTCCGCTCCAGCGAGGCCTTCAAATAGCTTCCCACAAAACCGGAGGCCCCGGTAATCAGCGCCTTCATACGCGCTCCTGCTCCCGGCGGACCCGCTCCTGATCCGCCCGGACCATCCGCTCCACCATCTGCTCAAAGGAGATTTCCCGTTTCCAGCCCAGCCGCTGCTCGGCCCTCTCCGGATTGCCTACCAGCAGTTCCACCTCCGCCGGCCGGAAAAACTGGGGATTTACCCGCACCAGCACTTTTCCGCTTTCCTTGGAAATGCCCTGTTCGTTGACGCCTTCCCCCCGCCATTCCAGCTGGATCCCCACCTTCTGGAACGCGGTTTCCGTAAAGGAACGCACCGTCCGGGTTTCCCGGGTAGCCACCACATAATCCTCCGGCTGCTCCTGCTGAAGCATCAGCCACATGGCCCGCACATAGTCGGCCGAATGGCCCCAGTCCCGCTTGGAATCCAAATTTCCCAGCTCTAGCACCTCCTGCAGCCCCAGGGAAATCCGCACCGCCGCGTCCGTAATCTTCCGGGTCACAAATTCCTTGCCCCGCCGTTCGCTTTCATGGTTGAACAAAATCCCGCTGCAGGCAAACATCCCGTAGCTTTCCCGGTAATTTTTCGTAATCCAATGGCCGTACAGCTTGGCCACCCCGTAGGGGCTGCGGGGGTAAAAAGGCGTGCTTTCCGTCTGGGGGATCTCCTGGGCCTTGCCAAACATTTCGCTGGTAGACGCCTGGTAAAAATGCGCCTCCGGCCGGATCATCCGCACCGCCTCCAGCAGATTGGCCACGCCGATGGCGTTGATCTCCGCCGTAGCCACCGGCTGGTCCCAGCTGGGCGCCACAAAGGACTGGGCCGCCAGGTTGTACACCTCGTCCGCCTGGGATTTCTGCATGGCATGCACCAGGGAAACCAAATCCGTCATATCCCCATAGATAAAATGGATCTGCTCCTTCAGATGCTCCACATTTCCATAATCAATCACGCTTTTCCGCCGCAGAAGGCCGTATACCCGATAACCCTTGGACAAAAGGAATTCCGCCAGATAAGAGCCGTCCTGCCCGGTAATGCCGGTAATCAACGCTGTTTTCATTCTATTTCTCCTATTTGCAAGCTTCCGCGGCAGCCCTTTGCCGCCTGGGATGCCAGGTTACAGGTACTGGGAGCTTCCTTGGTTCCGAAGTTCCTCCAGCACCTTCTTAATGTCTCCCGCTTGGTCTTTGGCACAGATCAGAATGGCGTCCTGGGTATCCACCACAATCAAATCCTCCAAGCCCACCGCGGCAATCAGCTTTCGGCCCCCCTGGATGGTGCTGCGGGAGGTGCCTACGGTCACCACGTTGCCCTCCAGCACATTGCCCTGACCGTCCGCCGGACGGATCCGCTCCACCGCCAGCCAGCTTCCCACATCGTCCCAGCCAAAATCTCCCGGGATGGTATAAATGCGGTCCGCCTTTTCCATAATCCCATAGTCCACCGATTCCGAAGGGAATTGCGGGAACTCCCGTTCCAGCACCGCCTCCTGCTCCGGCGTCCCTACAGCCTCCTGGATTTTTTTCAGCCCCGCCGCCAGCTCCGGCATATATTGGGCCAGCTTTTTCTGGATGGTGGAAACCTTCCACACAAACATGCCGCTGTTCCACAGATAGTGGCCGGAAGCCAAATAGGCCTCCGCCGTCTTCCGGTCCGGTTTTTCCACAAACCGCTCCACCGGATACACCCGGGTCCCCGGGGACACGGCTTCCTTCTCATGGCAGATATAGCCGTATCCGGTCTCCGGATAGGTAGGGTGAATGCCCAAAGTTACCAGGTTTTCCCCCTCCTCCGCCACCTGGCAAGCCCGCTCCAGATCCTGCCGGAACACCTGGGGCTTTTGGATCAAATGGTCGCTGGCCAGCACCATCATCACCGCGTCCGGGTATTTCCGGGCCATATGGGCGGCGCCCAGGCCAATGCAGGGGGCGGTATTCCGCCCCACCGGCTCGCAGAGGATGTTTTCCTCCGGAAGATCCGGCAGCTGCTCCCGCACCAGTTCCCGGTAATCCCGGTTGGTGGCGATATAAATATCCTCCATATCCACCAGCGGCAGGATCCGCTCCACCGTCAGCTGGATCATGGTTTTTTCGTCTCCCGTCAGGGAAAGGAACTGCTTGGGACGGTTTTTCCGGCTCCGGGGCCAAAACCGCTCCCCCTTTCCTCCCGCCATAATCAGGGCTGTCTTTTTCATGCTTCCTCCTTTTCGCTGTCTGCCGCGGCTTCCCCCGCCAGCTTCCTAAAAAACCCGGTGTACACCTGCACAATATGATCCCAGGCAAAATTCCGCAGGACAAACTGCCGTCCGGACTCTCCCATGGCGTCCGCCGTCTCCGGATGCTCCTCCAGATACCGGACCGCCCCCTCAAACTCGAAATAATCGCCAAAATACAGGCCGCCGGAGGCCGTCACCGCAAAATGCCGCGTCACCGGGCATTCCCTGTGCACCAGCACCGGCCTCCCGCAAAGCCAGCTCTCCATGATAACCAGGGAAAAGCTTTCGTTCCGGGACGGCTGGCAAAGGGCTAGGGCCCCCGCCTCCACATCGTACTTATCCTGGATGCTGAGGAATCCCAGATCCACCACCTCCTCCTGGATGGATTCGGGAATCTGGATCTCCCCTCCCCCAATCAAAACCAGCTTCAGCGGGGTATTCCGGCGCTTCTTGTACTCCGCGAAATAATTCAGCAGCGTATGCACATTCTTTCCCCGGTCCTTCCGCCCCGCATACAGCAGGTACGGCGCGTCCAGGGCATAGGCCCGGCGCCCCCGCTCCCTATCGCAGATAAGCTCCGTGTCCACGCCCTCTCCCAGCACCGCCTGCTCCACCTTTTCCATAGGATAATTCCGGTTGGTCAGATCGTATTCCGGCTGGGCGTGATAAATAATCCCCCGGATCCGGGAGTAGGCCTCCCGGTAAATATTCATATAAAAATAGCTCTCGTCGTGGAAGCAGGGGATCAGCACCGACTTTTCCGGGCAGACCTGGCTTCCGTAATAGGTGGTCCCAAACATATAGGGGATAAAGACAAAAAGGGAATACTCCTCCTGATGCTCCCGCATATAGTCGTACAGGGCCGGGCTGTTGACCGACTCCCGGATGTAGGTGGCTTCCTCCTCTTCCGTAACCGGAAGCCCTTCCATCAGCTTTTTATTTACCGCGTCAAAACAGCGGGCGTCCCGCAGGCGCACCCGGAACCGGCGCACCGGAATCCCCTGAATCCATTCCAGGCCCGGCCGGTAATAGTTGATATTCCAATCGCTGGCAAACTCCTTGACGCAGGTGGTCAAAATCTCCAGCTCCACCCCCGCCTGGTGCAGATGGGAGGTGAGCCCCCGCAGCTCCATCTCCGCCCCGCCAGGGATTTTTTCCCCATACCAGGGGACCACAAAACCAAGCTTTTTCATACCTATTTGCCCTCCACGACCCGTTCCAGGAAGTCCAGGAACTGGGCCTGAATCTTTTCATGGGAAAAATCCTGCAGCCGGCGCTTTTCCCCAGCCAGGATCTCTTCCCGGTACGCCGCGTCGGAAACCAGCCGGTGGATGGCCGCCGCCGCCTTTTCCGGATCCTTGTCCGACAGCAGCACCCCGCTGCCGCCCAGGGTATCTCCCACCGCGCAGCAGTCATAAGCCACAATCGGGATGCCAAAATACATGGCTTCCACCAGCGGGATACAGAAGCCCTCGTGCTCCGTCATGGAAACAAACACATGGGCCAGCCGGTAGTACGCCAGGATCTCTGGGAAACGGGTATGGCCGGTAAGGATAACGTCCTCCACCCCCAGCGCTTGGATATATTCCTGAAGCCGCTGGAAATAAGCGTCTCCCCCGCCGCCGTGGGCCCCCACCAGGAACAGCCGGGACTTGGGGTTATAGCGCTTTTTATAATAGTAAAAAGCGGTAATCACATCCTCCTGCTTTTTGTGAGGGAAAACCCTGCCGGTAAAAATCAGGTTGGTGTAGCCGTCCCCCTGGTAACGCCGCAGCACCTCCGGATCCGGCTCCTTCTCAAAATCCGCGAAGGCGATGAGAATGGGAAGCACCTCCAGCGGCTGCGGGTATCCGGCCCGGATCAAATCCTGCCGGTTAAATTCCGAATCCGCCAGGCCAAAATCCACCTTATCTGCCAGGAAGCGTACCGCCTCCAGCCCTTCGCGGCAATCCTTCCAGGGCTCCGGATGGGTGCCCGCAAAAAAATGGGGCGGGGTTACATTGTGATAGATAACCCCCTTCCGGCAGCGCAGCTGGGCAAACCGGTAGTTCCACTCCGATCCGGTGGACAGATGGTACAGCACCAGGTCGTCCGGCTGCTCCCGGTACTCCTCGATAGGCCTGGCAGTGCCCTCCGGCAAGCGGCCGTCTATATATCCTGCGTAGATTTCCGTCTGATAGCCAGCCTCCCGCAGGGCTTCCTTCAGCGCCACCGTGTCGTTTCCGATCCCGTCTCCGAAAGCCAGGGCCGGAAGCATCTGGATCACCCGCAGGTTTTCCCGGCGCAGGGGATGGGAGGATTCCGGGAGCCGGGAACGGGTCCACTCCAATTCCCGGTACAGGCGGCGGTTTTCTGCCTCCAGTTCCGACTGTCTCTGGCAGCTGGTACGGGCTATCTTGCCCAAGGCCTGTGCTACAGCCGTATTTTGACGGTTGATTTCCTCCACCATGGGCACGGCGTAAAACCGGATCAGCTTCCGGATAATCTTTTTCAAGAACCGCTTGCCGCCGCTTCCCTCCAGCTCATGGTATTCGTGGATGCAGGGCTCCCGGAGCGCCTCGTCCACCGCCTGCTCCAGTTCCTCCCATTCCCAGGGATGCTCCCGGTAGTGCTCCGGTCCTCCAAACAAACGCTGTTTCCGTTCCCGCAGTTCCTCCTGCCGGCCAATTTCTTCCATCTTGCCCTCTCCTTCCGCTGCCTCTTACCTGCGGTTCCCCAGATCCCTCCACTGATGGGGGATCCGGAACAGCCCCACGTCCGCAATGTGGGAGTACACCTCGAACCGGTGCGCGTCTTTATAGTAATCCATTGTGTTGTCGTAAATGTCCTGGATGGCCGTCTCCAGCAGGTACTCGCAGGGAAGCAGCTCCACGTTCCGAAGCTCCAGCTCCACCGTCCCGTCCTCCGTCAGGTCAAAGGCCGGCATCTGGTCGATCTTGGTGTTGGTGCCATAGCAGTGGATGCCGTCCACCCGAAAGAGGGCGATGCCAAATACCGCGTTGTGGATGGGCTTCAGCACCCGGTAGGAAATCCGCAGGTAAATGGTTTCCCCGGTGGCAAATACCGTTTTTTCTTCCCTGGCCTCGTTATAGGTATGCACCTCCGTGACAAAGGCGGCCCGGGTGCCCCAGCGGCGGTCCGGGTTCTCATACCCAGCCGGAATCCCCAGCACCTTCTGCTGCTCCAGCTTTTCCGTATCCTCCTGCTTCAGGCGGCGCTGGCGCTCCTTTTCTTTCTCCATAATCTCCTGGCGCTTTTCCCCCATGTATTCCAGATACTGGGAGTGTACCTCATGGGGAGCCCCTTCGGCGCGGATCTTGCCTTCGTGGATCCAAAGGCTCCGGTCACAGATTTGCTCAATCTGCCCCAGAGAGTGGGAGACAATCACAATCGTAGTGCCCTTTTCCTTGATTTCCCGCAGCCGGTTAAAGCACTTGGTCTGGAAATTGGCGTCCCCCACCGCCAGTATCTCATCGATCAGCAAAATGTCCGCGTCCACATTGATGGCCACGGAAAAAGCCAAGCGCATATACATCCCGGAGGAGTACGTCCGCACCGGGTTGTCCAAAAATTCCTCCAGCTCGGAGAAGGCGATAATATCGTCCATCCGCTGGTCAATTTCCTTTTTGGTCAGGCCGAAGATCGAAGCATTGGTATAGATATTTTCCCGCCCGCTCATATCCGGGTGGAAGCCCGCCCCCAGCTCGATCAGGCTGGACACCCGGCCCTTCATCTGGATGCTTCCGCTGTCCGGGTAGATAATCCGGGTCAGCAGCTTCAGCGTGGTGCTCTTGCCGCAGCCGTTGTGGCCGATGAGGCCGATGGCCTCTCCCTTTTTAACCTGGAAGCTGACGCCCTTCAGCACCCAGCGATCCTCGTACCGGTTCCGGGAACGGAACAAAAGCCGCTCCTTCAGCTGGGTCCCCTTGTCCAGATACACCTTAAATTTTTTTGTCACATCCCGGACGTCTATGACCACCTCGTCCGAGGCTTTCTTCTCCCATTCTTCCATACGATTTACACCTCAGCCTATCGCTTCCGCTGCCTTAAGACAGCTTTTCCAGTATCACCTTCCGGCAGACTAAGCCGCTGCCGCCGCCGGTTTTCAGCCGGATTTCGTATCCGGTTACCGCCTCCTCCAGCTGGAACTCCAGCACCGTCTCGCCGG
>CALWEC010000278.1 GCA_944376945.1 uncultured Lachnospiraceae bacterium | reverse complement strand
GGTCTCCGCGGAAAAGGGGATCATTTTCACGTCCGGCCCGGCGCCCAGCGCCTCCCGGATCTGGCGCAGCTGCCGGTCCGTCTGGCTCCGCTTGATCTTGTCCAGCTTGGTGGCGATTACCACCGGCTGCCAGCCGTTGGACACAATCCACTGGTACATCTGCCGGTCGTTGGCCCCCGGCTCGTGGCGGATATCCACCAGCAGGAACACCTGCCGCAGCATCCGGGACTGGCGCAGGTACCGCTCGATCATCCGGCCCCACTTTTCCTTTTCCGCCGCGGAAACCTTGGCGTAGCCATAGCCCGGCAGGTCCACCAGGTACAGTTCCCCGTTGATGTTGTAAAAATTGATGGTCTGGGTCTTCCCTGGCTGGGCGGAAGTCCGGGCGTAGGCCTTCCGGTTCATCAGCGCGTTGATCAGGGAGGACTTCCCCACGTTGGATTTTCCCGCAAAGGCGTACTCCGGCAGCGTATTTTCCGGCAGCCGGCTGGTCACGCCGCAGACGGTTTCCAGGTTTACCGTTTTAATGATCATACCAGAGCCCTTTCCAGCACTTCCTCCATGGAGGAGACAAACACAATCTCCATCCCCCGGGTAATCTCCCCGGAAAGCTCCTGGATGTCCGGCCGGTTTTTGACCGGCACCAGCACCTGGTGGATCCCCGCCATCTTGGCGGCCAGCAGCTTTTCCTTCAGGCCGCCTACCGGCAGCACCCGGCCCCGGAGGGTAATCTCCCCGGTCATGGCCAGATCCGCCTTCACCGGCTTCCCGGTTACCGCGGAAAGCACCGCCGTGGCCATGGTAATCCCGGCGGAGGGGCCGTCCTTGGGCACCGCCCCTTCCGGGATGTGGATGTGGATGTCGTGCTTTTCAAAATAGTCGTCCGCCACCTGAAACCGGCGGCCTACGGAACGGATGTAGCTGATGCCCGCCTGGGCAGACTCCTTCATTACATCCCCCATCTGGCCCGTCAGCTGCAGCTTGCCTTCCCCAGGCATCTGGTTCACCTCCACCTGAAGGGTATCGCCGCCTACGCTGGTCCAGGCCAGCCCTCGGACAATGCCAATCTGATCCTCCTCATTGGCCGCGTCAAAGGTAATTTTCTCCTTGCCCAGGTACTTTTCCAGGTTGCTCTCGGTAATCCGCACCCGGGTTTTCCCCTCATCCTGCCCCTCCAAAAGCTCCCGGGCCGCCTTCCGGCACAGATCCCCAATCCGCCGCTCCAGGCTCCGGACCCCGGCCTCCCGGGTGTAGTGGTGGATCACCTTCCGCAGGGCTTTGTCGCTGATGGAAAGCTGCTCCGGCGTCAGGCCGTTTTTCTCCAGCTGCTTGCCGATCAGATAATGTTTCCCAATGTGGAACTTTTCATTCTCCGTGTAGCTGGAAACCTCAATGATGTCCATCCGGTCCAGCAGCGGCTGGGGCACCGTTTCCAGGGTGTTGGCCGTGGCGATAAACAGCACCTGGGACAGATCCACCGGAATCTCCACATAGTGGTCGTGGAACCGGCTGTTCTGCTCCGAATCCAGCACTTCCAGCAGGGCGGAGGCTGTATCCCCCTTGTAATCGCTGCTTACTTTGTCAATCTCGTCCAGCAGCATCAGCGGATTGGCCACCCCTGCCTGGCGCAGCCCGGCCACAATCCGCCCCGGCATAGCGCCAATGTAGGTGCGCCGGTGCCCCCGGATCTCCGCCTCGTCCCGGACGCCTCCCAGGCTTACCCGCACGTACTGCTTGTCCAGGGCCCGGGCCACGGAACGGGCGATGGAGGTCTTTCCGGTTCCCGGCGGGCCCACCAGGCAGAGGATGGAGCCGTTTTCCCGGCCGCTGAAGGCGCGTACCGCCAGGTATTCCAGGATCCGCTCCTTAATCTTCTCCAGCCCGTAGTGGTCTTCGTTCAGGATTTTCTCCGCCTTCCGGATGTCCTTGTTTTCCTTCTGGATTTTCTGCCAGGGCAGATCCAGCAGGGTCTCGATGTACGTGCGGCTGACGGTCCCTTCCTGGCTGCCGGAGGGCATCATGCGGAACCGCTTAATCTCCTTGCGGAGCTTTTCCTTCACCTGAGGGCTTGCCTTCAGGCGCTTGACCTGGTTCTCAAAGTGCTCCGCGTCGCTGGTCTCATCCTCCCCCAGCTCCTCCCGCAGCACCCGAAGCTGCTCCCGGATCAGGTATTCCTTCTGGTTCCGGTCAATGTGGGTCCGGACCTTGTCCTGGATTTCCTGTTTAAACAGGATAATCTCAATCTCACTGTCCAGCCGCTGGGCCAGGCGCTGGTATCGCTCCCGGGTAGAATCCACCTCCAGCAGCTCCTGGCGCTGGGGAATGCTCATGGGCAGGCGGATCATCAGCTGATCCATCAGTTCCGGAAGGGACGTAAGGGAAACCAGCTGCCGCTCCCACATTTCCCCCAGGGAAGGGTTCAGCTTGGCGTAATGGATGATATTTTCCTGCAGCGCCCGCAGCATCCCTTCTTCCTCCGCCGGGTTGGTCAGATCCTGGCAGTAGGGCGCTTCTTCTACCTCCCCCGCCAGGTACGGGGATTTCCGGGTCAGGCAGAGCAGCTCCGCCCGCTCGCCGCCCTCCACCAGCACCCGGATCATATTGTGCGGCAGCTTCAGCAGCTGCTTTACCGTCACGATGGTCCCCACCCGGTACAGATCCGGCTCCCGGGGATCCATCACCGTATTGTCCTTCTGGGCCGCCACAAACAGCTTGGCGTCCTGCACCATGGCCCGCTCCACTGCGGCGATGGATTTTTTCCGGTTGATATCAAAATGGATCAGCATCTTCGGCAGGACCACCAGGCCCCGAAGCGCCACTACCGGCAACTTCATATCCTCTTTGCCCTCCTCTTTGGAAAAAGGAAAGCCGCTGCAAGAACCCGCCCAGCAGGCGGATCCCGGTTTCCCGTTTTTGCAGCAGCCCCTCATAGTTTATGCGATTTCGTTGGCGTCCTTCCGCCCAACCCGGCGCTTCTCCCGGGGCACCTCCACATCCCGGACGGTCAGCTCCGGCTCTCCGGTCCCCCGGATCACCTCCGCGGTAACCAGGCATTTTCCCACGTCCTCCTGGGAGGGCAATTCGTACATCAGGTTGGTAATGGCCTTCTCCAGGATAGAACGGAGGCCTCTGGCGCCGGTCTTCCGCGCCGCGGACAGCCGGGCAATCTCCTGCACCGCCTCCTCCGTAAAGGAAAGCTCCACGCCGTCCATCTCAAACAGCTTTTGGTACTGTTTGAGGATGGCGTTCTTCGGCTCCGTCAGGATCTTCACCAGCGCCTCCTCATCCAAAGGCTCCAGGGAGACCAGCACCGGCACCCGGCCCACAAACTCCGGGATCAAGCCGAACTTGACCAAATCCTGGGGCATAACCTGCTTCAGCAGCTGGCCCAGGTTCTCCTCCTGCTTTACCTTGATGTCCGCGTTGAAGCCGATGGAGTTGGCCCCCAGGCGGCTGTCGATGATTTTCTCCAGGCCATCGAAGGCCCCGCCGCAGATAAACAGGATGTTGGTGGTGTCAATCTGGAACATTTCCTGGTGGGGATGCTTGCGGCCGCCCTGAGGCGGTACGCTGGCCACCGTGCCCTCCAGGATCTTCAGCAGCGCCTGCTGCACGCCCTCGCCGGACACATCCCGGGTGATGGACACGTTCTCCGATTTCTTGGTAATCTTGTCAATCTCGTCGATATAGACGATGCCGTATTCGGCCTTGTGGATGTCGTAATCCGCCGCCTGGATCAGCTTCAGGAGGATGTTCTCCACGTCCTCGCCTACGTAGCCAGCCTCGGTAAGGGCCGTGGCGTCCGCAATGGCGAAGGGCACGTTCAGCAGCCGGGCGATGGTCTGGGCCAGGAAGGTTTTGCCGGAACCGGTGGGGCCCAGCATCAGGATGTTGCTTTTCTGCAGCTCCACATCCGTGGTATCCGCGGAGGAAATCCTCTTATAGTGGTTGTACACCGCCACCGAAAGGACCTTTTTGGCCTCCTCCTGCCCGATGACATACTGGTCCAAAAACGCTTTGATGTCCTTGGGCTTTTTCAGCTCGATTCCCTGGAAAGCCGCCGCGCCGCTTTCCTCCCCCTCCATCTCTTCCTCCAGAAGCTCGGAGCAGAGTTCCACGCACTCGTCGCAGATATACACGTCCTTCCGGGTCCCTGCAATCAGTCTTTGCACCTGAGACTGGGACTTTCCGCAGAAGGAGCAATACAGGGTATCCATTTTTGCCATCTCTACTCCTTACCGGTTGGCTACAACCTGATCGATGAGGCCGTAGGCCATCGCTTCCTGGGCCGTCATGTAGTTGTCCCGCTCTGTATCCCGGGCGATGGTCTCCAGGGACTGGCCGGTGTTCTCCGCCAGGATCTGGTTCAGCTTGGCCCGGGTCTTCAGGATCTGCTCCGCCACAATCTCAATCTCCGTGGCTTGGCCTCTGGCGCCGCCGGAAGGCTGGTGGATCATAATCTCCGCGTTGGGCAGGGCAAAGCGCTTGCCCTTTTTGCCCCCTGCCAGCAGGAACGCCCCCATGCTGGCCGCCATGCCGATGCAGATGGTGGAGACGTCGCACTTGATATACTGCATGGTATCGTAGATGGCGAAGCCGGCGCTTACCGATCCGCCCGGGCTGTTGATATAGAGGGAAACATCCTTGCCCGGATCCTCCGACTCCAAAAACAGCAGCTGCGCCACTACCAGGCTGGCGGTTACATCGTTAACCTCCTCGCCCAAAAAGATAATACGCTCTTTCAGCAGCCGGGAATAAATGTCGTAGGAACGCTCCCCCCGGCTGGTGGATTCAATCACATAAGGGACTAAACTCATCTTATACTCCTTGCTTTATTTGGCGGCCGCATACACCAGGTCGATGGCCTTCTGGACGGCAATGTTCATCCGCATCTGCTCTCTCTGCTCGTCGTCCATAAACTTCTTTACCTGCTCCACGTCCATGCCGTAGCCGTCCGCCAGCTTCTTGATCTCTTCTTCCATATCCTCCTCGGTGGCTTCCAGGTTTTCCGCCTTTACAATGGCTTCCATGACCAGGCGGGTCTGGATGCGCTTCATGGCCTGGTCCCGCATCTGCTCCACCATCTTATCCATGTCCTGGCCGGTGTACTGCATATACTGCTGCAGGCTCAGTCCCTGGGACTGCATCCGCTGGCCAAACTCCTCCACCATGCTCCGGGCCCGGCTGGTTACCATCAGATCCGGGATCTCCATCTGGGAGTTCTCGATGATCTTGTCTACCAGGGCGTCCTCCTTGGCGATCTTAGCCTGGCGCTCCTTGTTCTCCGTCTGTTTCTTGCGGATGTCCGCCTTGTACTCCTCCAGGGTCTCAAAGTCCGACACCTCGCTGGCGAATTCATCGTCCAGGGCCGGCAGCTCCTTCACCTTGATGGAGTTTACCTTGCACTTAAACACCGCCGGCTTGCCGGCCAGTTCCTTGGCATGGTAGTCCTCCGGGAAGGTTACGCTGACCTCTTTTTCCTCGCCGATGGCCGCGCCGATCAGCTGTTCCTCAAAGCCAGGGATAAAGGTGTTGGAGCCGATGGTCAGCGGATAGTTTTCGCTCTTTCCGCCTTCAAAGGGCTGGCCGTCCACAAAGCCCTCAAAGGCCAGTTCGATGATATCCCCGTCCTGTACCGGCCGGTCGTCCACTGTCTTCATGGTGGCGTTCTTCTCCTGCTCCCGCTTCAGTTCCGCCTCAACCTCTTCCTCGGTCACTTCCACCGGCTGGGACTCTACCTCCAGGCCCTTGTACTCGCCCAGGGTTACCTCCGGGCGCACGGCCACCGTGGCGGTAAAGATCACCGGCTTGCCGGCTTCCACCTGCTCGTAGGCCAACTCCGGCTGGGAGACAATCTCCAGGCCGCTTTCCTTGCAGGCCTCCTCGTAGGCCTCCGGCACCAGGTCGTTTACCGCGTCCTCCAGGAACACGTCCGCCCCGTAGAATTTTTCAATCATCTTCCGAGGGGCTTTGCCTTTCCGGAAGCCCGGAAGGGTGATCTGGTTTTTGGCTCTCCGATAGACCTTCTCAATGGATGCCTCCAGCTTCTCCAGCGGTACTTCCACAGTCAGCTTTGCCAGATTCTTCTCCAGGTTTTCTACCTTAACACTCATGTTTGTGTTTCCTCCTTGATTCACCGGTTCCTTTTACCGTAATTTCGCTTCCGCGGGCCGAAGAACCACAAAGACAGTCCTCCAGCTTAGTCAATTTAGCATTATAGCACGCTTTCCCGCAAAAAGCCAGCATTATTTTCTGGATTTCCGGATTTCCGGAAAATCCGTTTTCCGTCCGTTCCCAGGCGCGCCGCTTCCTTCCTGGCTAGCGGATCCAGCCCAGCCGCGGCCAGTAGGAAAAGTATACCTTTCCCAAAATAGCGTCCTTGCTTACGTATGTATTCTGCCAAAAGCGGGCGTCCAGGGAGTGGTTCCGGTTGTCGCCCATGACAAAGAAATGATCCTCCGGCACCTGGTACGGCCCGAAGCTTCCCTCCATTGGCTCCGGCAGGTAATCCTCCTCCAGGGCCGCGCCGTTGACATAGGTCACTCCGTCCACAATCTCCACCGTATCCCCCGGCACGCCGATGACCCGCTTCACATACAAAGTTTCCGGCTCGTCCGGGGCGTGGAACACAATCACATCCCCCTGCTGCGGGTCGGAAAACCAGTAGGTACACTTCAGCCCCATCACCCGCGTGCCGCTCATAATGGTATTTTCCATAGATTCCGTTGGGATGGTGGCGTTGATAAGGATAAAAACCCGCACCAGCAGCACCGCCAGCAGCAGAACCATATAGGGCAAAAATTCCCGAATCCACTTTTTCATGCTCTTCCCCCTGTGTTGTATCCGGCCGTCCTTCTGGCCGCAGGAAAGCTGGCAGGGTTCCGGTTCCTTTCCGCCGGAATCCGCCAGCCCAAGTTTTCCCTTGCTCTCCCCCGCGCCGGTTTCCCGGCTTTTCTCCTGCGCCCTTTCGGAATTTTTCCGTGCCGGCTTTTTCCTTTACTCTCCCTGTACGGTCTCCGCCAGGGCTTTGACCGTGCCGGCCAGCCCCTGGATGTCCGAAGGGATAATAATCTTAGTGGCCTTGCCATCCGCCGCCTTGGCAAAGGCTTCCAAGCTCTTCAGCTGGATCACCGCCGCGTCCGCCCCGGCTTCCTTGATGGCCCGAATGCCGTCCGCGTTGGCCTGCTGGACCTTCAGGATGGCTTCCGCCTGGCCCTCGGCCTCCCGGATCATGGCCTCCTTCTTGGCTTCCGCCCGCAGGATAGCCGCGGCCTTCTCCGCCTCCGCGTCCAGGATGGCGGATTCCTTTTTGCCCTCCGCCACCAGCACCGTGGAGCGCTTTTCGCCCTCGGCCTGCAGGATCTTTTCCCGGCGCTCCCGCTCCGCCTTCATCTGCCGCTCCATAGAATCCTGGATTTCCCGGGGCGGGATGATGTTTTTCAGCTCCACCCGGTTGACCTTGATCCCCCAGGGGTCGGTGGCTTCGTCCAGCAGGGCGCGCATTTTGGTGTTGATCAGCTCCCGGGACGTAAGGGTCTGGTCCAGTTCCAGCTCGCCGATAATATTCCGCAGGGTGGTGGCCGTCAGGTTTTCAATGGCCATCAGCGGGTTTTCCACCCCGTAGGCGAACAGCTTGGGATCCGTAATCTGGAAGAACACCACCGTATCGATCTGCATGGTTACGTTATCCTTGGTGATCACCGGCTGCGGCTTAAAGTCAATCACCTGCTCCTTCAGGTTGACCCGCCGGGCGATCCGCTCGATGAAGGGGAGCTTAAAATGCAGGCCCACCGACCAGGTCCCCACATAGGCGCCCAGCCGTTCCACAATCATGGCCGTGGCCTGGGGCACAATCTTAATGCAGGACGCCAGCACGCCCAGCAGGATAATCACTAAGAGAATAATCAGCCCTATGCCAATATACCGTCCCACATTGACTGCCATCAACATACTTTCTCCTCCTTCGCTACCGCTTTGACAATCAGTTTCACGCCGCTGACCCGCACCACCTGGACCTCGGTCCCGGCCGGGATTACGTCCTCCTCCCGTTCCGCCCGGGCGGTCCAGGGCATCCCGTCCACCTGGACCTGCCCCTGGGCCTGAAGGTTGTTGATTTCCTCCGTCACCTCCCCGTGCCGTCCCACCATGCTGTCCACGTTGGTCTTGGTGGTTTTCCGGTTCAGGTATTTGACGGCCAGCGGCCGGGTAAAGGCCAGCAGCACCAGGGAAACCACCGCGAAAAGCACCAGCTGGAACACCAGCCCGGCTCCCAAAAGCGCCGCGAAAAAGGCGGCCAGCGCGCCGCCGGCAAACCAGATGGTGGTGAGCCCCAGGGTCAGGATTTCAATTCCCAGCAGAAGTACAAACAAAATCAGCCAAGACAGGGCTTCCATACCGCATCCTCCTTCCGTTCCGGCTACGTTCTTGCTAATCATTTTAACCGATTTCCAGCCAGAATACAACACGGAAAAAAGCACAAAATAAGAAAGGCCGGAAAATTAAAAAATCCTTAAGCCTTTTTTCTGCTTTCCGCCCTTGGATTTTCCGGCCCGGTCTGTTATAATGCTTGCGGCAGCATAAGAAAGCACAAGAAAAAGAAGGGGAGCCCAATGTACAAGAAAAGAAGAAATTGGAAATATCAAACCGTCTCTGCCCTTTTGGCGGCAATCTTAGCCCTGTCCGGCTGCGGCCGTTCGGAGGTGGACGTATCCGCCACGGTCCCGGCCTCCCAGGCGGAGCAAAGCTCCCCGGAGACCCTGGCCACCGCCGGCGCCTCCGGTTCCCACGGGATCACCGTCCCCCTGCCCGGCGCGGAAGGGGAAAGCGGCTCCGGCCAGGAGACTGGTTCCGGCCAGGAAAGCAGCGAAGCCGCCGGGCCCACCCAGGGAGAAAATGGGGAAACCGCCGGCGGGACGGATGCCAGCCAGATTAAGGCCATCGCCCTGACCTTTGACGACGGGCCGGATACCGGCAATACCAAGGCCACCACCAAGATCCTGGACACCCTGGAAAAATACGATTGCCACGCCACCTTCTTTGTGGTAGGCCAGGCCCTGAAGGAATGGTTCCCGGACACCGGCAAGGAAGCGCTGCAGCGGGCCGTGGCCATGGGCTGCGAGATCGGCACCCACACCTACAGCCACAAGAACCTGAACAAGGAGGACAGCGCGGTCATCGAGGAGGAAGTCCGCAAGGGCTGCCAGGTGATAGAGGAAGCCACCGGCCAGGAGGTAACCCTGATGCGCCCTCCCTACGGGAACGCTGCGCAGCATGTGAGGGAGCAGGTGGACATGCCGCTGATCCAATGGGATGTGGATACCGAGGACTGGGACAGCCAAGACGCCGGCATGGTGGTAGACAAGATCCTGCAGGATGTAAAGCCGGGTTCCATTGTCCTGATGCACGATGTCTATTCGTCCACCGCCGAGGCCGTGGAGCAGGTGGTCCCGCAGCTGCTGGAGCAGGGCTACCAGCTGGTAACGGTCACCGAGCTTTTTGAGCTGTACGGCGAATCCCTGGAGCCGCACTGCGAATACTACCGCATCGGAGACCGGAAATAGAGCAGAAAAAGGCCCGGAGGCAAGGGACAGTCCCTCGCCTCCGGGCCTTTTTCTGCCTTTTTGGCTGCTTACTCTCTTACCCAGACCTCCCGGTAACGGACACCCCAATCCAGGGCCGCCGAGTGGGAGGATACAAACAGGTCGATGGTATGGCCGGATACGCCGGTATCCATCGCGCAGTACGTGCCGCTCTTGCCTTCAATCCGCACCTCCGACCACATGGGGATCACCGAGGTGTCCACCGCGATGGTGTAGCCCACTTCCGGCGGCTCTCCCGAAGCCGTCATGCCGGCGTGGCTGCCGTTGCACTTGGAACAGGCGCAGTACGCGGTAATCTTAAACGTCCCCAGGCTTCTCCAGCCGGAATCGCTGGAGCTGCCGGAATCCGAACTGCCCGAATCCGAACTGCTGGAGCTGGAGCTTCCGGAGCCGGAACTGCTGGAGCCGGAGCTTCCGGAGCCGGAGCTATGGCTGGAACCGGAGCTGCTGGAACCGCCGGAGGACTGCTCCCGCTCCTCCTCCCGGCGGGCCGCCGCTTCCTCCGCCGCTGCCTGCCGTTCTTCCTCACGGGCCATAATGTCGTCCTGAAGCTCCGTGTCCTGGGCAATGGGGGTCCCCACCATCAGGCCCGGGGCAATGGAGACATACTCCGCATGGACAAAGCCTTCCACATTGGTGGTAACCTGGATTTTCACCCAAGAGCCCTGGATCTCCCGCACCGGGAAGTACATCCCGTTCTGCACCATGGTCAGAAGCTCCGCTTCCTCGTCCGGGCCGCTGCGCACGCACAGCTCCTCCGTCACCACCACCGCCACCTGCGGGTTCATCTCCGAAACCAGCGCTTCCGCTTCCGCCCCGGATACCAGATAGGAGCTGAGCACCCAGCCGCTTACCTGGCCGGAAATCACCTTGCTCCACTGGCCTTCCACCTGCTCGACCCGGGCTCCTGCGCCCCGGTACAGGCGGCCCACCAAATCGCCTTCCTCACTGGCCGCGCTGCGGATGTTCAGGGCCCGCTCTGCGTTGGCCACCTGGATAGACGGTTCTCCGGCTTCCACCTGGGCGGCTGCTTCTGCCACCGCCGCCTGCTCCGCCCGCAGCTGGGCCGCAGTCTTTTTGGCCGCCTGGGCCTCCGCCGCGTTGGCCGCCGCCTGGGCTTCCGCTTCCATCGCCTCTACATCCAGATTCGCGGCGTAGCGCACCTGGCTTTCCGCCTCTGTTTCCGCCGCCTCCGAACCGGCTGCCTCCGCTTCCGCAGAAGCCGAAGGGGTTTCCTCTGCCGCCTCTGGGGCCGCTGCTTCCGGAACCGCCTCCTCCGAAGCGTCCGCCGTCTCCCCTGCCGCCTGGGCTTCCAGGGATTCCTCCGCCATCCGCGCAACCTGCCCGCTGATATCTACCATCGGCAGATCCTCGGTGCTGGGCTCCTCTTCCTTCGCATTCTCCTGGCCGGTGGGAATTTCAGCAGCCTCCACCTGACTGACTCTATCTGTTCTTACCGCCGTATACGTCAGCTGAAGGCAAAATATAGCGGCGATGACGAGATAGACGATCACGTCGCTCTTTTTCCTCTTCATAAGAACCTCCTGATTTTTTCTTTTTTATGAATTATATTACCAAGATACGAAGTTTATTACGCAAATGTTACATGGTGTACTATAGCATTGTTCAGGAGAAAAGTCAACCCCTCCCACTTTCCGGCCGAAAACACTATATTTTGTGGTCAGAGCCCCCACCTGAAAAGGAAAGAGGAGAACACCTTTCTGGTATTCTCCTCTTTCCTTATCTCTGCCGCCGCTGCCGGCTGGCCTCATATAAAAGGATGGACGCCGCTACCGCCGCGTTCAGCGACTCCACCTGCCCCTCCATGGGGATCCGGATGTACACGTCCGCCAGGGAGGCGGTTTCCTCCGTCAGGCCCCTCCCCTCGTTGCCGATCAAAAACGCCGAGGGCCCCCGGTAATCCTCCCGGTCGTAGTCCGTCCGGCCCGCCAGGTGGGCCGCAAACACCCGGAAGCCACGTTTTTTCAAGGCTTTTATGCACTCCCCCAGATCCGGCTCCACCACGTAGGGCACCCGGTAGATGGCGCCCATGGTGGCGCGCACCACCTTGGGGTTATACCGGTCCACCGTGGTGGGATCCGCCAGGACCCCGCCGATGCCGGCCGCCTCCCCGGTCCGCAGGATGGTTCCCAGGTTCCCTGGGTCCTGAAGCCCCTCCAGCACCAGCACCGGGCCGCCTCCCAGGACCTCCTCCCGCGCTGCCGTGCGCTGCCTGGCCAGGGCTAAAATCCCCTGGGGGGACTTCGTGTCCGACATACGCTGGAACACTATATCTGGTATGGGCTCCGCCCCCACTTTTTCCGCAAATTTTTTATTTTTTTCATTTTGAAGGTAGGATTCGGAGGCAAATACCCGGATTTTCTGGGATTCTGGCAGTTCCTCCACCAGTTTGGCCCCCTCCGCCACAAACAGGCCGCTTTCCTGCCGCGCCTTGGCCCGGGCCTGGAGGCCCGCGATCTGCTTGACCACCGGGTTGGATGTACTGGTAATCATCAGGCGCCCTCGTAGCGGATGGCGCAGTCAATGGAATACTGGGACAGGCGCTCCCGCCCCTTCAGCCCCGCCAGCTCCATCAGGAAGCAAAGCTTTACCACCTGGCCGCCCAGGCTTTCCACCAGGCGGATCATGGCCTCCGCCGTGCCGCCGGTGGCCATCAGGTCGTCTACAATCACCACCTTCTGGCCGGGACGGATGGCGTCCTTGTGCATTTCCAGGGTTGCGTGGCCGTACTCCAGCTCGTAGCTTTCCTCCACCGTCGCCCGGGGCAGCTTGCCCTTTTTCCGGATGGGGACCATAGGCTTATGCAGCTCGTAGGCCACCGGGGAGGCAAACAGGAAGCCGCGGGCTTCCGCCCCCACCACCACGTCGAACTCCACGCCCTCCAGCATTTTTTTCAGGCTGTCCACCGCCAGGGCAAAGCCGTCCGGATCCTGCAAAATCCCGGTGATGTCCCGGAAGATAATCCCTTTCTTGGGGAAATCCGGAATGCTGATCACATAATCTTCCAACTTTTTCATCTTGCTCTCCTTTCCTGCCGCAGGTTTACGGCATCCGGCCGCGCCCCAGGCGCTTACCGGCAGCGATAGTGCTCTACTACAATCTGGAGGCTGCGCTGCCCCATGTACTCGTTTACGGAAGGGTAATAGGCCAGCATCAGGCAGATGGGATTCTGCCTTCCCTGGCAGGCCAGCTCCCAGGCCTGGCCCCCAAACCGCTCCCGCACCTGGCGGGAAAATTCTTCCGCGTCCCCAAAATAGATGGCGTCCATCAGAGCCCCGGTCTGGTTCTGCACCCGCATGCGGAGGACGGGGCGGTTTTTCCCCACCACGCGGAGCTGGCGGATCCAAAACTGCTTTTCCGCAAAAAGCGGCTTGGGGTTCCCCTTGCCAAAGGGCTCCAGCCAATCCAGCTGCCCCACCAATTTCTCGGTAATGTATTCCAGGGGCATCGCCGCGTCTATCCTTATAATAGGAACAAAGTCCTCCTCTGTCAACCCAGCGTCCCGGTTCAGCCGTTCCCGCAAACGCTCCAGGTTCCCCTCCGGCACCGTCAGCCCGGCGGCCATGGCGTGGCCGCCGAAGCGGCTCATCAGGTCCCGGCAGGCCTGAAGCTTTTCAAACATATGGTAGGCCTCTATGGAACGGCCGGAGCCCTTCCAGCCCTCCTCCGTCCGGGTCAGCACCAGCACCGGCCGGTGATACCGCTCCTTCAGCCGCCCGGCAATAATGCCCACCAGGCTTTCGTGGCAGTTTTCCAGGGGAACCACCATCACCGGATCCTCCTGCCAGCCGTTTTGGGCGATGGCCGCCAGCGCCTGTTCCGTCCCTGCCTCCGTCATCGCTTTCCGGGAATCGTTTAATTCCTTGAGGTGCCGGGCCAGGGGCAGAGCTTCCTCCCGGCTGCGGGCCGCCAGCAGCCGGAAGGCCTGGGCCGCGTTTTCCAGTCGTCCGGCAGCGTTAAAGCAAGGCCCCAGCACAAAGCCGATGTGGTAGGCGGTCAGGCTCTCCGGCGCCAGCTGGCAGGCTTCCAGCAGCGCCTGCAGCCCCGGCTTCCTGGTATAGCGCAGCCGCCCCAGCCCTTCCTTGACCAGCACCCGGTTTTCCCCCTCCAGATCCATCACATCCGCCACCGTGGCAATGGCCGCGTATTCCAGGAAATCCTCCATCTCTTTCTGCGGGATCCCTTGCTTTCCATACAGATACTGGATCAGCTTAAAGGCCACCCCGGCGCCGCACAGCTTCGGAAACGGATAGGCGCAGTCCTCCTGCTTCGGGTCGATGACCGCCTCCGCCTGGGGCAGCAGATAGCGCCGCCCGCCTGCCGTTTCCTCAAAGGGCACCTCGTGGTGGTCGGTGACCACCAGGGGAATTCCCAACTCCGCCGCCCGGTCCGCCGCCTCCCAGGCGGCGATCCCGTTGTCACAGGTAAGAAGGAGCCCGGCCCCCTCCTCATACGCCTCCTCCACAATCCGCCGGTTCAGGCCGTAGCCCTCCCGGATCCGGTCCGGCGTCTTGATGGAAGCCTGGCCGCCCAGCCGCTCCAGCCCCTCCCGGAGGATCTGGCCGGAAAAAATCCCGTCCACGTCAAAGTCCGAGGCAATCACCACCGGCTTGCCGGCCCGGATGGTCCGCAGGATGGCCGCCGCCCCTTTTTCCATATCCTTCATAGAGTCCGGGGCCGGCAGCTCCTCCCAGGTTCCCTGGAGATACTGCCGGATGCTTTCCTCGGTGGAGACCCCCCGGTTTACCATCAGCCGGATCAGCAGGGGATCCACCTGAAATGTTTGGGCCAGCCGGTTAAAATCCGCCCGCTTGGCCGTTAAGACCCACTTTTCCATTGGTTCTTTCATCCTTCCCGTTTACGCGATTCCCAGTATAGCACAAAAAGCCAGGGGGTTCAATGGCCGGAAAACCTTCCGTTTCCCCGCATAGATCCTGCCCCGGATCCATACATTTTTATGAGAACTCCGGGGCCAGGCCCCGGCCCCATGGAGGTACTATGAAACAGGAAAACCGTCTGATTGAGGAGGCTCCGCCTTCCCTGGCCGCCAAATTTGTCTCGCAGCTGAACAACCCTTTTACCCTGGTGCTCTTTGCCGCCGCCTCCATCTCCCTGCTGCTGGGCGAATACGGGGATGTGCTGGTCATACTGGCCGTGGTCCTATTCAACGGGATCTTTGGGGTCATTCAGGAAGGGAAGGCCGAGCAGGCCCTGGCCGCCCTCAAGAAAATGACCAGCCCCACCGCCCTCATCCGCCGGGACGGCCAACTTTGCCGGGTCCCGGCGGTCACCCTGCAGCCGGGGGACGTGGTGCTGCTGGAGGCAGGGGATCAGGTACCGGCAGACCTGCGGCTGACGGAGGCCGTCCGGCTCTCCGCGGAGGAGTCCGCCCTTACCGGCGAATCCCTGCCGGTGCCAAAGGCCGCCGGGCAGCCGGTATACATGTCCACTTGGATCACCGCCGGCCGGGGGGAAGGGGTGGTCACCGCCATCGGCATGGACACGGAGATCGGAAAAATCGCCGCCCTGATCCACAAAAGCCAGCCAGCGGAGACGCCTCTGCAAAAGCGGCTGGGCAAGCTGGGGAAAGCCCTCAGCGCCCTGGCCCTGCTTCTCTGCGCCCTGCTGTTTTTCCTGGCCCTGGCCATGGGCCGGGATGTGGCGGAAATGCTGGTCACCGCTCTTTCCCTGGCGGTGGCGGCGGTGCCGGAGGGCCTTCCGGCCATCGTCACCATTGTGCTGGCCATTGGGGTCAGCCGGCTGGCCGGCGCCGGAACCATCGTCCGCAAGCTGCCGGCGGTGGAAACCTTGGGCTCCGTGTCGGTGGTCTGCTCCGATAAAACCGGCACCCTAACCCAAAACCGGATGACGGTCACCGCCTTCTACGAGGACGGGCAGATCTGGGACGCATCGGAGCGGAAGCCCTCCCGGCTTTTGGAGGGGTTTGTCCTCTGCAGCGACGCGCGGCTAACCGGAGCGCAGCGGCTGGGGGATCCCACCGAGCTGGCGCTGTTAGACTGGGCCCTCCGCCACCGGATCACCCGGGAAGCCCTGGAACTGCGCCTGCCCCGGGTGGGTGAGGAGCCCTTTTCCTCCGAAAGCCGGAGGATGGTCACCCGCCACCGGCAGAACGGCCAAATCTTTTCTTATATAAAAGGGGCCCCCGACGTGGTGCTGAGCCAATGCCGCCGGATCCAGCTCCCGGAGGCCGCGCCGGAGCTTACCCCCGCCCGCCGCAGGCAGGCGGAGCAGGCGGTCCGGCGTATGGCCGCCCAGGGCCTGCGGGTCCTGGCCCTGGCCCGGGACGCTGTGTCCCTAGGCTTGGCCCCGATGAAGGTTCCGGTACGCCCAGAGTCCCTCCCCGCCATCCGCCGCTTCCGGGAGGCAGGCATCCGCACCGTTATGATTACCGGAGATCACCGGGATACCGCCTGTTCCATTGCCCAGGAGCTGGAGCTGGCGGACGCCCCGGGCCAGTGTATGACCGGTGCGGAGCTGGATGCTCTGACCGACCAGGAGCTGGCCCGGCGCATTGACCGCTGCCGCGTGTTTGCCCGGGTTTCCCCCGGCCATAAGGTACGGATCGTCCAGGCGCTCCAGCGGGCCGGGCACCTGACCGCCATGACCGGGGACGGGGGCAACGACGCCCCTTCCCTGAAGGCGGCGGACATTGGCATTGCCATGGGAAAATGCGGCACCGACGTGGCCAAGGGGGCTGCGGATATGATTCTGACAGACGACAATTTTGCCACCATTGAGAAGGCCATTGCCGGAGGGCGGGGGATCTACGAGAACATCCGCAAATCGGTGCTCTTCCTCCTTTCCTCCAACTTCGGGGAGATTATGACCATGTTTGCGGCGGTGGCCGCCGGCCTGGCGGTCCCCCTGCAGGCCATCCACATCCTGTGGATCAACCTGATCACCGACTCCCTGCCGGCCCTGGCCCTGGGCATGGACAAAAACCAGGAGGCCCAGCTGATGCGGCGTCCGCCCCGAAGCCCGGAGGAAAGCCTGATGGCCCACGGCGGGTGGTTCTGCACCCTCTTTTACGGCCTGCTGATTGCCGGCCTCAGCCTAGCCGCCTTCCTGATCCTGCCGGTGCGGGCGCTGGCCCAGGCCGGCCTTCCCCTTACCTGGGAAACCCTGCGCCTGGCCCTGGGGGACGCCAGCCTGCTGACCCGGGCCCAGACCTACGCCTTTACCGCCCTGGGGATGTCCCAGCTGTTCCACGCCATCGGCATGCGGGATACCCGCAAATCTCTGTTTGCCATGCGCCACCGGGACAATCCCATGATGTTCCTGGCCTTCTTCCTGGGCCTGGGCCTTCAGGCCGCCGTCACGGAAATCCCCTGGCTGATCCGCCTTTTTGGCACCGCGCCTCTGGCCCTCCATGAATGGGGCTTCCTGCTGGCGGTTTCCTCCCTGCCGGTTTTCGCCCACCAGCTTCTCCTGATCGCCCCTGGGCAAGAGAAAGCGGTTCCGCAAAAAAGGGCTTGACAAAATCGGTATTTTAGAAGATAATAAATGGGAGCCGTCACAGAGAATGTGCCGCTCCCACTGTGCGGATATAGTTCATTGGTAGAACACCAGCTTCCCAAGCTGGATAGGCGGGTTCGATTCCCGTTATCCGCT
>CALWEC010000277.1 GCA_944376945.1 uncultured Lachnospiraceae bacterium | reverse complement strand
TCCGCCTCGATCTGCTTGGAAATATTTCTTGCCAGCAGAACCATGTCGTCGTCGCTGACCTGTTCCGGGACCACCATCACGCGAACTTCTCTACCTGCCTGAATTGCATAGGACTTCTCCACTCCCTTGAAGGAGTTGGTGATTTCTTCTAACTGTTTCAGCCTGTTGGTATATGTTTCCAGCGTCTCACGCCGCGCGCCGGGACGGGCCGCCGAGATGGTGTCCGCCGCCTGCACAATACAGGCAATGAGGCTGGTGGGTTCCACATCCCCATGATGGGATTCCACCGCGTTGATTACCACTGCGGATTCCTTGTACTTTTTGCACAGATCCGCGCCAATCTGAATATGGGAGCCTTCCATTTCGTGATCCAGGCTCTTCCCAATGTCGTGAAGCAGGCCGGCCCGCTTGGCCAGCCGGATATCCAGGCCCATTTCCCCAGCCAAAAGCCCGGACAAATGCGCCACTTCGATGGAATGCTTCAAGGCGTTCGGTCCATAGCTGGTACGGAATCGCATCTTTCCCAGCAGGCGCACCAGCTCGGGATGGATTCCATGGATTCCCACTTCCAGAGTCGCTGCTTCGCCTTCTTCGCGAATCATCGCCTCCACTTCCTTCTGGGCCTTTTCTACCATCTCCTCGATCCTTGCCGGATGGATCCGGCCGTCCAGGATTAGTTTTTCCAGGGCGATCTTGGCGATCTCCCTTCTCATAGGGTCAAACCCAGAAAGGACTACGGCTTCCGGCGTATCATCTATAATCAGATCCACGCCTGTCAACGTTTCCAATGTTCGGATATTGCGCCCTTCCCGGCCGATGATCCTTCCCTTCATCTCATCGCTGGGAAGCTGTACCACAGAGATGGTGGTTTCCGCCACATGGTCCGCGGCGCACTTTTGGATGGCGTTGATTACGTACTCTTTCGCCTTCTTGTTCGCCTCTTCCTTGGCTCTTGTCTCCATCTCCCGGATCAATTTCGCAGTGTCATGCTTTACGTCTTCTTCAACAGTCTGCAGCAGATAGGTCTTTGCTTGTTCGGAGGTAAGTCCAGAAATTCGCTCCAGTTCCAGCTTTTCCTTTTCCAGCAGAGCCTCTGCCTCGGCATTTTTTCGGTTCAGGCTCTCTTCCTTCGCCGCATAGCTGCTTTCCCTGCGTTCCAGGGACTCCATCTTCTTGTCCAGGTTTTCTTCCTTGCTCTGAAGACGGCGTTCCATCCGCTGCAGCTCCGCGCGGCGTTCCCGGCATTCCTTTTCCAGGTCGTTCTTTGTCTTCAGGGATTCTTCCTTCGCCTCCAAAAGAGCTTCCCGCTTCTTGGTCTCCGCCACCTTCAGGGATTCGTCGATAATTTCCCTAGCCTTTTCCTCCGCGGTGCCGATCTTCTTCTCATACACGCCTTTGCGGTAGGCCATTGCCAGAAACCAGGAAACAGGAGCCGCAATGACCAGAGTAATCAGCACGGAAATGATGATGTCTGTCACAGGAGCACCTCCTTATTCAATTTTCATTGTACATATTGCCGGAAAAATCCGGCCGGCAAAAGATTATACCAAATACAACAATATAAAGTTTAATCTTTTTTTGGGTGCCTGTCAAGTACAATCTTACGCTTCTTCCAGAGGCGTCCCGCCGCCGGCTTCCTCCCGGGAATCCGCGCCGCCCTGGAGTTTTTCCCCGTCTTTGCGGCGGAAATGCTCCCGCACCTTGCCTTCGATTTCTTCCATAATCGCCGGATGCTCCTTCAGGAAGCGCTTGGCGGCCTCCCGGCCCTGGCCCATCTTATCCCCGTTGTAGGCATACCAAGACCCGCTTTTGTCTACAATATTCACCTTGGCGGCCAGATCCAGGATGTCCCCTTCGCTGGAAAGGCCCTGGCCAAAGATAATATCCACCTCGGTGTCCTTAAAGGGCGGCGCCACCTTGTTTTTCACCACCTTGATCTTGGCCCGGTTGCCAATCTGCTCGCCCCCCAGCTTCAGGGCTTCGCCCCGGCGCACCTCCAGGCGGATGGAGGAATAAAACTTCAGGGCGCGGCCGCCGGTGGTTACCTCCGGGTTCCCGTAGGAAACCCCCACCTTCTCCCGCAGCTGGTTGATAAAGATGACCACGCAGTTAAACTTGGAAATCACCGCCGTCAGCTTCCGCAGGGCCTTGGACATCAAGCGCGCCTGCAGGCCCACCTGGGTGTCCCCCATCTCCCCGTCAATCTCCGCCTTGGGCACCAAAGCCGCCACCGAGTCGATGACAATAATGTCGATGGCGCCGGAGCGGACCATAGCCTCCGCGATCTCCAAGGCCTGCTCCCCGTTGTCCGGCTGGGAGATGTACAGATTGTCGATGTCCACGCCGATGTTTTTGGCGTACACTGGGTCCAGGGCGTGCTCCGCGTCGATAAAGCCGGCGATGCCGTCCCGCTTCTGGGCCTCCGCGATCATCCGCAGGGCCACGGTCGTCTTTCCGCTGGACTCCGGGCCGTAGATCTCAATGACCCGGCCCCGGGGCAGGCCGCCTACGCCCAGGGCAATGTCCAGGCTCAGGGAGCCGGTGGGGATGACCTCCACATTCATGTGGGCGTTTTCGTCCCCCAGCTTCATCACCGCGCCTTTTCCATATGTTTTTTCAATCTGCGCTACCGCGTTTTCCAGCGCTTGTCTTTTTTCTTCGCTGATCATATTTGCCCTCCGCTGCGAACTAATGTTCGCCTTCTTGATTATAGTAATATACTTTTGAATCCTTGTCAACCGAAAACCTGGGAAAATCCGAAAACCGAACGCCTCGGATGCCGTAGGGACACGGCCAGAATCTTTTCAGATACGTCTATCTTACCTGCTGGGGCAGGCGCTGTCAAGCGGTTTTGCCAAAAGCGGAGTTTCCGGCGGATCTCCCCAAAAAAGGCCTGCGCGTTGCCCGCGCAGGCCTCCCAGGGAATCCCTGTTACTTTTCTCCGTTTTCCACATCCCCGTAAGGGATCTTTACGCCGGTTACATCCAAGGTGGCAAACAGATCCCGGGGGGTTTCCGCCCGGCGGATCAACTGGGTGCCGCCGTCCTCCTTCAGCAGGATCTCCGCGGAACGGAGACGCCCGTTATAATTGTATCCCATGGCGAAGCCGTGGGCGCCGCTGTCGTGGATCACCAGCAGGTCGCCCCGGTCAATCTTGGGCAGCATCCGGTCCACCGCGAATTTGTCGTTGTTCTCGCACAGGCTTCCGGTCACGTCGTACTTGTGGTCGCAGGGCTGGTTTTCCTTTCCCATCACCGTAATGTGGTGATACGCCCCGTACATGGCCGGACGCATCAGGTTGGCGGCGCAGGCGTCCACGCCAATGTATTCCTTATACGTATGCTTTTCGTGGATGGCCCGGGTTACCAGACAGCCGTAGGGGCCCATCATAAAGCGGCCCATCTCCGTATACAGAGCCACGTCCCCCATGCCGGCAGGAACCAGCACTTCCTCGTAGACCCGGCGTACCCCTTCCCCGATCTTTAGAATATCGTTGGGCTCCTGGTCCGGCCGGTAGGGGATGCCCACGCCGCCGGACAGGTTGATAAAGCAGACGTCCGCGCCGGTCTCCTTCTCCAGGCGCACCGCCAGCTGGAAAAGCTCCCTGGCCAAGGTCGGGTAATAGTCGTTGGAAACCGTATTGCTGGCCAGGAACGCATGGATGCCGAACCGCTTGGCCCCTTTGCCCTTCAGGATCCGGAAAGCCTCAAACATCTGCTCCTGGGTCATGCCGTACTTGGCATCCCCGGGGTTGTCCATAATCCCATTGCCAAACTCAAAGACCCCGCCGGGATTGTAGCGGCAGCTGATGGTCTCCGGAATCCCGCCGTTTTCCTCCAGGAAATCAATGTGGGTAATATCGTCCAGGTTGATGATGGCCCCCAGCTTCCGGGCGTAGACGAACTCCTCCGCCGGGGTGTCGTTGGAGGAAAACATAATGTTCTCCCCGGTAATGCCGCAGGCTTTGGAAAGCATCAGCTCCGTCAGGGAGGAGCAGTCGCAGCCGCAGCCCTCCTCCTTTAAAATCTGCAGGATCACCGGGTTGGCGTTGGCCTTTACCGCGAAATACTCTTTATAGCCTGGGTTCCAGGCAAAGGCCTCCCGCACCCGCCGGGCGTTTTCCCGGATCCCCTTCTCATGGTACAGATGGAAAGGAGTGGGGTACTGGGCCGCAATGGCTTCCAGCTGGTCTTTGGTTACAAAAGGTTTCTTTTCCATAGGTGCCTTCCTCTCTGCTGTCTAATCTACTTCCAAAATCCGCATCATGTTGGTGGAGCTGACCCCCCGTTTCTCCTCCTTAGGCTCGTTGACCACGCCGGCGGTAATCACCACCCGGTCTCCCGGGTGGACCATGCCGCTCTCCCGGGCCTCCCGGATGCAGGCGGGAATCAATTCTTCCGTGGAGCACTCCCACTGGATCTTCACCGGCTTGACGCCCCACAGCAGCTGCATCTGGCGCAGCACCCGGTCGTTGGGGGTCATCCCTAAAACCGCCACCGCCGGCCGCCATTTGGACAGCATCCGGGCGGTAAAGCCGGACATGGTAGGCGTCATAATCATCCGGGCTCCCAGCTGGGTGGCCGCGGACACGGAGGAATAGCAGACCACGTTGGTCACATCCCCCTGGTGGCGGGTCAGCTGCCGCTGGCGGTAAGCCTTGTGATCCAGATGCTCCTCGGTGGTGCGGGCGATCTTCGCCATCATCTTCACCGCCTCCACCGGGTATTTGCCCACGGCGGTTTCCCCGGAAAGCATGATCACGTCGGTGCCGTCGTAGATGGCGTTGGCCACGTCCGCCACCTCCGCACGGGTGGGCCGGGGATTGCGCATCATGGAATCCAGCATCTGGGTGGCGGTGATCACCGGCTTACATGCCTCGTTGCACTTGCGGATGATTTCCTTCTGAATATAAGGGACCTCCTCCGGCGGGATCTCCACGCCCATATCGCCCCGGGCCACCATCACGCCGTCGCAGGCGTCCAGAATTTCGTCGATGTTATCCACGCCCTCCCGGTTTTCGATTTTGGCGATAATCTGGATTTTGGAGTCGAAGGCGTTGAGGATCCGGCGGATGGCCCGGATACAGCCGGCGTTCCGCACAAAGGAGGCGGCGATAAAGTCGAAGCCCTCCTGAATGCCAAAGGCAATATCGTCCTGGTCCTGGGCGGTAATGTCCGGCAGGCGGATTTTTACCCCAGGGACGTTGACCCCCTTCTGCTGGCCCAGCAGGCCGCCGTTTTTCACGGTGCAGTGGATTTCGGTTTCCTCCACCGACTCCACCCGCAGCTGGATCAGCCCGTCGTCGATGAGGATAAAATCCCCCGGTTTCACGTCCTCCGGCAGCCCTTCGTATGTAATATGCCCGATTTCCTGGTTTCCTATTACCTCCCGGGTGGTCAGGGTGTAGGGTTTGCCCGGCTCCAGGGAAACCGGCTGGCCGCCCTCCAGCAGCCCGGTGCGGATCTCCGGCCCTTTGGTGTCCAGCATGGCCGCCACCGGGATCCCCATCTCCTCCCGCAGCTGCTTCAGCATGTTCAGCTTTTTCAGGTGCTCCTCATGGCTTCCGTGGGAAAAGTTAAAGCGGGCCACGTCCATGCCTTCCTCGATCAGGCGGCGCATCACCGCCGGATCTTCCGCGTTGGGGCCCATGGTACAGATAATCTTGGTTTTTTTCTTAATCATTGGCGTTTCCTTTCGTAACATGCCTGTGGGTGTACAAGTGATCCTGGCAGTACTCGTAATTCCCCTCACACTTGGAGCAGAAACGGAACTCCAGGGTTGGATCGTCCAGCTCCGTGCGGCCGCAGACGGCGCACCGGTGCCGGGGGCCGGAAGCGCCTGCGTGGGCCTTATACTGGTAGACCACCTTGCGCTTGGCCTGCTTGGCGCGCTGGGCCGGCTTGTGATACAGGAAAAAGAACAGGATATAGTTCAGCAGGGTCATCACCAGCATAATCCGGGAAGGCCAGCTGTACTTAAACAGCTGGTACGCCAGCAGCAGCCCGTAGAAAATCCCCAGCCACTTGGCCTTAATGGGGATAATCCCGTAGAAGCTGAACTGGGCTTCCGGCACCAGGGTGGCGATGGCCAGCAGCATGGTCAGATACAGGTTGGTGGTGGCTCCGGCCGCCGCGGTGGAAGCCAAAAAGCTTCCATAAAAAGGGGTGACCAGAAAAGTCCCCAGAATAATGCCCAGCAGCCCTACCAGCAGGTACAGGTTGGTGCGGAACGTACCAATCAGCTGTTCCATCAGCCGGGCGATGGAGAAAAAGCAGAAAAGGGAGAAGGCGAAAAGCAGGATATTCCCGCTGGCAGGGACCGCCAGGAAGGTTACCAGACGCCAAATCTGCCCCCGAAGCACCATGGCCGGGTTCAGGGCCAGGTATTCATAGTAAAACAGGCCGTTGGCCTGCCCCAGGATATACCCGATCGCCTGCAGCGCCAGCAGATAGACAATCAGGTTGCGCACGGCAAATCTTCCAAATTTCCGTTCCAGCTTGTTGATAAAATCCATATCGGCCCTCGTTTCCCTGCGCCAGGCCCTGGGGATCCCCTCCCCGGCACGGCTCCGGCGCGCAAAAAATTATTCTTTATTATAGGAGGATTTTCCCGGTTTGTCAAACCCCCGGCCAGGATTTCCGGCCCCCTTTACCAAAATTTAACACCCGGCAGGAAATCCCTTTTTTCAGCGCTTTTCCCCTGTTTTCAAAATAATTTTAGCTTTTTTTTACTTGTATTTTCCCCAGAAAACGTTTATAACGTATAGTGGTTCATTGGAAGGAGGAGTACCATGGCACTTTGCTGCGCCTTAGGCATTGATATTGGTTCCACCACCGTAAAGATCGCGGTGCTGGACGAAAAAAATACGGTTTTATTTTCCGATTACCAGCGGCATCTGGCCCATATCCAAGAGACCCTGGCGGAGCTTTTGAAACGGGCCCAGGAATCGCTGGGCCCCATTGTCCTGCACCCGGTGATCACCGGCAGCGGCGGGCTGACCCTGGCCAAGCATCTGGAGGTGCCCTTTGTTCAGGAAGTGGTGGCGGTGGCCACCTCCCTCCAGGACTACGCGCCTCAGACCGACGTGGCCATTGAGCTGGGCGGCGAGGACGCCAAAATCATCTATTTTACCGGCGGCGTGGACCAGCGGATGAACGGCATCTGCGCCGGCGGCACCGGTTCCTTTATCGACCAGATGGCGGCCCTGCTCCAGACCGACGCGGCAGGGCTCAACGAGTACGCCAAAAATTATAAGGCCATCTACCCCATCGCGGCCCGGTGCGGCGTGTTCGCCAAAAGCGACATCCAGCCCCTGATCAACGAAGGGGCCACCCGGGAGGATCTTTCGGCCTCCATTTTCCAGGCGGTGGTCAACCAGACCATCAGCGGCCTGGCCTGCGGCAAGCCCATCCGGGGGAACGTGGCGTTCCTAGGCGGCCCCCTCCATTTCCTCTCGGAACTGCGGGCCGCCTTTATCCGCACCCTGCGGCTGACGGACCAGCAGGTTATCGCCCCGGACCATTCCCACCTGTTCGCGGCCATCGGCGCGGCCATGAACCACCAGGACGGGCAGGTGCCCATCGGCCAGCTGATTGAGCGGCTGACCAACGGCGTCCAGATGGACATGGAGATCAAGCGGATGGAGCCGCTGTTTGCCGACGAGGAGGAGTACCGGAATTTCCTGGCCCGGCACAACCGGCACAAAGTGAAGCGGGGGTATCTGTCCCAGTACCACGGCAACTGCTACCTAGGCATAGACGCCGGCTCCACCACCACCAAGCTGGCGCTGGTAGGGGAGGACGGCACCCTGCTGTACTCGTTTTACAGCAACAACAACGGCAGCCCGCTGGCCACCACCATCCGGGCCATGGGGGAGGTGCGCAACCTTCTGCCGCCGGACGCCAAAATTGCTTACTCCTGCTCCACCGTCTACGGGGAAGCGCTGCTGAAATCCGCCCTGATGCTGGACGAGGGGGAGGTGGAGACGGTGGCCCACTACTACGCCGCCGCCTTCTTTGACCCGGAGGTGGACTGCATCCTGGACAACGGCGGCCAGGATATGAAGTGCATTAAGATCAAAAATAAGACCATCGACACCATCCTGCTCAACGAGGCCTGCTCCTCCGGCTGCGGCTCTTTTATCGAAAATTTTGCCAATTCCCTGGGCTACTCCGTGGAGGACTTTGCCCGGGAGGCCCTGTTTGCCCAGAACCCTACGGACCTGGGCACCCGCTGCACGGTGTTTATGAACTCCAACGTCAAGCAGGCCCAAAAGGAGGGGGCGCCGGTTTCGGACATCTCCGCCGGCCTGGCCTACTCGGTTATCAAAAACGCTTTATTTAAAGTCATTAAGATTACAGACCCCCGGGATTTGGGGAAAAACGTGGTGGTACAGGGCGGCACCTTCTACAACGACGCGGTGCTCCGCAGCTTCGAGAAGATCTCCGGCTGCAAGGCCATCCGGCCGGACATTGCCGGGATTATGGGAGCCTTCGGCGCCGCCCTGATCGCCCGGGAGCGGGGCCAGGGGAAGCAGACCCACATGCTTCCCATCCAGGAGATTTTAAAGCTTTCCTTTACCACCTCCCTGACCCGCTGCAAAGGCTGCACCAACCACTGCCTGCTGACCATCAACCGGTTCCCCGGCGGGCGGCACTACATAACCGGCAACCGGTGCGAAAAGGGCCTGGGCAAGGAGCGGGCTTCGGAGAAGGTGCCCAACCTGTTTGAGTACAAGTACAACCGGATCTTCGGCTACGAGCCGCTGCCGGAGGCGGAGGCGCCCCGAGGCGTCATTGGTATCCCCCGGGTGCTGAACCAGTACGAAAACTTCCCCTTCTGGGCGGTGTTCTTCCGGGAGCTGGGCTTCCGGGTGGTGCTGTCCCCCATCTCCAGCCGGAAAATCTACGAGCTGGGCATGGAATCCATCCCCAGCGAGTCCGAGTGCTATCCGGCCAAGATCAGCCACGGCCACGTCCAATGGCTGCTGGACCAGGGGATTCGGACCATCTTCTACCCTTCCGTGTTCTACGAGCGGACGGAGGTAGAGGGGGCCACCAACCACTACAACTGCCCCATTGTGGTCTCCTACCCGGAGAACATTAAAAACAACGTGGAGGGCATTAAGGCAGAGGGCGTGCGCTTCCTGCACCCCTTCCTGGCCTTTACGGACGAGCAGACCGCCGTGCGCCGCCTGGAAGAGATTTTCCGCCAGGAATTCTCTATCCCTGCCTCAGAGGTGCGCAAAGCAGGCCACGCCGCCTGGACGGAGCTTTTGGCCGCCAAGGCGGACCTGCAGAAGAAGGGGGAGGAGGTCCTGGCCTGGATGGAGAAAAACCACCGCCGCGGCATCGTGCTGGCTGGCCGGCCCTACCACATTGACCCGGAGATCAACCACGGCATCCCGGAGATGATCGCCTCCTACGGCATCGCGGTGCTGACGGAGTATTCCGTCTCCCACCTAGGCGCCCCGGAGCGGCCGCTGATTGTCAGCGACCAGTGGATGTACCATTCCCGGCTGTACGCCGCGGCCCAGTTTGTGAAAGGCCGGGAGGACCTGGACCTGATCCAGCTCAACTCCTTTGGCTGCGGCCTGGATGCGGTGACCACGGACCAGGTCAGCGACATCCTGACCCATTCCGGGAAAATCTATACGGTGCTAAAAATCGACGAGGTAAACAACCTGGGAGCGGCCCGGATCCGGATCCGTTCCCTGCTGTCCGCCCTGCGGATCCGGGCGGAGCATCCGGCGCCCCGGAAGCTGGCTCCGGCCTCCTACCACCGGGCGGTGTTTACGGAACAGATGCGGGAGGAGGGCTACACCATCCTTTGCCCCCAAATGTCCCCCATCCACTTTGACCTGCTTCAGCCGGCCTTAAACCAGTTTGGCTACCATATGGTCATCCCCAACAACGGGGACCGGGCGGCCATTGACACCGGCCTGAAATATGTGAACAACGACGCCTGCTTCCCCTCTCTGATCGTGGTGGGGCAGCTGATGAACGCCATCCAGTCCGGCCAGTACGATACGGACAAACTGGCCATTATCATCACCCAGACCGGCGGCGGCTGCCGGGCCTCCAACTACCTGGCCTTTATCCGCCGGGCCCTGGAGAAGGCCAACCTGGGCCATATCCCGGTGATTTCCCTGAACGTCAACGGCATGGAGACCAACCCGGGCTTCCACTATACGCCCGCCATGGTCATCCGGGCCATGCAGGCCATTATCTACGGGGATATTTTTATGCGGGTGCTGTACCGGGTACGGCCCTACGAGCAGGTGCCCGGCTCCGCCAACGCCCTCCACGAAAAGTGGAAAAAGATCTGCATCCAGTCCCTGGTAAAGAAGGGCTGGGGCATGAAGGAATTCAAGCAGAATGTGCGGCAGATGATCCAAGAGTTCGACCAGTTCCCCATCCGGGAGGACCTGCGCAAGCCACGGGTGGGCATCGTAGGGGAGATTTTGGTCAAGTTCCTGCCCCTGGCCAACAACCACCTGGTGGAGCTGCTGGAGCGGGAGGGCGCCGAGGCGGTGGTGCCGGATTTGATGGACTTCCTCTCCTACTGCTTCTACAACAGCCGCTTTAAGGCCCGCTACCTGGGAGGCAAAAAGCGGACGGCCTGGACCGGCCAGCTGGGCATCCACTTCCTGGAATACCTGCGGAAGCCGGCGGCAGAGGCCTTTCAAGCCAGCCGGCGCTTTGAGCCTCCGGCCAAAATTGCCCAGCTGGCCCAGTACGCGGAGCCCTTTGTCTCCACCGGCAATCAGTCCGGCGAAGGCTGGTTCCTGACCGGGGAGATGATCGAGCTGATCCACAGCGGCGTGCGGAATATCGTCTGCACCCAGCCCTTTGCCTGCCTGCCCAACCATGTGGTGGGGAAGGGCGTCATCAAGGAGCTGCGGCGCAGCTTCCCGGACTCCAATATCATTGCCGTGGACTACGACCCGGGAGCCAGCGAGGTAAACCAGCTGAACCGGATTAAACTGATGCTGTCCACCGCCGTCAAAAACATGCAGGAAGCGTCCTGATATTTTCCAAGAAAGGCGCTTAACAAAACCGGGGCCCTATGGTATACTTATGTGCAAATCCGATTTTTGCCAAAGGATAAGGAGGCTGTTATGAGCCAAATTTACACTGCATACATTGGTTCCTATACCGACACCAATTCATCCAAAGGACTGACCATCCTGGACGTAGACGTGGAGCAGGGCAGCCTGTCCAAGCGGGGGGAAGTGGAAGTGAGCAACGCTTCCTACCTGATCACCTCCCCGGACCAGCGCTTCCTGTACGCCACCACCGACGCGGGGGTGGCCTCCTTCCGCATCCTGCCGGACGGAAACCTGCGTCCCTTAAACACGGCCCATATCCGCGGCATGCGGGGCTGCCACCTGTCCACCTCCCGGGACAACCGTTTCCTGTTTGTCTCCGGGTTTTACGATGGCAAAATTACCGTGCTGCACATCCTTCCGGACGGTTCCGTTGGCCCCATTGCCGATGGGATCTTCCACCGGGGCCCTGGCAGCGTGGCGGAGCGGAACCTGCGCCCCCATGTGCGCTGCGCGGTTCTGACGCCGGACGAGAAGTACCTTTGCGTGGCGGATTCCGGCATCGACCAGATTAAGATCTACCGGTTCAACCATCAGACCGGGGAGCTGAGCCCTCTGGACATTATCCACTGCAAGCTCCAGGCCTCCCCCTGCTTCCTGCTGTTCTCCCCGGACGGGCGTTTTCTCTATGCCCTGAAGGAGATGAGCAACAAAATTTCGGTCTATACCTACGATGGAAGCGGGCGCCTGCCGGTTTTTGAGCAGATCCAGACCCTCTCCACCTTGGGGAAAAAGTTTAACGAGTACAGCGCCGCCATCACCCTGGAATTTGCCCAGGACAGCACCCGGCTTCTCTGCACCAACTCCGGGGACCACAGCCTGGGAATTTTTAAGCGGGACAAAGAAACCGGCCTGCTGGAAATGCTGGACGTGCTGCCCATCAGCGGCCGCTACCCCACCGACGTCTGCCTGTTCCCGGATGAGCGGCACCTGTTCTGCACCAATTTTGACTCCAGCACCCTGACCTTCTTCCGGGTGCACTTTGACACCGGGCTGCTGGTCATGAACCGGGCCCCTCTCAAAATCGACCAGCCGGAATGCGCCCTGATTGTGCCGCGTCCGGCGGATTAAAACCAACCGCCACCGATACAGAGAGATAAAGGGGGGGCTGTGAAAAACGTGAAGTTCGTTTTCACAGCCCCCCTTTTGTGATTTCTTTTTCCTACTGGGCAGTCTCCTTTGGATCAATATGCCCAATGGGCCAGGTATATCCATAATTTTTATCCAGCACCCGATCCAGCCAAAGGAACAGAAGGTGAGGCCATTCCTCTATGCTTTGGATGTAAGGAGAAGCGGATTTTTGCAGCCGCACAAAAGGTTCCTCCCGGTAATATTTGAAATCGCCCATGCCAAAGCCGTGGGAGATGCCGTCGTAAATGTGAAGCTCCACTGCCACCTTGTGGATGATCAGGTCATTGAAAAAAGGCATCACCCGCCAAAGGGAAAAATCCCGGTTTCCCATGACGCCAAAAGTGGGCGGAAAGTCTGCATAACGGTTGGGATCCTGCCAGGGGAAGGTGGCGGGATACTCACAAATATAAGCGTTAAGCTGTGCGCTTTCCAGATCCACCTTATCCGGCTGGTAAGAGGGATCCACCTCATGCGGATTGGTGTGGATGCCTAGGGAGTTGATTAGGTCAATGGTAGGGCGGTTTCCCATGGAGAGACCGTAGGTGACAATCCGTTCTGGATCCACGCGCAGTTCCTCGGCATGGGCCCGGACCAGCCGAATAGCCCGCTGCAGATCCATGGAACGTACCAGGGATTTTCGCACTGCCAGCCCACCGCCATGCCGGTCGTTGAGCACAAAAGCGTGATAGCCGTGCTCCACCAGCATTTCCGCTACCGGCCGGCTCCCCCGCAGGTTTTCCCGGTAGCGGCCGCCGGAAATGAATACAGCCGGATGCTTTTTTCCGTCCGGAACCAGATGTTTTACCACATGGGGACGGAAGTCCGGTGCATCGAAACTTTTTTTTGCCCATTCACCGGCACTCAAAAGATGCCAGGGCATGTTGCCTCCCTTCCACAGGTACAGCTTATCTTCTTCCGGATCGTGGAGAGGAATCAGCTTTTTTTCCGCCTCCTGCAAGGCTTCATAGAGGCTTTCTAATTTCTCATCGGTGAGAATTTCCTGAACGACCACCTCACCGGTCTCCCGATCCAAGGTAAACATCTCTTCAAAGGTCAGGTACAGCTGGGTCACGAAGGCGTCCCAGGTCTGGTGAGGATAGGCCGCTGTCTCATCCGCATAGTGGCGGCAGCGATAGTAATAATCGCTTACTCTTTGAAAAAGCTCTAGATTCATTAAAAGATTTTCCTCCTGATTTTTCCATTCTGTACGGTTTAAACATTGTACAAGCCGATGAAAATGCACACCTGTATCAATATAAAGGCCAAAATAACCGTAAAGAATTCACTGACGAACACTTTCTGTTTATCCTCCTCACCGATAACGCTGTAGGTTACTGCACCCATGGTAGAGAAGGGCGAGATCCCTGCCATGCCGGAACCAATGGTGATGGAAGAAATCATCAGAGACGGTGCAATCGGAAGCGTCTGGGCCAGGCTGTAGGCAATGGGGTAGAAGGTAGGCAACACCACGCTGATGGTGGCGGTGAACAGGGACATGCAGCCTGCACACAGCGCCAGCACCGAGGGAACCAGGGCAACCGGCACATTGTTGGAGATAAAGGCGGACAGCACGTCCACCACACCCAGTTCCGCGCATACATTGATAAAGGTTCCCATGCCGCCTACGGTAATCAGCGCCATCCAGGGCACTGTCTCAATCATCTGCTTCATGGTACTCAGCTTCAAAATCAAGGAAAGAAGCGCGAACACGCAGGAAAGCAGAAACAGGTTCAGCCGCGCGTTGATAGCATCCAGCAGGCTGCTGTCCAGGAAATTGCCTAGGATCGTGGGAATCAGGTAAATAACCACAAAGGCAGCCACCAGAATCAGGGTTGTCTTTTGCTCTTTGGTGAAAGGCGCTGGTTTCTCCTCCACCAGGGCCTGGCACTTCCAACCCTGAAAGATAATGTAGCCAACCACAAATAAAAGCAGGGAAGTAAGCAGATAATGGAGCCCCATCTTGGTGGCGATCTGGGTAGCTGCCGTGGAATCAAATCCTGCGCTGGCCATAATACCGCCGGCCATGGCGCCATCCCGGGAAAATATTTGCCAGGAGCCGCCATTGAGGCCTGCAATGACAATGATGGGAATCAGCCCTGGCTTCATCTTTACATCTTTGGCAATCAGGTAGATCGGCAAGGCCATAATATACACGGCAGTGGAACCGGTTCCCACTGCCGCCACCAGAAAGATGGCGAGGAACAGAAGGAAAGGGATCAGAGGCGCAAAACGCCTGCCGGAGTAGATAAGTTTATCCGCCACCGCTTTAAAGGTGTTGTTGGTCATGGCTACGCCAAAGAACAGCATAATACAGATAACCTGCGTCATCACGGAGATGGGCCATTCTCCTAAAATGGAACTGGCTGGCAGTCCACCGATGAGGGAACCGCACACGTATGCGGCCACCAGGCCCAGAACGCCCAGGTTGATGTTCAGCCGGATACCGACTACAATGATAGCAATCAGTACAAGCAGCGCAATCAGACAAGGTGTAGACATAATTGTCCTCCTTTATTTTTAGGATTTTTCTAGGTTTGTCCAGATCTTCAAATCTCGGGCCCGATAGAGGAAGATGCCGGACGCCTGTATTGAAACAGCACAAAAGCTGTGCTATACTAAAAAAGTATGAATAGAGGAGTGAAAAGCATATATGGAATTACTTCAACTGGAATATTTTGAAAAAGTTGCAAAATTCAACAGTGTATCCAAGGCGGCGGAGGAACTTTGCATCTCCCAGTCCTCCCTCAGCGGCTGCATTCTTCGGCTGGAGGCAGAGCTAGGGGTTCCGCTGTTTGAGCGAAAGCATCGAAAAATGATTCTCACCGAGTACGGGGAGTACTTCCTCTCGGTGACCCGGGAAATTCTCCGTTTGCTCAGTGTCAGCCGACTTTCCTTTGGGGCAAAGCAGCCGCCCCGGCTCTCGGTAGCTTTTATGATCTACAGTGAGGACGTTTTCCAGATGCTTCACCAATTTCAGAAAATCCATCCAGAAGTGGAGTTTAACGTTCATGGAAGCACCATGGCCTCCCCGGTTTCCCTCCATTCCTTTGATTTTGTAGTCTGCAATTCCAACACGGAATTTAAACTGCCCATGAATAAGCTGCATGTGACATCCCAGGCGTACTATGCGGTCATGCCTCGGAACCATCCACTGTCAGAGCGGGAATCCATTGACATTCAGGAATTGAAAGAGGATTCTTTCTGTTTCCTGCAAAAGGAGGCGGGCAGGCTGGAGGCCTCCTACCAGTTTTGCATTGATAATGGCTTTATTCCCAAATGTGTGTTTACCACCAACAATGCCATGTACAAACTGCGTTATCTGACCTATGGCAGTTCGGTCAGTTTAATTCCCACTGGCATGGCTGGTGCCTTCCGGGCAGAACCCAACCTATCGGTGGTTCCGCTCAAAGGATACGGGCATAATTCAGATATTTGGTTTTGTTGGCGTGGAGAGAGGCCTTTGCTGGGGCTGGCCAAAGAATTTATGGAATTTGTGCAGAAATCTCTGGGTCAATAAATGCTTTGCAGGTTGCAATTTCCTCTCTCGTTGTTAGATATTTTAACGAAAAAGAGGCAAAAAGTAAAATATTTATTCCGGACGAAACCATCGCTTGAAAGCGATGGTTTCAAAAAAATCGTCCCTATACCGGGCTAGTCCAGAACCATTCCACTTTTCTTTCAGGTCTTGAAACGTATGCCGCCAGGCGCGCCAATAAAAGCAGGACAGCATAGCAAATCGCCATGCTGTCCTGCAAGATATCCTTACATTCTTATAGGTGTACCGCTAAAACGGAACAAATCTTTTTCGCATTTTCTTCGGTTTCTTCTTCTCTCCCGTTCCGCCGGATCGGACGCTTACCAGCGCCTTCTCCGCCGCCGGCGCATCTTCCGCATCCGGTAGCGGTTCCGGTACCGCCGCCGGCGCTTCAGCTGCTGCCAGTTGTAAACCACAAAGAACACGCCAAAGAGCAGGGCCAGGACGCCCAGGACGATGGCCGCCCACTTAAAGAAGGTTTTCCAGGAAAAGCCTCCCTCCTCCTCCGGGGCCACCGCCGCCTCCGCCGTGGATTCCTCCGGGGCTCCCGTCTCCGCCGCCGGCTGGATCTGGGTCCGGGCATAGTGGACGACGCCGGCTTCCTCCCCCTGGTACTGGTAGGTGACCGAGCCAGAAAGCACATCCCCCTGGATCTCCGCTGGGCCTGCCTCCGCCGTCAGGGCGGACACGTCCGCACTGTTGGGCAGGACAATCCAGGCGTCCTCGCCCCAGCGGTAGGGCCCCGCGTTTTCCAGGCCCGCGGCCTCCGGCTGCCCATCCAGGAAGCCCTGGGCGCTCTCCGCCATGGAATGCCAGGTAAAGTTGTTGAAGCCATACTCCAGCAGGGCGATGGTATCCTCCGCCCGGCACCCGGCCGGCGCGTTCATAATCACGCAGATCAGCTCCGCGTCCCCCTTTACCGCATAGGTCACCAGGGAATTGCCTGCCAGCTGGGTATATCCGGTCTTTCCTGCCACCGCGTACTCATACGGGGTGTCCCCGTACTTTAACAGCGGATGCTTGTGGGCCACCCAGGTGCTTTCCTCGTGCTTGTTGGTGGGAGGAATCTCGTAGGTCAGGGTGGAATCGATCTCCAGGAAGCCGGGGGTGTCCAGGGCCGCCCGCATGATAATGGCCATATCGTGGACCGTGGTATAGTGGTTTTCATTGTTGAGGCCGGAAGGGTTGACAAAATTCGTGTGGGTGCAGCCCAGCTCCTTGGCCCGCTCCGTCATGAGCACGCCAAAGTCCTCAATGCTGCCGGAAATGTGCTCCGCCAGCGCCTGGGCCACCTCGTTGGCGGACTGCAAAAGCAGGGCGTACAGGCAGTCCCGGACCGTCATCTCCTCCCCTTCCGTGCGGGCGATGTGGGTGGCTCCCTCCTCCAGCTCATGGGTGGCCCGGTAGGAGAAGGTCACCATCTCGTCCAGGGAACAGTTTTCCAGGGTCAGCAGGGCCGTCATAATCTTGGTAATGCTGGCCGGGTAGAAGGTGGTGTCGGCCTCCTTCTGGTACAGGATGGCGCCGCTTTTCCGGTCCACCAGGATGGCGGTAGGGGACTCCACGGAAGGCACCTCCGCCTTTTCACCGGCCACCGTGTGCAGCGCGTACCGTTCCGCGTCCGTCAGCCCCGGGATCTCCGCCGCCTCCGTGCCGGAAGCGCCCCCCTCTCCGGCCGCCGTTTCGCCGGCAGCCTCCGTTGCCGCCTGCCCGGTCTGGGTCTCCCCCTGTGCCGGGGAAGCCCAGGCCAGATTACCGCTGGCCAGGAGGACAGCGCAGAAAACGGCCACATATTGAAACCATTTTTTCATCGGTATATCCCTTTCTCCTTGCCAGGATCCCTTTCCCCCAGGAGCCGCCCCGGCGGGAAAGCAGGCTTGTCCCCTGCTGCCTGGCAAGACTTTCCCTGCCATTATAGCATATGGGCTTCAAAAAGAAAATCTTTTTCTTCCCGACGGGGAAAATCCAGAAAATACGCCGGAAAATATGGCCTTCGGGGGGCTTGCCCTGCCTGTCCCACCTGTGCTATACTGTTGTCTTGGGGAAAGCCGGAAGGCCGGGATTTTCCCATTTTACCAGCGGCCCGCAGGGCGGGCCAGCGAGAAGGAGGCAAACCATTGCTTACGTTAAAAAATATTTCCTTTGACGTACCGGCGGACAAAGGGGACATAGGCATTATCCGGGACATCAGCCTGGAGGTGGGGGAAGGCGAGTTTGTGGTCATCACCGGCCCCAACGGCGGCGGCAAATCCACCCTGGCCCGGCTGATCGCCGGCGTGGAAAAGCCCACGGCAGGCCGTATCTTCCTGGACGGCCAGGATATTACCGAAAAAAGCATCACCGACCGGGCCAACCTGGGCATCAGCTACGCCTTCCAGCAGCCGGTCCGCTTTAAGGGCGTCCAGGTGCTGGACCTGATCCGACTGGCCGCCAAAAAGAAGCTGTCCGCCGCGGACGCCTGCCGGTATCTCTCCGAGGTGGGCCTGTGCGCCAAGGACTATATCAACCGGGAGGTCAACGCCAGCCTCTCCGGCGGGGAGCTGAAGCGGATTGAGATTGCCACGGTGCTGGCGCGGGCCAGCAAGCTTTCCGTCTTTGACGAGCCGGAGGCCGGGATTGATCTGTGGAGCTTCCAAAACCTGATCCAGGTGTTCGAGCGGATGCGCAGCCAGACCCAGGGCTCTATTATCATCATCTCCCACCAGGAGCGGATCCTAAACATTGCGGACCGGATT
>CALWEC010000276.1 GCA_944376945.1 uncultured Lachnospiraceae bacterium | reverse complement strand
ATTCGTGTCGAATCTTTTCAAGATGCAGAGAAGGATTCTCTGCGCCTTTATGGAGAAATGGGGATTGTTCCCCTTTTCGGCAGGGCGATTTATTACAATATTGGCTTAATCAGCAGACACTATATAGAAAAGCGCTTTTTTTTTTTTTATATCATGTTATACTAAGAATGTAACAGAATGTTTTGAAAAGAACAGCAAAGGGGGAAGCTAGATGAAAAAAAGGATAATCGCTTGGTTGTTGGCTGGATTGCTGGCCGTTTCTCTGGCAGGCTGCAGCGGGGAGGTGGAGGAGACCGCCGGAAGCACAGCCGGATCGGAGGCGGCAGAGGCCACGGAGGCTTCCAGCAAACCGGAAACGGAACCGGAAACCGAATCGAAGCCGGAGGAAACGCCGGAGTTTCAGACATCGGCCATCATAGAAGAAACGGTGCTGTACCAGGAACAGGATATCCGGATTACAGCGGAGGCGCTGACGTATACGGCCCATTCGGTGGATCTGCAGCTGGTGCTGGAGAACCAGGGCAGCCAGCCGCGCCGGCTCCTTTCTCATACGGAGTCGTACGGCGGCAGCGCGGTAAATGGCTATATGATAGACGTGGACACGCCTTTGGATGTGGAACTGGCTCCGGAAAGCCAGGAAGACGCGGTCCTTTCTTTCCCGGTGGAAGAACTGATGCGGTACGGGATCCGTCAGGTGGCCGTGCTGCAGCTGGGATTCCAGATCTGGGAGGAGGATGGCGCTGCGTTTGAGACCGGCCCTGCGGAAATCCGGACGTCTGCCTATGGCCATTTTGACGCGGACGCCGATCCTTATCAGGCGGCGCTGGAGCAAGGGGCGTTTGCCGAAGGCTCCCAGATCGTATACATGGATACAACGGAGCGGTTTGGCCAGCAGGACGTCCATATGGTTTCGGCGGCGGTGGTCTCCCAGGAAAACAGCGGCCCCCGGCTGCTGCTGGAGGTGGCCAACCGTTCGGAGGAAACGGCGCGGGGCCAGGTGGCCGGCCTGTCCCTCAATGGGCTGGGGATTTTTTACGGAAGCGGGACGGTAGACAACATCCACCCGGGAGCCACGCGGATTGTGGAGATTCCGCTGCAGCTAGGGATGAGCGGGGAAACCATGGAAGCCTATGGTATCTCGGAGATTTCCCGGATCGCCTTTGACTTTGCCCTGATAGACCGGGACGGCCAGGCATTGGGAGAGCCGGAGGCCATTACCCTGGCGGTTTCGGAGCCGGAGACGGCCTTTGACGCTTCCGGACAGGAGGTATACAGCGGGGACGGGGTACAGATCCTTTCCAAGGGTCTTCAGGCGGATTCAAACGGCGACGCCACCCTGCTGTTCCTGATCCAGAACCAGGGAGAGGAGGAGCTCCAGGTAGGCTACCAGGAAGGCTCTCTTTCCCTGAACGGCACGGACACCCAGGCATCTTCCCAGGCAGCAGCGGCCCTTCCGGCAGGGGGAACGTCGGTGTTCTATGTGCAGGTTGCATCGGCGGACCGGGACGCCAGCGGGATCCTGGAGCCGGCGGATATCCGCACGGCCAAGCTGACCTTTGAAATCCAGGATGCGGCCGGTAGTGTGCTGGCAGAGCCGGAGGCGGAGATTTCGTATCAGCCGTAAACCGGATCAGGAAGCAAACCCCAAATTTCACAAAAGTTTAAACAAATTGTTCTTGCAGCCCAGGGTTCTCCTGGGCTATAATAATTCTTTAGGAATCTGGAAGAACATACAAATCTTTTGCGAAAGAGCGGATAGAATGAGAAGAATCAGGAGAAAGATATGGCTGCCGCTGTGCCTTCTGGCGATGCTATTTACTTCCTGCTCCCAGGAGCCGGTATCCGGGGAGCCGCCGGAGGAATGGGTGGCCTGGCTGGACCGGGAGGCGGAGCGTTCCGCGGGGGAAGAAGAGACGCAGGCCTTGGAGGAAAGCGCGGTGCTGGCGGCGGGGATTTATGTGGACGAGCTGTACATTGGGGAGCGGACGGTGGCCGAGGCCCGGGCGCTCCTGGAGGAATACCAGCGGGAGCGGGGCTCCATGCAGCTGACGGTCCGGTGGCAGGAGAATACGTATTCCACCACCCCCAACGCGCTGGGGCTTCGCTGGGATCTGGACGGGCTGCTGGAGCGGGCCGTGCTCCTGGGGGAGACGGGGAGCCCGCTGCGCCAGTACCGGGACCGGCAGGATCTGCGGAACGGGACGCTGAAGCTGGAGCCGGACAAGAGCCTGGATGAGGAAAAGCTAGCGGAATTTGTGGCTTCCATCGCGGAAGAAAACGATGTGGATCCCAAGGACGCGGATATTTGGTTTACCGGGGACGGCCTGAAGGTCACCCAGAGCGAGACCGGCCTGGCCACCAACCAGGAAGAGACGGCGGATTTAATCCGCTCCACCTCCCTGGAGGCCTATGGGAACGTGACCCTGGACGCGGTGATTGAGGTGGCCCAGCCCCACTATCCCACGGAGGAGCTGGAGCGCATCCAGGATAACATCGGAGACGGTGTAACCAAATACCACCGGGACAACAATCCCAGCGAGCAGCGGGATACCAATGTGGAGGTGGCTACGGCCTACATAGACGGCCTGATCCTGATGCCGGGAGAGTCGGTTTCCATCAGCGAACGGATGCGGGACCGGACGGAGGAAAACGGCTACCGGGTAGGCACCCAGTACATCAACGGGAAAAAAGAGGACGCCATAGGCGGCGGCATCTGCCAGGTGTCCAGCACCCTGTATAACGCCCTGCTGGAGGCGGAGCTCCAGGTGGACGAGCGCTACCCTCACTCCATGGAGGTCAGCTATGTGGAGCCGGGGCTGGACGCGGCCATCTCCGAGGGCTATAAAGACCTGTGCTTTACCAACCATTACGAATTTCCCATCTACATCTGGGGCTCCACAGACGGCGAGTACGTTTCCTTCATTGTCTTTGGCATCGAGACCCGTCCGGACAACCGGGAAGTCTCCTACGAGACGGTGGAGCTGTACCGGAACGAGCCGGAAACGGTGACGGTGGAGGATCCGACCATGCCCACAGGCGAGTCGGATTACTCCTACGGCGCCCCGGAGATCGAGGTGGAGCTGTGGAAGATTATCCGGATCGACGGCCAGGAGACGGAGCGGATCAAGATGCACACCGACTATTACGCCCCCTCGCCCAATCGGAAGATTATCGGGACGGGCTGACCGGCAGCCGCGTGAGGAGGAAGGACGATGAAGATAAAAGCGTGGCTGAAAAACGAGAGCGTGCTGGGGATCGCAGGGCTGGCGGCCCTGGCTTCTATGATGGTTGTGCCGCCGGACGCGGCCTATCTGGGGTATGTGAATACCTCGGTGCTGATTTTGCTGTTCTGCCTGATGGCGGTGGTGGCAGGCTTCCGGGAAGCGGGGGTGCTGGACTGGCTTTCCCGGCAGGCATCCCTCCATGCCCGGGACACCCGGAGCCTGTGCCGGCTTCTGGTGCTTTTGTGTTTCTTTTCCTCTATGCTGGTGACCAACGATGTGGCCCTGCTGACCTTTGTGCCCTTCGCGGTGCTGACGCTGGCGTCGGCCGGCCATACGGAACTGCTGATTGGGACGGTGGTGTTCCAGACCATCGCCGCCAACCTGGGCAGTATGCTGACGCCGGTGGGGAATCCCCAGAACCTGTTCCTATTTTCCTACTATCGGATGGAGACCGGGGCCTTTTTCCGGGTGACGGTCCCCCTGACGGCGGTCTCTCTGGCGCTGCTGCTTTTGGCGGGCCAGCTCATTCCCCGGATCCCCCTGGAGCATAAGCGCGCGGAAGCGCCGGTCCGCATCCACCGCCGGAAGGCGCTGCTTTCGGCGGCCGGGTTTGCCCTTTCTCTGCTGGCGGTGTTCCGGGCGCTTCCGGAGTGGGCGGTGCTTCTGGGCGTGGCCCTGCTGGTGCTGGCCATCGACTGGAAAATCTTCGGGAAGGTGGACTACGCCCTGCTGCTGACGTTCGTCTTTTTCTTTGTGTTTGTCGGGAACCTGGCCCGGATCCCGGCGGTTTCGGAGCTTCTGAAAAGCTGGATGGACGGGCGGGAGATGCTGGTGGGGGTCCTGGCCAGCCAGGCGCTGAGCAACGTGCCGGCGGCGGCCCTGCTGGCTCC
>CALWEC010000275.1 GCA_944376945.1 uncultured Lachnospiraceae bacterium | reverse complement strand
GGTGTACGCGGGAAGAAAAGCTCGGCTTTTCGTGGCTTTCGCCCGAAAAAGCCGTCCTGCCGTCCGGACACACGGCTCTTTCAGCCATTCCTGCGGAAAAAGCGGTGTGCGCTGGAAGAAAACACGGCTTTTTCGGAGCTTTCGTCCGAAAAAGCCGGGCTGCCGTCCGGACACACGGTTTTTTCTGCCATTCTTGCGAAAAAAGCGGTGTGCGCTGGAAAGAAACTCGGCTTTTTCGTGGCTTTCGCCCGAAAAAGCCGTTGAACTGCGGCGAATGGCCCGAGGCCACGCGGCCGGGGGGATACCGTGGCCGGAGGCCACAATATAATACCGCGGCAGCCCTCCGGGAAAGCTAGTTGTGGCAGTCCCCCCCGGGGGAAGCCAGCCGCGGCTGTATTCAGGGAAAGATCGTTTGGGGTGCGTTGGAGAAAAGAGGATCCTGCGCACATTTAGAAAAGGATAGGTTTGAGGAAAGTAGAGATGGGCAATTATCAAGAGAATTCCCGGGAGAGCAAGAAAAGGGAGTTGCGCCGCCGGGTTGTTTCGGAGCCGCCGGAGCCTTCGGGGCAGGAATGGGAGGAAATGCAGGCGGAGGTGCGGCGTTACCGGCTGCGCCGCCTTTGTATAGGGGCGGCGGCGCTGGGCTGCGCCCTGCTGGCCTTTCTTTTGTGGACCTTTTTTTCCAGCCGCGCCCACTACGAAACCGCTCAGGTGGTGTGGGAAAAGGAGGCGGCGGGGGAAAGCGCGTCCCAGTACGCGGACTTGGGGGCAGGGGTGCTTCAGTACGGCACGGACGGCATGTCCTATCTGGACGCCTCCGGGGAGACCGTGTGGAACTATGGCTATTCCATGCGGAACCCTTCGGTAGCCATAAACGGGGAATACGGGGCGGTGGCAGATCTTCGTTCCCAGGACGCCTACATTTTTAGCCTGGAGGGTGTGCAGGGAACGGTGCGGACCAACCTGCCCATTCTCAATTTAACCGTCTCCGCCCACGGGGTGCTGGCCCTGGTGCTGGACGAGACGGACGCCAACTATATTGACTTCTATGACCGGACCGGCATTAAGCTGGACATTAGCATCCGCACGGCCTTGGCCGGGGAGGGCTATCCTCTGGATTTGTCCCTTTCGCCCACCGGCACCGGCCTGGCGGTTTCCATTGTCTATATGGATCAGGGAAGCCTTCAGAGCCGGGTGGCCTTCTACAATTTTGACGTGGGGAAAAACGAGGCGGACCGGGTGGTGGGATACTTCCGTTATGGGGAAACCCTGTTCCCGGAAGTCCGCTACCTGACGGATCAGCTGGTCTGCGCCTTTGGGGACAGCCAGGCCGTCCTCTACTCCCTGGAAAACCCGGCCCAGCCCCAGCTGGTGGCGGAAATCCCCTGCGCCGGGGAGGTACAGAGCGTTTTGGCCCGGGAGGACGCCATCGGGATTGTGACGGAGGAAAACGGCTCCCTGCGGCTGCGGGTGTACAACACGGCGGGGAAAGAAACCATGAGCGCGGAGATCCCCTTCCGCTATACCTACGGGGAATTTTCCGGCGATTACCTGGTATTTTACAATGAGGCGGAATGCCTGGTGCTGGATGCGCACGGCAAAGAAAAATTCCGCGGCGCCCTGGAGGGCACCATCCGGAAGATTTGCGTCCGCAGCCGCCGCACACTGCTGCTGTTCAGCAACCAGGGCCAAAAGGAGATCCGGCTGAAATGAAACTAAAAACCAAACTGGCCATATCGTTTTTAAGCATTGTGCTGGCCCCCATCCTTCTGATTGGGGTTTCGGTGCGGGTCATGGAGCGCTTCCAGCTGGGGGCGCTGCAGGAGCTGTACGGCTTGGAGGACACGGAAAGCTTTTTCTCCTCGGATTCCTTGCAGCTGTTCCGGGCCCTTACCCAGTCTATGCGGGAGGAGGTGGAGGACATTCTGGGGGAGGACGCCTCCGCCCTGGAGGACGCCTCCTATCTGGACAGCCTGAACCGGCGGCTGCAGTCCAAAAATTCCTATCTGATCGTGCGCAAGCAGGACGCGCTGCTCTATTCCGGGAACGCGGCGGGGGAGGCGCTGTACAGCCGTCTGCCGGAATACGGAAGCGGCGCCAGCGCGGCCAACGAGGAAAGCCTGTACCTGGGCGGGGAAATCCAAAGCCTGGTCAGCCAGCAGGATTTCTTATTCCCGGACGGCAGCCAGGGCAGCCTGTTTATTGTGACCAACGTGGGCCTAGCCCTGCCCCAGGTACGCAGCGTGGTCATGGATATGGTGTACCTAATTATCGTGGTGCTGGTTCTGACCGCCCTGTTTTTGACCATCTGGCTGTACGGCTCCATCCTGCGGCCGCTGGGCACGCTGAAGAAAGCCACCCGGGAGATCAAAAACGGGAACCTGGATTTTTCCATCGACGTCAGCGGCAAGGACGAGATCAGCGAGCTGTGCATGGATTTTGAGGAGATGCGGATCCGCCTGAAGGAGAACGCGGAGGAGAAGATGCAGTACGACAGCGAAAACAAGGTGCTGATCAGCAACATCTCCCACGACCTGAAGACGCCCATCACCGCCATCAAAGGCTATGTGGAGGGCATCCTGGACGGCGTGGCCTCCTCCCCGGAGAAGCTGGACAAATACGTGCGCACCATCTACAACAAAGCCAACGATATGGATAAGCTCATCGACGAGCTGACCCTGTACTCCAAGATCGACACCAACCGGATCCCCTACAATTTTACCAAAATCAAGGTCAACGACTATTTCAGCGACTGCGCGGAGGAGCTGGGCGTGGAGCTGGAGGCCCGGGGGATCCAGCTGACCTATTACAACTACCTGACCGAGGACGTGACGGTCATCGGGGACACGGAGCAGCTGAAGCGGGTGATCAACAACATCATCAGCAATTCCGTCAAATATATGGATAAGAAGAAAGGGATCATCAACCTGCGGATCCGGGACGCCGGGGATTTTGTCCAGGTGGAGATTGAGGACAACGGCCGGGGGATTTCCGTAAAGGACCTGCCGTACATCTTCGACCGCTTCTACCGGACGGACGCCTCCCGGAATTCTTCCACCGGCGGCAGCGGCATCGGCCTGTCCATCGTGAAAAAGATCATCGAGGACCACGGCGGGCGGATCTGGGCCACCAGCAAAGAAAAAACCGGGACCATTATGCATTTTGTGCTGCGAAAATATCAGGAGGTACCTATACAATGAGCAAAATTTTGATTGTGGAAGACGAGGAAAGCATTGCCGAGCTGGAAAAGGATTACCTGGAACTTTCCGGCTTTGAGGTGGAGATCGAAAACAACGGGACCACCGGGCTGACCCGGGCGCTGAAGGAGGACTTCGACCTGTTTATCCTGGACCTGATGCTCCCCGGCATGGACGGCTTTGAAATCTGCAAAAAAATCCGCCAGGAAAAGAACACGCCTATCCTGATGGTCTCGGCCAAGAAGGATGACATCGATAAGATCCGCGGCCTGGGCCTGGGGGCGGACGACTATATTACCAAGCCCTTCAGCCCCAGCGAGCTGGTGGCCCGGGTGAAGGCTCACCTTTCCCGCTACGACCGCCTCATCGGAAGCAGCGCCCACAAAAACGAGATCATTGAGATCCGGGGCCTGAAGATCGACAAAACCGCCCGCCGGGTGTGGGTCAACGGGGAGGAAAAGCAGTTTACCACCAAGGAATTCGACCTGCTGACCTTCCTGGCGGAGAATCCCAACCGGGTCTTTACCAAGGAAGAGCTGTTCCGCAACATCTGGGATATGGAATCCATCGGGGATATTGCCACGGTAACGGTACACATTAAAAAAATCCGGGAGAAGATCGAGTACGACACCTCCAAGCCCCAGTACATTGAAACCATCTGGGGAGTGGGCTACCGGTTTAAAATATAAGCTCTGCCGGAGCCGGCCGCCGGTTCAAAATATAAGCTCTGCCGGAGCCGGCCGCCGGTTCAAAATGTAAGGCCCCGCTTGAATTCCGGCCGCTTCTATGCTATGATTAGCGGCACAGGTTTATTTTGAAGGAGAGAACAATGGCAAAGGAAAAAAAGTTGGTTGAGGCAATCACCCCCATGGCGGAGGATTTTGCCCAATGGTACACCGATGTGGTGAAAAAAGCGGAACTGGTGGAATATTCCAGCGTCCGGGGCTGCATGATCCTGCGGCCCAACGGGTACGCGATCTGGGAGAATATTATGCACCAGCTGGACGCCCGTTTTAAGGCGGTAGGTGTGGAGAACGTGTCCCTGCCCCTGCTGATTCCGGAAAGCCTGCTGCAGAAGGAAAAGGACCATGTGGAGGGCTTCGCCCCGGAGGTGGCCTGGGTTACCTACGGCGGGAACGAAAAGCTGCCGGAGCGGCTGTGCATCCGCCCCACCTCGGAAACCCTGTTCTGCGACCTTTATAAAAATATCGTCCAGTCCCACCGGGACCTGCCCAAGCTCTACAACCAGTGGTGCTCCGTGGTCCGTTGGGAGAAAACCACCCGCCCGTTCCTGCGCACCACGGAATTTTTGTGGCAGGAGGGGCACACCGCCCACGCCACCGCCCAGGACGCGGAGGATTTTACCATTAAAATCCTGAACATTTACGCGGACTTCTGCGAGCATGTGCTGGCCATCCCGGTGCTGCGGGGCAAAAAGACGGACAAAGAAAAATTCGCCGGCGCCGAGTCCACCTACACCATTGAATCCATGATGCACGACGGCAAGGCGCTTCAGTCCGGCACCAGCCACTATTTTGGGGACGGCTTTGCCCGGGCCTTCGGCATCCAGTATTCGGACAAGGACAACCAGCTGCAGTACGTGCACCAGACGTCCTGGGGCATGTCCACCCGGATCATCGGCGCCATTATCATGGTGCACGGGGACGACAGCGGCCTGGTGCTGCCGCCGCAGATTGCGCCGACGCAGATAATGGTTATCCCGGTGGCCCAGCACAAGCGCGGCGTGCTGGAGAAGGCGGCGGAGCTGCGGGAGCAGCTGAAAAACGCCGGGTTCTCCGTGAAGCTGGACGATACGGACAAGAGCCCGGGCTGGAAGTACAGCGAGCAGGAGATGCGGGGCATCCCGCTGCGGGTGGAGATTGGCCCCCGGGATCTGGAGAGCGGACAGGCCCTGCTGGTGCGCCGGGACACCCGGGAGAAGCGCCAGGTGCCCTTCGGCCAGGTGGCGGCTGTGGCCGGGGAGATGCTGGAGCAGATGCAGCAGGATCTGTACGACCGGGCCAAGGAGCATCTGGAGAGCAGCATTTACACGGCCCACACCTACGAGGAGTTGAAGCAGCTGGTGGCGGAAAAGCCCGGCTTTGTCAAATCCATGTGGTGCGGGGACGAGGCCTGCGAGAAGAAGATCAAGGAGGACACCGGAGCTACCTCCCGCTGCATGCCTTTTGCCCAGGAGCATCTGGGCGATACCTGCGTGTGCTGCGGAAAGCCGGCCAAGAAGATGATTTACTGGGGCAAGGCCTATTGATGCCCCGTTAGAGAAACGGCAGAGAGCCAAGAGAGGAGACGCCATGTATCAGGAGTTGATGGACACCATAGGCTTTGTGGAGGGCTGCGACCCGGAGGTGGGCGCGGCCATGGGCCGGGAGCTGGCGCGGCAGCAGCGGAACCTGGAGCTGATTGCATCGGAGAATATTGTTTCCCCGGCGGTGATGGCCGCCATGGGTTCCGTGCTGACCAACAAGTACGCGGAGGGCTACCCGGGCAAGCGCTACTACGGCGGCTGCGAGGAAGTGGACGTGGTAGAAAACCTGGCCATCGAGCGGGCCAAAAAGCTGTTCGGCGCGGAGTACGCCAATGTGCAGCCCCATTCGGGCGCCCAGGCCAACCTGGCGGTGTACGCGGCCTTCCTGAAGCCCGGGGATACGGTGATGGGCATGAGCCTGGCGGAGGGCGGCCATCTGACCCACGGCGCGCCGGTGAACCTGAGCGGCCAGCTGTACCACTTTGTCCCCTACGGGGTGACGGCCGAGGGCGTCATCGACTACGACGCGCTGGAGGCCCAGGCCCGGGAGGTAAAGCCTAAGATGCTGGTGGCCGGGGCGTCGGCCTATCCCCGTGTCATCGATTTCCCGCGCATGAGCGCCATCGCCAAAAGCGTAGGGGCCCTCCTGATGGTGGACATGGCCCATATCGCAGGGCTGGTGGCCGGCGGCGTCCATCCTTCGCCGGTGCCCTACGCGGATGTGGTGACCTCCACCACCCACAAGACCCTCCGGGGTCCCCGGGGCGGCCTGATCCTGGCCAAGGAAGAATACGGCCCGGCCTTAAACAAGGCCATCTTCCCCGGCACCCAGGGCGGCCCGCTGATGCACGTCATCGCGGCCAAGGCCGTCTGCCTGGGAGAGGCGCTGCGGCCGGAGTTCCGGACCTACGCGGCCCAGATTGTAAAGAACGCCCAGGCCCTGGCCCAGGGCCTGCTGCGCCGGGGGGTCAACCTGGTGTCCGGCGGCACGGACAACCACCTGATGCTGGTGGACCTGCGCTCCCTGGGCGTTACCGGCAAGGAGCTGGAGCAGCGGCTGGATACGGTGTACATCACCGCCAACAAGAACGCCATCCCCAACGACCCGGAGAAGACCTTCGTGACCAGCGGCATCCGCCTGGGCACGGCGGCGGTGACCACCCGCGGCCTGGTGGAGGCGGACATGGACGTGGTGGCGGACTGCATTTACCGCACGGCCACCCGCTACGAGGAGCAGGCGGAGGACATCCGGAAGACGGTGGCCTCCCTCTGCCGGAAGTACCCGCTGTACCAGTAATCCCATCCACGATAAGAGAAATGGCGAGGAAGCCGCTGCCCAGCAACACCCGGGAAACCGGTTTTGGCAGCGGCTTTTTCCGCACAGGAGGCAGGAATGCTGTTTACAACCTTGTGTTACATCGAGCAGGAGGGCCGGTACCTGATGCTCCACCGGGTCAAAAAGGAAAACGACCTGAACCGGGACAAATGGATCGGCGTAGGCGGAAAATTTGAGGAAAGGGAAAGCCCGGAGGACTGCCTGCTGCGGGAGGTGAAGGAAGAAACCGGGCTGACGCTGACCCGCTGGCGGCTGCGGGGCGTGGTGACCTTTGTCTCCGACCGGTGGGAGACGGAGCACATGTACCTGTTTACCGCGGACGCCTTTGCGGGGGAGGTAGGCCCCTGCCGGGAGGGGAACCTGGAATGGGTGCCCAAGGACCGGCTAGGGGAGCGGAACCTCTGGGAAGGGGACCGGATTTTCTTCCGCCTCCTGGAGGAGGAGCGGCCGTTTTTTACCCTGAAGGTGGTGTACCAGGGGGACCGGCTGATCCAGGCGGTGCTGGACGGGCGGCGGGAGCTTCCCGTCTCCCCGGCCTAAGGGGCGCGCCGTGAAACCCACGGCAGAAGGAGGAAACCATGGGCGTATTTGACATTATCGGGCCGGTGATGGTGGGCCCTTCCAGCTCCCACACCGCCGGGGCGGTGCGCATCGGCTATATCGCCAGGAAGCTGCTGGGGGAACCGGTGCGCCGGGCCCAGATTGACCTGCACGGCTCCTTTTTGGCCACCGGCCGGGGCCACGGCACCGACCGGGCGCTGGTGGCGGGGCTGTTAAAGATGCAGCCGGACGACACCCGGATCCCTATCAGCCTTTACCTGGCGGAGCAGGCGGGGATGGAGGTGGTGTTCGGCCAGGTGGACCTGCGGGACGCCAACCCCAACACGGCCCGGCTCCGGCTGGAGGGGGAGAGCGGCGCACGGCTGGAGGTGGTGGGCTCCTCCATCGGCGGCGGCCGCATCCGCATCGGCCAGGTGGACGGCATGGAGGCCCATTTCAGCGGGGAAAGCCCCACACTGATCATCCGCAACCAGGACAAGCCGGGCTGCGTGACGGAGGTGGCGCTGCTGCTCAGCGAGTTCCATCTGAACATCGCCACCATGCAGCTGTACCGGGACCGTCCCGGCGGCCTGGCGGTGATGGTGCTGGAGTGCGATGAGGAGATCCCCCTGGGGGCGCGGGAATGGCTGAGCCAGATGGACGGGATCGAGAAAGTGACCTACCTGGGTCTGAAGGAGGGACGGTAATGGGATTTTCCGCGTTGGAGGAAATGGGACGCCGGGCCAAGGAGCAGGAAAAGCCGCTGTGGCAGGTGGTCTGGGAGGAGGACTGCGCCTTTTCCCAGATGGAACCGGCGGCGTCCCTGGAAAAAATGAAAGCCATGTACCGGGCCATGAAGGAGGCGGACGCCTCCTACCAGGAGGAACTGGTCTCCGCCAGCGGCCTGGTGGGGGGAGACGGCGGCCGGATGGCCCGGTACGTGGAGAGCGGCGCGTGCCTCTGCGGGCCGTTTGTGGGCCGGATGATGGAGCGGGCCCTTAAGATGGCGGAGAACAACGCCTGCATGAAGCGGATTGTGGCGGCCCCCACCGCCGGGTCCTGCGGCGTGCTTCCGGCGGTGCTTTTGACCTGCCAGGAAATGCTCCCGGCGGAGGAGGAACGGATCCTGGAGGCCCTGTACGTGGCGGCAGGCGTGGGCGAGGTGATTGCCAGCCGCTCCAGCATCTCCGGGGCCCGGGGCGGCTGCCAGGCGGAGATCGGCGCTTCCAGCGCCATGGCCGCGGCCGCGGTGGTTACCCTGAAGGGCGGAAGCCCGGAGGCCGTGTTCCACGGGGCGGCCATGGCCCTCAAGAACCTGCTGGGCCTGGTGTGCGACCCGGTGGCGGGCCTGGTGGAGGTGCCCTGCGTCAAGCGGAACGTGGTGGGGGCGGTGAACGCCCTCAGCGCGGCGGACATGGCCTTGGCCGGTATCCGCAGCGCCATCCCTCCGGACCAGGTGATCGACGCCATGCGGGACGTAGGCGACCGGATGAGCGTGGAGCTGCGGGAAACCGGGAAGGGCGGCCTGGCGGACACTCCGGCGGGCCGGGCCGTCCGGGAGCAGCTGGAAAAACAGTCCCGGGGCGGCAGCCAGGAAGACGTAGGATAGAGGGGGGAATTTCCGTTGCTTCCTCCTTGACTTTTGCGCTTTTACGTGCTAAACTGAAAAAATCAACCGGCCGGATCCCTGTTTTTTCTAGTCTGGCCGGAAAAGTGGGAACGAGGAGGAAATGCGTTATGAAAAAAAGAATGATGTCGGTTCTGGCCGCCTGCATGGCCGCGGTTCTGATGGCGTCCTGCAGCTCCGGCGGTGAAAACACCACGGCGGCGGAGACCACGGCGGCCGGCGCGGAAGCGGAGGGTACGGAAGCCGCAGGCACGGAAGCGGCTGGCACCGAGGCCGCCGGGGAAGAGAACAGCGAGGCCGCGGTGACGGGCCAGAGCTTTACCGTGGGCATCTGCCAGCTGGCGCCCCACACGGCGCTGGACGCGGCTACCCAGGGTTTTATGGATAAGCTGACGGAGCTGATGGAGGCTTCCGGCAACCAGGTAACCTTTGAGAACGAAAACGCCAACGGCGACCAGCCTACCTGCTCCACCATCATCAACCAGTTTGTGTCGTCCCAGGTGGATCTGATCCTGGCCAACGCCACGTCTCCCCTGCAGGCGGCGGCTTCCGCCACGGCGGACATCCCCATCCTGGGCACGTCCATCTCCGATTACGGCACCGCCCTGGACGATTCTTCCATGAGCACCGTCACCGGCCGGAACATCTCCGGCACCTCGGATCTGGCGCCTCTGGACCAGCAGGCGGAGCTGCTGCAGGAGTGGTTCCCGGACGCGGAGACCGTGGGCCTTCTGTACTGCTCCAGCGAGGCCAACTCCCAGTACCAGATCGGCGTGATTCAGCCGGAACTGGAGGCCATGGGCTACACCTGCGAGGAATACACCTTCACGGACTCCAACGACCTGTCCTCCATCGTCAGCCAGGCGGTGCAGAACTGCGATGTGCTCTATGTGCCTACGGACAACACGGCGGCGGACAACACGGGGATTATCGCCAATGCGGCGATTCCGGCCAAGGTTCCGGTAATCGTCGGTGAGGAAGGCATCTGCGGCGGCTGCGGCGTGGCCACCCTGTCCATCAGCTACTACGAGCTGGGCGAGACCACGGCGCAGATGGCGTTCGACATCCTGGTAAACGGCGCGGACATCTCCACCATGGAAATCCAGTTCGCCCCTACGCTGACCAAAAAGTACAACGCGGACATCTGCGGCCAGCTGGGCCTGACGGCCCCGGAGGGCTACGAGACGG
>CALWEC010000274.1 GCA_944376945.1 uncultured Lachnospiraceae bacterium | reverse complement strand
TGGCCACCGGCCAGGCGGTGCAGGTAGGCGAGGCGGTGGGCATCATTGCCGCCCAGTCCATCGGCGAGCCCGGTACCCAGCTGACCATGCGTACCTTCCACACCGGCGGCGTGGCCGGGGACGATATCACCCAAGGTCTTCCCCGTGTGGAGGAGCTGTTTGAGGCCAGAAAGCCCAAGGGCTTGGCCATCATTGCGGAGATCGGCGGCGAAGTGTTCATTAAGGACACCAAGAAGAAGCGGGAGATTGTGGTAACGGACCATGAGACGGGCAACAGCAAGACCTACCTGATCCCCTACGGATCCCGGATCAAGGTCCAGGACGGCCAGATCCTGGAGGCCGGCGACGAGCTGACCGAAGGTTCCATCAACCCTCACGACCTGCTGAAGATCAAGGGCGTCCGGGCGGTCCAGGACTACATGATCCAGGAAGTCCAGCGGGTGTACCGGCTCCAGGGCGTGGAGATCAACGACAAGCACATTGAGGTGATCGTCCGCCAGATGTTAAAGAAGATCCGCATCGAGGACAGCGGCGACAGCGAGATGCTGCCGGGCGTGTCCATGGACGTGCTGGATTTTGACGATATGAACGCGAGACTTCGGGCCGAAGGCAAGCGGGAGGCCGAGGGCAAGCAGGTGATGCTGGGCATCACCAAGGCGGCTTTGGCCACCAACTCCTTCCTGTCCGCCGCTTCCTTCCAGGAGACCACCAAGGTCCTGACCGAGGCGGCCATCAACGGCAAGGTGGATCCGCTGATCGGCCTGAAGGAGAACGTGATCATCGGCAAGCTGATTCCCGCCGGCACCGGCATGAAGAAGTACCGGGATGTGCGGCTGAACACCGACGGCAGCGAGCTTTTGGCCAAGGAAGAGCCTCCGGTTCCGGAGGAAGAAGGCCAGCCTGCGCCGGAGGAAGGGCAGCCGGAGGAGACGGCTGCGCCGGAAGAAAACCCGGAGGCGGAAGCCACGGAGGAGGCCTTGGCCCCGGAGGAAGAAGATCCGGAGGAGACGGATGAGCTTCTGGAAGAGGCGCCGGAAGAGGATGCCTTAGAGGAAGAGGCTTCGGAGGAAGATCCGCAGTAACCGCCGCGGAAAGAAAACAAAACAAAGCGCCGGGCAGGCCCCAAAGGGAATGCCCGGCGTTTTGTTTTGGAGGGATCCGCCGGAAGGCGGACGCCAAAGGTTAGTTCCGGTGATACAGCTTGTTGTAATATTCCAGGGAGTAGTGGTACAGCTCGTCCCGGGCGATGACCGCCTGGTTGGGGTCGCTGCGGTCCGTCATAATCCAGGCCATGGTCCGGCCGGTTTCCCCGTAGCGGTCCACAAAATCCCGCACCGCTTTCCGGATCTCCCCTTCCTTCCATTCCGGCGGGATCACCAGCTGGAAGGCGAAGGTCATATCCTTCCCGTAATTCTGGTACAGGAAATCCGGGTCGTTGGCCCGCATCTGAGGCGTCCACATGTCGATTCCCATCTCGATCATTTCCGGCACATACTGCATGTTGCGGCCGCAGGAGTGGAGCTCAATAAACTTGCCCTGCTCCTTCACATATTTCAGGAAGCGGCTGGTGGCAGGCATCAGCTGCTGGCGGAACATCTGGTTGGAGAAAAAGCCGCTGCGCTCGGTGCCCCAGTCGTCGTGGTACAGCACCCCATCCACCTGGCCGTAATACTGGAAGACCTTCCCGGTGGATTCAATCTTGTAATCGGCCATCTTCTGGAAAAACTCCTCCAGAAGCTCCGGCTCCTCATAGAAAGCCATCAGGGATTCGTCAAAGGGGATCATCTCGTGGAGCCGTTCAAAGATCCCTTCCACGCACTCGTAAATATGGGGGCGGTCCGGATCCAGGCTCTTCTGCAGCTTTTTGCCGTCCGCCTCAAAATCGACGACAGACAGATCCGGCCATTCCAGCTCCTCCTTCCAGTTGGCAAAGTCGGAGATGGTGCGGGTGCCGGGCTTGGTGATCATGCCGCCGGCCTGCTCCACCATAATCCAGTTGACGCCCCACCAGTCGTAGCCGTCCACCTCCGGCACCGGATGCTCTTCCATGGCGTCCGGCCATACGGTGTTGCTCTCAAAGAAATAAGCGGGCATCCAGTAGGGCTGCTGCCCTTTTACGCAGCGGATGTAATTTTCCCGCACGCTGTAGGGACGTCCGGTAATCGGCTCTTTGGGCTGCTGGGCCAGCCAAGGGAAGCTGCCCACCGACTGCCAGCTTTTGGAATAGTCCCGGTTGGCCGCTGTCTGCATGTATTTTCCGATACTCATACAATCAACCTCGCTTTTCTGTTGGATTTCTATATGTCCTTATTTATTGTATCGGAAAGAAGCGCCGGTTTCCATGGCTTTTCCGCATAATATTTCCCCAAAAGAAGGGAAGAATTTTGTGCGCATCGCACAAAAAAATAGGAAATAGGGGTTGGATTTCCCTGGTTTCCTGCTACAATAAGAAGGGAAGGAGCAGCGCTGCCATGAAACTGAGCATGTGGATGATCGCCAACCGGCTGATGTCCTTGGACCTGGATCTGGAAACGAATATTTCGGAGAACGCCCCGGCGGTGCTAAAAAGCGCCCGCCGCGCCTATGCCACCAACTGCGTCCACGTCTACCAGGCAGGGGACAGTGTGGTTTGCGACGGAGAGGGGGACTCCATCCGTTTCCGGAACGGGACGGAGGCAGAGGTCTTTGAGGTGATCCAGGGGGTGTTTGACTATTATGAGGACTGGCTGGATTCGGTGACGGAAGCGGCCCGGGCCCGGGAGTACCCGCTTTTGATCCAGCGGGCCTGGCAGGCATTCCGGAATCCGCTGGTGCTGATGGACGGGGACAACAAGGTGCTGGGGATTACCCGCCGGTACGGCCCGGAGGAGCTGGACGCAGAGTGGGAGTATCTTTGCCGCTTCGGCTACTCGTCCCTCAACAGCCTGCAGAATATGCGCCGGGACCCTTCCGGCGGGGACCTTCAATCGCCGGGGATCCGGCCTTACCGGTTTACGGAGGTGCCTCAGATTAAATTCAGCGGCCTTACCTGCAATCTGTATAGCCGGGAGATTTTTTGCGGGAATCTGGTGCTTTTGTCCAAAGAGCGGCCCCTGAACACCGGAGACCGGCAGCTGCTCCAGCGGCTGGCCGGTATTTTGGAGCCGGTGCTGGGCCAGGAAAGCCAGGAGCGCCAGGAGCGGTTTCTGGCCAACAGCAACGTGCTGTACCACCTGATCTCCGGCGAGCCCTGCGAGGAGGAGAAGCTGGAACGGCAGCTGCGGTACCGGCAGTGGAAGCGGGACGGCGCCTACCAGCTGGCGCTGCTGGAGCTGTCGTCCCAGGAAGAGGAACGGCGGCGTCTTTCCTTTATGAACATGCTGGCCCGCAGCCTGCCTTCCCACGCGGTGCTGTACCGGGAACCGTATGTGATCCTTCTTTCCAACCGGGAATTTGCGGGGGAGGCGGGATTCCGCAGGATCCAGAACGCCATAACGGCCGCCAACCCGGTCCGGGTGGGATTCAGCCTGCCCTGCCGGGGGCTGGAGGGGGTGCCGTATCTGTTTTCCCAGGCGGAGGCGGCGCTTCGGTTTGGCCGGCTATACCACCCGGACCGGGCTGTGTTCCGGCTGGCGGAGTACGCGGTTCCCTATATGCTGACGGAAATCTCCAGGGAAGAGCGGCTGCAGGCCTGCTGCCCGGCGGTCCGGCGGCTGTGGGAAGAGCAGCAGGAGAAAGGCAGCAAGCTGTTCCAGACCTTAAAATGCTACCTGGACCGGGAGTGCTCCGTGGCCCGGACGGCAGAGGCGCTGTTTGCCCACCGGAACACGGTGGCGTACCGGATCCGGAAGATCCAGGAGCAGATGCCGGAGGACCTGCAGGACCCAGAGACCCGGGCCTATATAGGCCTTTCCATCCGGGTGCTGGAACTGACGGAACGGCTGAAAGAAAAAAACCATAAGGAGGCAGAAACATGATTTTTGAACAGGCAGGGAAAGAAAATACCCAAAGGACGCTGGAGCTGGCGGTGAATACCGCCCGGGAGCGGGGGATTTCCTATCTGGTGCTGTCCAGCACGGAAGGGTATACGGCGGAGCAGCTGCCGGATACCCAGGGGATCCAGGTGGTGGTGGTCACCACCGCTTACGGCAGCAAGGCGCCCAACGAAAACCGGCTGAGCCAGGAAAAACGGCGCCAGCTGGAGGAAAAGGGCTATCAGGTCTGCACCGCCGGCCACGCCTTAAGCGGCGCGGAGCGGGGCCTTTCCTCGGTATTCCACGGGATCTATCCCCTGGAAATTATGGCGGCTGCCCTTCGGATGTTTGGCCAGGGGACCAAGGTCTGCGTGGAGGTGGCCACCATGGCGGCAGACGCCGGTAGGATCCCAGCGGGACAGCCGGTGGTGGCGGTGGGAGGAACCGGCCACGGGGCGGACACGGCGGTGATCCTTCGGGCAGCGGGCAGCAGCCATATCCTGGACACCAAAGTGGAGGAGATCCTGTGCAAGCCCCGAGGCTGAATCCAAACTGGACTGGCAGAAAAAAACAAAACTGGCTATTTCGCTCAGGCCACATCCTGTGATAGGATAGGCAGTACCGGCAGAGACAGAAGGCCGGAGATCCGAGCAGGGAGGCAAGAGACATGAAGACACAGGAAGATCACGAAAGATTGCTCCGGCTGGTGCAGGCGGCTTTGCTGGCGGCGCTGTGCTACGTAGGGTACGCCATCCTTCCGGCCCTAAGCGCCGATGGCACTAAGATCCACTTTGGCAACGCGTTTGTGGTTATGGCGGCGTATCTGCTGGGCGGAGGCTACGGAGGGCTGGCCGGAGCGGTAGGCCTTAGCTTGGCGGATATTCTGGGAGGCTTTGCCGAGTCGGCGCCCCGGACTTTCCTGAGCAAGCTGGTGATCGGGCTGGTGGTAGGGCTGGTGGCCCACCGGGTCGCCCATCTTTCGGAAAAGCATCCGGCGCCCTATCTTTTTAAGTGGTCGGCGCTTTCGGCGGCGGCAGGCCTGGCGGCCAACTGCGTGTTTGAGCCGGCGCTGAAGTATGTCTGGTATACGCTGCTGTTCCCGAACCCGGACAAGGCGGCGGCCGCCATCCAGGCGCTGCTGGCCCTGACCGCCTATACCACCGTGGTCAACGCGGTGATCAACGGGGCGGCGGCGGTGGTCCTATACAACGCGGTGCGGCCGGCGCTGCGGCGGTCCGGGCTCCTGCTGCCGGTGGGCAGGAAAAAGCAGGGCTAAGGAGCCGCCTACTGGGCTTTAAAGCCCTCCCCCAGCACCTCGTTGGACTCTAGGATAATGATAAACGCCCGGGGATCCAGCTCCTTTACCGCCCGGCGGATGGGGTACATCTGCTTGTTGTTGCAGGCGCACAGGACCACATCCTTTTTCTGGCCGGAGAAGGTGCCTTCCGCCTTCAGGAAGGTGGAGCCCCGGTCCACAATCTGGCTGATCCGGTCCGCCACCTCCCGAGGACAGTCGGTGATAATCAGCGCCAGCTTCCCGGCGTCCATGCCATAGAGGACCTTGTCCATTACGGCGGAGAGCAGGAAGCTGATGAGGACGCCGTAAATCAGGCTGTCCATATCCCGGGAGACCAGGGCGGCGCCCAGCAGCACCACCAGGAAATCCAGGACGAAGGTAATCTTTCCCAGGGAAAGGTGAGGGGACCGGGACTGGACGTACAGGGAGACAAAATCCGTCCCGCCGGTGGAAGACCCCCGGGAAAAGATCAGGGCGTAGCCTAGGCCGGACAGGACGCCGGTGCACAGGGCGGCCAGAAGCCGGTCCCCGGTGTATACCGGCAGCAGCGGGGCCACGTAGTCCATCACCAGGGAGGTGAGGAAGTTGCTCCGCAGGGAGCGGAACAGAAAGCCGCGGCCCAGGGCGCGGAAGCAGAGCAGGGCCACCGGGATGTTCAGCAGGATGGCCATCAGGCCGATGGGCGTCCCCAAAAGCTGATAGAAAATCAGGGCGATACCGTTGATGCCGGCCATCGGGAAGCGGGCCTCCGCGGCAAAATTGTAGGTGCCTAGGGCAATCAGCATGCCTGCCGCCAAATCCACGGCGCAGTCGGCCGCCTGTTTGCGAATCCACTGGGTTTTCTCCATGGGTGTTTCCTCCTGTACGGAAATTCCCTCCTATTATAGCAGATTTCCCCCTTTTCCGCCAGAGGGAAAAAAACGGGGAAAGTGGTAGGAAAGAGGCTTCCGGCATAGGCTTTGGTAAGAGGGGCGCGCGGAGGCAAATCCGGTGAAAAAATATGAGGACACATTCCTGGGGCTGATCATGCTGCTGGCGGTCAGCCTTTTGGCCAGCCGGGGCTTGGAGGCGGTGGAGGTTTCCGGCCAGGCGCAGGAGGCCCTGGTGGTGGCGCTGGACCCAGGCCACGGCGGGGTGGATCCGGGGAAGGTAGGGTCGGACGGCGTCCTGGAAAAGGACCTGAACCTGGCCATTGCGCTGAAAGTCCGGGAAGAATTGGAAGAAGCCGGGATCACGGTGGTGATGACCCGGGCCGATGACTCCGGCCTGTATCAGGAACAGGACCGGAATAAGAAAATGGCGGATCTAAAGGCCCGCTGCAGGCTGGCGGAACAGCAGGGCGCGGCGCTGGTGGTGAGCATCCACCAGAACAGCTACCACGACGCCAGCGTCCGGGGGCCTCAGGTATTCTATTACAAGGCCTCGGAGGAGGGAAAGCAGCTGGCAGAGTCCATCCAGGAGGCCTTTGAGCCGGTGACCCCG
>CALWEC010000273.1 GCA_944376945.1 uncultured Lachnospiraceae bacterium | reverse complement strand
AAGGCTACCGGCTCTATGTGGACCGGCTGATGCAGGAGCAGCAGCTGCCGGCGGCGCCGGCCAACGACTTTCTGCTGAAGCGGGGGGACCGGGTGGAGGAGCTGCTGATGCAGATGGCCAAGCTGCTGGCGGCCAACACCAATTACGCCACCATGATCACCGGCCCCCGGTACCGGAAGAACAAGGTCAAGTTCATCCAGCTGTCCATGCTGGACAGCGGAAAGCTTTTGGCGGTCATCGTCCTGGAGGGAAACGTGGTGAAAAACCGGATCCTGTCCGTGGACGTGGACCTGGAGCAGGAGGAGGTGCTGAACCTGAACCTGCTGCTGAACAGCAGCCTCAACGGCCTGACCATCGAGGAGATCAACCTGGGGGTCATCGCCAAATTGAAGGAGGACGCCGGAAGCCACAGCCAGGTGGTCAGCCAGGTGCTGGACGCGGTGGCGGAGGCCATCGGCCGGGAGGAGGAAATCCCGGTGTACACCAGCGGCGCCCCCAACATTTTCAAATACCCGGAACTGACCGGCGGCGACAAAGCCAGCGAGCTGATCAGCACCCTGGAGGAAAAAAAGAACCTCCGCACCATTATGGCCGGAGGGCCGGAGGGCGGAGCCGGCAAACAGGATATACAGGTGTACATCGGGGACGAAGTCCCGGTGGAGTCCATGAAGGACTGCAGCGTGGTAACGGCCACGTACGAATTAGGCGAGGGCGTCCAGGGCAAGATTGGGATTATCGGGCCCAAGCGCATGGATTACCAGAAGGTAGTGGACACGTTAAAAAACACCATGTCCCAGCTGGACGACATTTTCAAGAAAGAATAGGAGGGATTGGTGGTGGCTAAGAAAGACAAAACCAAACCGGACAGCGAGTTCCAGAACAAGCAGGCGGAGGAAGCCGCGGCGGAGGCTGCGGAGGGAGCTTCCCAGGAGGGGGCTTCCGCCGGCGCGAAGGCAGAGCAGGCCGGGGACCAGACAGAGGAGGCGGAAAAGGAAACCGCGGAGCTGGAAAACGACCTGGAAAAGAAGCTGGCGGAGATTACCGACCGGCTCCAGCGGACCATGGCCGAGTTTGACAATTTCCGGAAACGGACCGAGAAGGAAAAAGCAGCCCGGTACGAGATCGGCGCCCGCAGCGTCATCGAAAAGATCCTGCCGGTGCTGGATAATTTTGAGAGAGGCCTGGGCGGCTTGGCGGAGGACCAGAAAAACGCCTTTACCGAAGGTATGGATAAGGTGTACCGCCAGCTGGTGACCACCCTGGAGGAGATGGACGTAAAGCCCATCGAGGCCCTGGGCCAGCCGTTTAACCCGGACTTCCACAACGCGGTGATGCACGTGGAGGACGAGACGGCAGGGGAAAACGTGGTTGTGGAGGAATTCCAGAAAGGCTATACCTACAAGGGCACCGTGGTGCGGTACAGCATGGTGAAGGTAGCCAATTAAGAGGAAGCCAGAGGGCGAAAGCCCTGTTGACCATAGAATAATTATAGAAGATATGAGGAGGAAACGACCATGAGTAAGATCATTGGTATTGATTTGGGAACCACCAATTCCTGCGTAGCGGTTATGGAAGGCGGCAAGCCGGTTGTTATTGCCAATACGGAGGGCGTACGGACCACCCCCAGCGTGGTGGCCTTCACTAAGACCGGGGAGCGTCTGGTCGGCGAGCCGGCCAAGCGGCAGGCTGTGACCAACGCGGACCGGACCATCTCTTCCATTAAGCGGCAGATGGGCACCAACTACCGGGTCACGGTGGACGGCAAGCAGTACACGCCTCAGGAAATTTCGGCTATGATCCTGCAGAAGATGAAAGCGGACGCGGAAAGCTACCTGGGCGAGAAGGTGACGGAGGCCGTGATTACGGTTCCCGCTTACTTTAACGACGCCCAGCGGCAGGCCACCAAGGACGCAGGCAAGATCGCGGGCCTGGAGGTAAAGCGGATCATCAACGAGCCGACGGCGGCGGCCCTGGCTTACGGCCTGGACAACGAGAAAGAGCAGAAGATTATGGTGTACGACCTGGGCGGCGGCACCTTCGATGTGTCCATCATTGAGATTGGCGATGGCGTCATCGAAGTGCTGGCCACCTCCGGCGACAACCACCTGGGCGGCGATGATTTTGACGCCAAGGTTACCGAGTATATGCTGAGCGAGTTTAAGCGCACCGAGGGCGTGGACCTGTCCAACGACAAGATGGCCATGCAGCGGCTGAAGGAGGCGGCGGAGAAGGCCAAGAAGGAGCTGTCCAGCGCCACCACCACCAACATCAACCTGCCGTTTATCACGGCCACCAGCGAAGGCCCCAAGCACTTTGACATGAACCTGACCCGGGCCAAGTTCGACGAGCTGACCCACGAGCTGGTGGAGCGGACGGTGATCCCGGTGCAGAACGCCCTGAAGGACGCGGGCATCAGCGCTTCCGACCTGCAGAAGGTGCTGCTGGTCGGCGGCTCCACCCGGATCCCGGCGGTGCAGGAGAAGGTGCGCCAGCTGACCGGCCACGAGCCCAGCAAGAACCTGAACCCGGATGAGTGCGTGGCCATCGGCGCCTCCATCCAGGGCGGCAAGCTGGCGGGCGACGCCGGCGCCGGCGAAATCCTGCTGCTGGATGTAACGCCCCTGTCCCTGTCCATCGAGACCATGGGCGGCGTAGCCACCCGGCTGATTGAGCGGAACACCACCATCCCCACCAAGCACAGCCAGATCTTCTCCACGGCGGCGGATAACCAGACGGCGGTAGACATCAACGTGCTCCAGGGCGAGCGGCAGTTCGCCAAGGACAACAAGAGCCTGGGCCAGTTCCGTCTGGACGGCATCCCGCCGGCCAGAAGAGGCGTGCCTCAGATCGAGGTAACCTTTGACATCGACGCCAACGGCATCGTCAACGTGTCCGCCAAGGACCTGGGCACCGGCAAGGAGCAGCACATTACCATCACCGCCAGCTCCAACATGTCCGAGGCTGAGATCGACAAGGCGGTGAAGGAGGCCGCGGAGTTTGAGGCCCAGGATAAGAAGCGCAAGGAGGGCATCGATGCCCGGAACGACGCGGACGCCATCGTGTTCCAGACCGAGAAGGCCATGGAGGAGGTAGGCGACAAGCTGGACGCGGGCCTCAAGTCCCAGGTGGAGGCGGATCTGAACGCCCTGAAGGCTACGGTATCCTCCACCGCCAACGCGGATGAGCTGACCGACTCCCAGATTCAGGAGCTGAAGGACGGCAAGGAGAAGCTGATGAAGAGCGCCCAGGCCCTGTTCGCCAAGGTCTACGAGCAGGCGGGAGCCCAGGGCCAGGCAGGCGGCCAGGCCGGGCCGGAAGCCGGGGCGGGCAATGCCTCCGGCGGCGCGGACGACGACGTGGTGGACGCGGATTATAAGGAAGTGTAAGCAGCAAGGCGGCCTGCCGGCGCGGGCCGCGGTCATACAGAACGGCGGGGGATCCTGCTTGACAGGGTTCCCCGCCCTTGTCCGCAGGCGGCCTTTCCGGCCGCCTATCCGGGCGTCTGCCCGGCGGTAAACCAGTGAGACAGAAAGGGT
>CALWEC010000272.1 GCA_944376945.1 uncultured Lachnospiraceae bacterium | reverse complement strand
GGATACGGAACTGGGCCGGTTGATGTATGACCTGAACTGCCAGAAGGCAGACCAGATGTACAGCGGTATTTTGGCCAACCGTGTGCGGGAACTGAAGGAGACCAGGAAAGGAGTGGAGACTATGTGCGGAGCGTTGGAGCAGCTATATAAAGAAGGGATTGCCATTGGCGAGGCAAGAGGGGAAGCGCGTGGAGAAAGCCGTGGGATCGCCATTGGCGAGGCAAGAGGGGAAGCACGTGGAGAAAGCCGTGGAGCGGAAAAAGTGAAAAGGGAAAGCTCGGTTTCCCTGTATCAAAGAGGAATGGCCCTGGAGGAGATTGCCCAAATTCTGCGGGCAAGCGAAAAACAGGTCCGGGGCTGGTTGATCGAAAGCGAAGTAATGAAAGTATGAAACATACAAACCGGGGACGTCCCAGAAAAAAACCGGATTACCAAGGAGAGGCTGTTATGCGGGAATTTCTTTCCGCCATCTCGGAGGTGTACCAGAGCGGCGGAGCCGGGAGCCATGTGAGGGCGGATCGGGATTCGGCCGCCGGGAGGGATTTGGCGGCGGATCGGAAGGCGGCTCCATCGCTTCGCCAGGCGGCGGAGGAGTTTGGCATTACCATGATGAAGGCCCGGAAGCTGCTGATTACCGCGGATGTGTACCATACGGAAATCAGCGATACGGTCAATGCCCTGAAAGAGGAGGGCATGTCGGTTCCGGAGATTATGGCGAATACCGGCTTGAAGCGTTCCTCCGTCCATTCTTACCTTCCCTATACAAAAGGGATTTACAATCTAAAAGAGCTGAGCCTGTACGCGGAGCGGTGCCGCCTGTACCGGGCCCGGAAGAGCGCCGCCGCCGCGTTGGCGGCATGTTGGGAAAAAGACAGGGAGGAAGGCGAATGGGAAGAAAAACTCTGGGAGGCCATACAAGCCTTTGCTGGCTACCGGTTTTCCACGGTTACAGGGCTTCGTTTCTCCTACTGGGTATCCGGAAATGAGATGGTTGTGGACCGGAAAAAGAAGGCCATTGTCCGCAGCAGCGTGGTGATGGCCCTGCGGAGGGTGCGGGAGGCAGAGGGAAATATAAAAGGCCCCAAAAGCCTGGGCATATATGGCGCCAGTTATCTGTATCCGGTTTTCGTCCGTTTCGGCCTGATCCACCGGGAGGATCCCAGGCTGGCTGAGGCGCAGTAGGGGAAAGAGCGCAAAAAAAGAGAACCGCATCCCAGTTCAAATTGGAGGTAAACTGTTTTTAACACCTGGAATACGGCTCCCCTATACCTAAATAATAGCACAAAATGGGATATTCGTACAGTACTTTTTACCGGATGGATTATCCGAATTTTTTGTAGGCGGGGTATTGTTTTTTCTCTCCAAAACGGTATAATAAGAATAGTTAGATAAAACCAGCCGGCTTACTGGCGGCACCTGGAAGGAGGAGCGACAATGGCAATTTTAGAGAGCTGTGAAGAGTCGAGACGGAATGTGACCATCAAAGAGGTAAAATGCCCTCAATGCGGGCAGCCGGTGGAGGTGTTCCTGCGGGAGGGCGCTACCACGGAAGCCGCCAAGTGCGAGATCTGCGGATATGTCATTCCCTTAGGCACTCATTTCGAGTAAAAGCAGAATAACCGGGAAGCCGGCGCGGGAAGCGCCGGCTTCCCGGTTGTTACCGGATAAACCCTACCTGACGGCAGATCTTTTCCAGCTGTTCTTCTTTCCGCTGGTTGTATTCTACCTTCTTTTCCTCAAAGTAGTTGTTCCCCTGGGCGTCGATGGACACAATCAGCGGGCCGAATTCCCGGACCCGGCAGTTCCAGAGGGTTTCTGGCATTCCCAGGTCCCGCCATTCCGCCTGGACAATCTCTTCCACGGTAACGGCGGCGGCCACGGCGTTTCCGGCAGGGAACACACAGTGGATGGCGCCCAGCTCCCGGCAGGCCCGCTCCGTGTTTTCCTTCATGCCGCCTTTTCCTACGATAACCCGCACGCCGGTGGCCTGGACAAACTCGTACTCGAATTTTTCCATGCGCATGGAGGTGGTGGGGCCTACGGAGACCATCTCAAAGCGGCCGTCCGGCAGGGGCCGGATAATGGGCCCTGCGTGGAAAATGGCGCAGCCCCGCACGTCCACCGGCAGTTCCCGCCCTTCCTCCACCACCCGGCGGTGGGCCACGTCCCGGCAGGTGGTCAGGCTTCCGGTTAGATAGACAATATCCCCGATGTGGATGTCCTTCAGGTCTTCCGCGGTGACCGGTGTCACCAGAATCTTTTTGCCGTCCCGCATTTCGATCATAATGTCACCTCCGAATGGGAAAGAACCGTATAGTTCAGATCTTTGTCAAAAAGGATGTGCCCCCGGCGGTGGCTCCAGCAGCCTACGTTGACGGCGACGCCGATGGCGGACGGATGCCGGTGTTTTTGACCTCATAGTTTAGCATTATACTGCTCTGCTTGCATGTCTCTGTATTGCCCTGTATACTGTCATCAGTATACAGAAAGAAAAAGGGTTCCAGAGCACCCTCCGTGACAAGTCGTGTA
>CALWEC010000271.1 GCA_944376945.1 uncultured Lachnospiraceae bacterium | reverse complement strand
GTATAACCTGGAGGTGCAGCGGGCAGACACCGTGGATCACGCCCGGCGGGTGCGGTACTATGGGAGCATGATCGACAGCGAATTCCTGGAAAAAGGAAAAAAGTACAGTGCCTTGCCGGATGTATATCTAATCTATGTCAGCGAGACCGATCTATGGAAATACGGCCTGGCAGCCTATCCGGTACGGAGATGTTTCCAGAACTTGGAGCACTGTGAGGATGGGGTTAAGGTTTTATATGCCAACGCAGCCGTGGACGACGGCAGCCAGCGGGCCCGGATGCTGCGGTATTTCCGGACTGCGGATCCGGAGGATCGAAGCCAGGGGGCTTTGTCGGAACGGGTACACTTCTTAAAAAGAGAAGAAGGAGGATACAGAGAGATGGAAGACGTATTAGAAAAAATTTTTCAGGAGGGCGTGGAAGAAGGCGTAGAGCAGGGCCTGGTCCAAGGAAGAGAGCAGGGCCTAGTCCAAGGAAGAGAACAGGGCCTAAAAGAAAAGGAACGCCGGCTGGTCTTTCGGATGCTGGCCCGTGGGGACCGGTTGGAGGATATTGTCCACATTACGGAAGCGCCTCCGGAGCGGATCGCCAAGCTGAAGCAGGAGTGGGAGGCTGGGGAGCGCTAGGCCTGGCCGGAAAAAACCAACCCATGGGTTTCCTTTGAAAAATTAAGAAATCAATAAGATTTTCTTTTGCTAATCCCCTATCCCGGCTGGTATCATAAAAAAAGAACGGATTAGAAAGGCGGAAATACCGCATGCAAAGGAACTTTTTAAAAATACTAGGGGCGTTGGCTTTGGTTTTCCTGGCTGGCTGCGGAAGCAAGCCGGGGGCGGAGCCGATGCCGTATACCATGGAGATCCCCACCACTGCGGCGGTGGAAGAAGAGCGGGAAAATGCCGGCGCGGCGTCTTCTACGGCAGCGGCGGAGATTTTTAAGGATCCCATTTATACGGGCCTGGTTAAGGAACTGGTGGTACCCTGCGAATACGATCTGGATGGGGATGGGACCGTGGAAACCATCCACTATCAGGTAACGGGATCCGAAGGAAAAGCCTTTGACCTGAAAGCGGGGGAATCGGAGATAGAAGGAAGCGGGGACTCGCTGACGGGAGGGATCTACGCCATGAGCCTGGACGGGAAGACCATCCAGATTTTGCTGGAAGACCGGGGGCTTAACAACGCAGACGAATATTCCCATGTATATGTATACCGGGAAGGAGAACTGGAGCCGGCCGGCATTTTGGAGGGGGAAGCGGCCTCTTACCGGGTAGATACGGAGAAGCACCTGGTAACCGCGGCTGGAACCAGCGAAGTGTTCCAGAGTTACGTGCTGGAAAAAGATTTTGCCCTGGAAGAGGGGGCGATTACGGAAGTCCCCCGGGAGTTTTACCAGATGGGGAATGAGGTTACCCTGCGCAGGAGGCTGTCCCTTATTGAAATTCAGGACGGAGCGGCCTATACACGGACCTGGAGCGCTGGGAGCCGCCTGACTGTCTTGGGAACGGACAATCGCCAGTGGGTCTGCCTGCAGGACCTGGAGACCGGTGCGGAGGGCTGGCTTCAGGTTCCGCCGGGAGAGTTTGGCCAGATTTTGGTGGACGGCGTATCGGTATCCGCCCAGGATTATTTTGATGGGCTCTACTACTTTGGCGGAGCCTAATACGGAGCGAAGCATGAGACAACCGATAAAAAGAAACCTTTGGAAGGGAATGACGGCGCTTCTGGCTTCCCTGCTGCTGGCAGGCTGCGCCCAGGAAGAAGGATATCAGGAAACGTCCTTCTATGCCATGGATACCGTAATGCGTTTTCAGATTCTCGCTCCCCAGGACAGCGGGATGGGGGATCGGATGCGGGAGGAAGCGGACCAGGCCAGCCAGCTGCTTTCCGCCGTAGATCCGGAGAGCGAATTGTACCGGCTGAACCACCGGGAGGAGGAGTCCTTTGAGGCCAGCCCGGAACTTGCGGAAGTCCTTTCCCGGTGCCTGCAGCTGTGCCGGGAAACCGGCGGCGCGCTGAATATTGCCTTGTATCCGGTAACCCAGGCCTGGGGCTTTACCTCCAAGGACTACCATGTGCCGGATCCGGCCACCTTGGCGGACGCCATGGGAAAAATCCAATGGGAAGAAATCGGGCTGGAAGGAAACCTGGTAACTCTGCCGGCTCAGATGGAATTGGATCTAGGGTCGGTGGGAAAAGGCTGGCTGACCAACCGTTGTGTGGATATTCTAGAGGAAAACCAGGTAAAATCTGCCCTGTTGGATCTGGGAGGGAACATTTACGCCCTGGGCCGGAAAGAGGATGGGAACTCTTGGCGGATCGGCATCCAAGATCCCTTTGGCGAGGGCATTGTCTGTTCCTTTACCGCGGAGGACGAAGCGGTGGTCACCTCCGGCACGTATCAGCGGTATTTCGAGAAGGACGGCAAACGCTATCATCACATTTTGGACAGTGAAACCGGTTATCCAGTGGAAAACGGGCTGGAGTCGGTAACCGTAATCTTAAAGGACGCCTTTGTGGCGGACGCCCTTTCCACCGCTTGTTTTGTTATGGGGCTGGAGGATTCCGCCGCTTTCCGGCGGGAGCATTATCCAGAGGCCGCCATGGTGTGGGTAACCAGCCAGGGACAGGTATATTACACCGAAAACCTGGAGAACCGTATCCAACTGGCGGACGGGGTGGAAGGACACCTGGTAGAATAGGGCCGGGATCACGGGCTGGCGCCGCATAAACAGAAGTTCCCCTGCATAGGCTAGAGCAAGCCTTGGCAGGGGATTTTTGTATGCTTTTAATTGGGATTTTGGCGGCAGGGATTTATTTTACCGTGTCCACCCGCTGCTTCCAGCTGGCCAAGCTGGGACTGTGGATGAAAAAAACGATAGGGGCCTGCCTGAAAAACGGAGGGAAACGTGGGACAAAGGAGGAGGGCTCTTCCCTAAGCCCTTGGCAATCCCTGTGCACAGCCTTGGCGGCTACCATCGGCACCGGGAATATTGTAGGCGTGGCGACAGCCCTGGCGGCCGGAGGCCCGGGAACGTTGTTCTGGATGTGGGTCTCCGCTTTTTTCGGCATGATGACCTCCTATGCGGAAAAGCTGTTAGGGCATATATACCGGAGACCCCGGCCGGAAGGGGGCTGCGAAGGCGGGACCATGGTAACCTTGGAGCGGGGGCTGGGAAGCCGGCCTCTGGGAATGGCGTATGCCTTTCTATGTGTGCTGGTGTCCTTTGGCATGGGAAATATGGCCCAGGCCAACTCGGTGGCTCAGGCGCTGGAGGAAACCTGGGGGATTTCCCCCATGGCGGCGGCACCGGTGCTGGCCTTGCTGGTCTGGCATTTTTGCCGGGGCGGCGGGAAACGGGTGGGACAGGTGACCGGCTGGCTGGTGCCCCTGATGTCCCTGCTCTATCTGGCCGGCTCCTTTTGGATTCTTTGGCAGTTCCGGAGCCGTCTGGGAATGGCGGCGCGGCTGGTGCTCTCGGACGCTTTTTCCTGGCGGGCCATGACGGTAGGGATTGCCCGAGGGGTCTTTTCCAATGAGGCAGGGCTGGGAAGCTCGGTGGTGGCCCATGCCCAGTCCGCGGTAAAGGAACCGGCGGAGCAAGGTATGTGGGGGATTTTGGAAGTGTTTTTAGACACCCTTGTCATGTGTACGGTGACCGGGCTGGTATTGCTGGTTTCCGGAGCCTGGGACAGCGGGGCGGACGGAGCCGCCATGACTTTAGCGGCCTTTTCTTCGGCATTCGGCCCATGGGGCAGGCAGATCCTGGCGGCCAGCATCGCCCTTTTTGCCCTTTCCACCCTGATCGGCTGGAGTTATTTTGGGCTGGAGTGCGTAAGATATCTGTGGGGAAACAAAGGACGAGGGCTGTACCTGTCTTTGTTTGCCGGCATGACCGTAGTAGGCTGCCTGGGGGAACTGGCGGATGTATGGCGGATCTCCGATGTCTGCAACCAGCTGTTGGCCATCCCCAATTTAATCTGCCTGTTTTGCCTGCGGAAACAGGTAGGGGAGCGGACCCGGCTGTATCTAAAGAGGATCCGGAAGGTTCCTAAAGAATAAAAATTTACTTTCCCCGCCATCCCTTCATATAATTTCCAGAGTATTTGCAGCCGTATGGAACATAATAGGAATGTACCTTACAAACCACGCCGCGGCAAAAGCCAAGGCGCAGACGATGAACTGGAGGTGTTTTAATATGGCGAACAACACATCTACTGGCAGACTGGAAGTTCCGGAGGCGAAGGAAGCCCTGGACCGCTTTAAAATGGAAGTGGCGGATGAGCTGGGCGTGCCGCTGACCGATGGCTACAACGGCAACCTGACTTCTTACCAGAACGGCAGCGTAGGCGGCTATATGGTAAAAAAGATGATCGAAGCCCAGGAGAAGCAGATGGCCGGCAAGTCCAGCCGCTAAGAAGAAAAATCTCTCAAAGGATTCATGCCAAACGGGTATCTGACGCTCTGTCGGATACCCGTTTTTTTAAAAAAGGAAAAATCCTCTTACATTTTCCGAAAGCCTCGGCAATTTCATTGACGGGGCCCTTCCCCTATGGTACACTTAAAAACTGGAAAAGGAAATCCCCGGCGCCTTACCCTAGGCCCGGCGGGACGCCGTAAAACGGCAAGGGGAGGAAGGGTATATGAAGCTGTTAAGCATTGTGATCCCCAGCTACAATTCGGAAGCCTATCTGCAAAAATGTGTGGACTGCCTTCTGCCGGGAGGGGAGAGGGTGGAAATCCTGATTGTCAACGATGGATCCACAGACCGGACCGGGGAGATTGCGGAGGAGTACGCCGCCCGGTATCCCTCTATCGTCCGGGCCATCCACCAGGAAAATAAAGGCCACGGAGGGGCGGTGAACACCGGGCTTTCCGAGGCCTCCGGCGTATACTTCAAGGTGGTGGACAGCGACGATACGGTGAATCCGGATGCTTACCAAAAAATCTTGGATACGCTGGAAAATATGGTTCTGGACGGCACCGGCGTGGACATGCTGATCAGCGATTACATTTACGATAAGGTAGGGGCGCGCCGGAAAAAGGTGATCAGCTACCGGAACGCCTTCCCCCAGGGCCAGGTGTTTACCTGGGATCAGGTGCGCCATCTGCGCAAGGGCCAGTATATATTGATGCACTCGGTTATCTACCGGACCCGGGTGCTGCGGGACTGCGGCCTGAAGCTGCCGGAGCACACTTTTTACGTGGACAACCTATTTGTGTATGTGCCGCTGCCTTACGTAAAAACCATGTACTACCTGGACGTAATTTTTTACCGCTATTTTATCGGCCGGGCGGACCAGTCGGTCAACGAGGCCAACATGATCAAGCGGATTGACCAGCAGATCCGGGTGACCAAGGCCATTATAGATGCCTACCCGCTGCGGAAGCTGCCGGACAAAAAGCTGCGTACCTACATGATGAGCTATCTGGAGATTATGATGACGGTCTCCTCGGTGTTCCTGCTTTGCTCGGGGACCCAGGAAAACCGGATGAAAAAAGACGCGCTTTGGGATTACCTGAAGGAAAAGGATCCGGCGCTGTACCGGAGGATCCGCCGGGGCATTCTGGGACAGACCATGAACCTGCCAGGCCGGGCCGGGCGGAAAATTTCCGTGGCGGCCTACCGGGCCACCCGCCATTTTTACGGATTTAACTAAGCGCCAGGAGGCGCCTGGATACAGGAAAGGGAAGCAAGCATGCGTGTGATTGCCGGATCGGCCAGAAGGCTGAACCTTATGACGGTTCCGGGCCGGGATACCCGTCCCACCACGGACCGGATCAAGGAAACTTTGTTTAATATCCTGCAGCCGGAAATCCCTGGCTGCCGGTTTTTGGACTTGTTTGCCGGAAGCGGCGGCATTGGGATTGAGGCCCTAAGCCGCGGAGCGGAGGAGGCGGTATTTGTGGAAAGCAGCCGGAAGGCCGCCGCCTGCATCCGGCGCAACCTGGAATTTACCCGTTTGGACGGCCGGGGCCGGCTGATGGAAACGGATGTTTTAGGCGCCCTGGCCCGGCTGGGCCGGGAGGGGGAACCGTTTTCCATTATCTTCCTGGACCCTCCCTATGGAAAGGGCTGGGAGGAGCAGGTGCTGGCGGCCCTGGAGGGCTCGCCGTTGGCGGACGCGGACACCCTGGTGGTGGCGGAGGCCCTGGCGGATGCGGATTTTTCCTTTGCGTCCCGCTATGGCTTTGCTGTGATCCGGGAAAAATGCTACAAAAACAATAAGCATGTTTTTTTGAAAAGGGCGGAAGGAGAAGCTTCATGCACAACGTAAGAGAGAAAATTGGAATTTACCCGGGAAGTTTTGACCCCATTACCCTGGGCCATCTGGATATTATTGGCCGCTCCTCCAAAATGTTTGACAAGCTGATTGTGGGAGTGCTGCACAACCCCAACAAAAAAGCGTTGTTTTCCGCGGATGAACGTGTTAAAATGATACGTAGTGTCACAGGCCACCTTTGCAACGTGGAGGTAACCTCCTTTGAGGGGCTTTCCGTGGATTTTGCCCGTTCCGTAGGGGCCCATGTGCTGGTCCGGGGGCTGCGGGCGGTAACGGATTTTGAATATGAACTGCAGATGGCCCAGACCAATCATGCCATGTGCCCGGAAATCGACACGATCTTTTTGACTACGGATCTGCGCTACGCCTATCTAAGTTCCAGCCTGGTAAAGGAAGTAGCCTATTTTGATGGGAATATTGAGATGTTTGTCCCGGCGGAAATCCTGCCGCTGGTAAAAGAAAAAGTGATGGAGGAAACCCAAAAATGAGCAGAATTGAACAAATGATCGGCGAGATCGAAATGTACCTGGACAGCTGCAAGTCCCAGGCATTTTCCAATAGCAAGCGGATTGTAGTGGAAAAAGATGTGATCGATGAAATGCTGGTGGAGCTGCGGCTGCGGACGCCGGAGGAGATCAAAAAATATCAGAAGATTATTGCCAACAAGGACGCCATCCTGGCAGACGCCAAGGCCCACGCGGACGCGATGATCGAGGAGGCTTCCCGGCAGACGGCGGAGCTGGTGGACAAGCATGAGATTATGCAGCAGGCGTACGCCCAGGCGGACGAGGTGATCCAGCAGGCCCAGGCCCAGGCCCAGAAAATTTTGGACGACGCGGTGCGGGATGCCAACGGCATCCGGGACAGCGCGGTCCAGTATACGGACAGCCAGCTGGAGCAGCTGGAGTCCATCCTTTCCCATGCCCTGGAGAACAGCCAGTCCCGGTTCCAGTCTTTGATGAACCAGCTGCAGGCCAGCTACGATGTGATTGTCTCCAACCGGAAGGAGCTGGCGCCCAGCCTGCCGGCAGGCAGCAAGAGCAGCAGCCAGGAGATTGATATTTCCATGGCCGGGAGCACGGAAGACTAAGATACATACAGCGGTAGAAGGGGAGAGCCTGTTGTTCTGTGTCCGGGAAATAAGCGGGCCGGGAGGCAGGCCTTTTCCATGTAGGAACCTAACCGGCCAGGGCGAAATAGAGGGCCAGCAGGCCGGCGGAAACCAGGCTCTGCACCAGCTTCCCGGCTGCGTAGGGCAGCAGCCGCAGCCCGCTTCCGGAAAGGCAGCCGGCGGTCTGGCCCAGGCAGGAAAAGCCGCCGAAACAGGCCAAGCCCAGGCAGAGAGGGGCGGCCACTTTTAGAGGAAGCCCCAGGGCCCCGACTTGGCTGACCCCGTTTGTCATCTCACAAAGCCCCAGCAGAAGGGCTTTGGGCAGGGGGGAAAGGGGCAGCAGGGAGGCCCAGGAAGCCAGGATGGAAAACAGCAGAATGTATCCTCCTATTTTCACCAGGGTTTCGCAGCTTTCCAGAAAGCAGGCTTCAAATTGCCGCAGCGTCAAAGGCTCCGGGAGGGGCGGCGTCCCGGCGGTTCCCCCTTCCGGCAAGGCGCCGGAGGAACCTGCTTCCAGCAAAGCGGCGGAGGATCCTGCCGGGCCAAAGGTCCGTGGCAGAAAGAAAAGGGCGCAGGCCAGAGAGGGCAGGAAGGCGCAAAGGAGAAGCGGCAGCCCCTGTCGGAGGCCCAGGCACTGGACGCCCATGTATCCGGTCAGGAA
>CALWEC010000270.1 GCA_944376945.1 uncultured Lachnospiraceae bacterium | reverse complement strand
GCATGTGCGAGTACACCTCCCACGGCCACTGCGGCATCCTGCGGGGGCAGGAGGTAGACAACGACGTGACCATCCAGTACCTGGCCAAAATCGCCCTGTCCCAGGTGGAGGCCGGGGCGGACATGGTAGCCCCCTCGGATATGATGGACGGCCGGGTGGCGGCCATCCGGCGGCTTCTGGATGAAAAGGGCCACGAGAACGTGCCCATTATGTCCTACGCGGTCAAGTACGCCTCCGCCTTCTACGGCCCCTTCCGGGAGGCGGCGGATTCGGCCCCGGCCTTTGGGGACAGGAAGTCCTACCAGATGGATTTCCACAACCGCCGTGAGGGCATCAAGGAGGCCCTGCTGGATCTGGACGAGGGGGCGGACATCCTGATGGTCAAGCCGGCTATGGCCTTTGGAGACGTGATCCACGAGCTGAAGGAGACGGTGGACGTGCCCATCGCCGCCTACAACGTCAGCGGCGAGTACAGCATGGTCAAGGCGGCGGCCCAGCTGGGATACATCGACGAGACGGCTATGATGTGCGAGATCGCCGCCAGCACCTTCCGGGCCGGGGCGGACATCTACCTGACCTATTTTGCCAAGGAGCTGGCCCGGTGCATGGACGAAGGGAGGATCGGCTGATGGGAACCCGTTCGGAACAGCTGTTTGAGGAAGCCAAAAAGTATATCCCCGGCGGGGTCAACAGCCCGGTCCGGGCCTTCCAGTCCATCGGGGCCACGCCCCGGTTCATCCGCTCCGCGTCCGGGGACCGGATGACCGACGAGGACGGGCAGGAGTACATCGACTACGTGTGCTCTTGGGGTCCCATGATCCTGGGGCACAACGACCCGGTGGTCCGGGACGCGGTGGCGGAAGCGGCGGCCCGGGGCTTAAGCTACGGGGCGGCCACGGAGATCGAGGTGCGGATGGCCAAGCTGGTCTGCCGGATGGTGCCCTCCATCCAGATGGTGCGGATGGTCAATTCCGGCACCGAGGCGGTGATGAGCGCCATCCGGGCGGCCCGGGGCTTTACCGGCCGGGACAAGATCGTCAAATTCAACGGCTGCTACCACGGCCACAGCGACGGCCTGCTGGTGAAGGCCGGCTCCGGGGTCATGACCGCCGGGGTGCCGGACAGCAGCGGCGTCCCTGCCGGCTGCACCCAGGATACCCTGACGGCGGACTACAACAATCTGGACAGCGTGGCGGAGCTGTTCCGCCGCTTCCCGGAGCAGATTGCGGCGGTGATTGTGGAGCCGGTGGCGGCCAACATGGGCGTGGTGCTGCCGGAGAAGGATTTCCTGCCGGGCCTGCGGAAGCTGTGCGACGAGGCGGGAAGCCTGCTGATCTTCGACGAGGTGATCACCGGCTTCCGGCTCCAGGCCGACGGGGCCCAGGGCTATTACGGGGTGCGGCCGGATCTGACCACCTTCGGGAAGATCCTGGGCGCGGGGATGCCGGTGGGGGCCTACGGCGGCCGCCGGGACGTGATGAGCGTGGTGTCCCCTCTGGGCTCCGTGTACCAGGCCGGCACCCTGTCCGGCAACCCGGTGGCCATGGCCGCGGGCTACGCCCAGCTGTCCCGGCTGCTGGACCATCCGGAGTGGTACGGGGAGCTGAACCGGAAGGCCGCCGCCTTCTTTGAAAGCCTGGGGCAGCTGCTGGAGCGGTACCAGGTCCCGGCGGTGATCAATACCGTGGGCTCCTTAGGCTCCGTGTTCTTTACCCAGGAGCCGGTGCGGGACTACGCCAGCGCCAAGACCGCGGACACCCAGGCCTTTGCCCGCTACGCCAACTGGATGTTTGACCACGGGATCTACGTGGCCCCGTCCCAGTTTGAGGCTATGTTCCTTTCCATGGCCCACACGGAGGAGGATCTGCAGAGGACCCTGGACGTGGTGGAAGCGTATCTGCGGCAGGAGGCGTAAAGGCCTCCTACCGGATCTCGCTGTGCTTCTGCCGCTTGATCTGTCCCCACTGGTTTTTCTTTTTCCGGTAGCCGATAAAGCTGGTGGCCCGGACAAAATCCAGGAAGAAGCGGAAGAATACATTCTCCGCCACGCACATGACGCAGGCCCGAATCACATCCTTCCGGCTGATCTTCAGGTTCTGGGTGTAGATCCGCTGGAAGAAGGCCGTCATGGTCAGGATGGCCCCGTAGACGGCGTAGAACAGATAGAAATAGATCATAAAGGGCACATTCAGCAGCCCCGCCCACCCGGCTAGGATCATGGTGGCCAGGCCGAACAGCTCGATCTGAGGGGAAAACAGCTCGTACAGCAGGTAATACAGGTAGGAGACGGTGCCCACCAGGCCGAACCGGGGAGAGAGGAACATGCGCCGGTGCTTGGCCAGGCTCTGGAAGAGGCCCAGGTGCCAGCGCCGCCGCTGCTTGCGCAGATCCCCCAGAGAGCCGGGGGCCTGGCTCCAGCAGACAGCGTTGGGCTCGTAGCGAATGGAGTAAGGGATCTGGTTGTTCCGGCAGAACACGTGCAGCCGGACCACCAGCTCCATGTCCTCCCCCAGGGTGTGGGGATCATAGCCGCCGGCCGCCACCACCACGTCTTTCTTAAACAGGCCGAAGGCCCCGGAGATGATCAGGTTGCCGTTAAAGCTGTCCAGGAGGATTCGGGAGGCCAGGAAGGACCGGTCGTACTCCATGACCTGCATGCTGGTTAAAGGGTTCCAGGGCAGATGGTAGCTCAAGGCGTCACCCCGTAATCTCGTCGCTCTGGGTCACCATGTTGGCGTATTCCACACCGCCCAGCCCGTAGAGCGCTTCCATAATATCCTGGTCCTTTTTGTACGTGACGGAATAGGCGCTGCGGGGCATCTCGAAGATCAGCTCCGCGCTTTCCGCCGTGGTGTTTTTCACCTTCAGCACCGCTTTGCCCTGAAAGTACCGGAAGATGAGCCCTTCCGCCTCCAGGCATTTTTCCTTCGAGCAGCGGAGGATCAGCAGCACCCGGTTTTCGTTCTGAACCCGGCCCAGCAGCAGGAGCGCTGCAAAGACCACGGCGGTGCCCACCCCGGCCACCCGGAAGTCCCCAACGCCGCAGCAGATGCCCACGATGATGGCCCAGAAGATGTAGGTGGTATCCCGGGAATCCTTGATGGCGGTGCGGAACCGGACAATAGACAGGGCGCCCACCATGCCCAGGGACAGAGCCACGTTGTTGCCGATGACGGTCATCACCGTGCCGGTAAGGATGGTCAGGGTCACCAGGGACACGTTGAACCGCTTGCTGTAAGCGGTGCCGGTGTGGGTGTACCAGTAGGACAGGTAAATGGCGCCGGAAATGACGGCAGATGCCAGAATCCGCAGCAGAATATCCGGAAGGGTTAAGGTGCCGCTTTCTAAAAGGGCCTGGAGAATGTCGTCTCTCATGGTTTGGAATCCTTTCTCGCAATGTATTCTGATAGCCGCCGGCTCCCGAAGGAGCGGCGCCGTTTCTTCCTAAAAAAAGACGTGCTTGCTGACCGCCCGGCTGAGACTGTATTTGCTCACCGAAAGGGTGCGGCCCCGGCGGCGGCTTAACAGGTCCTGGATGTAGCGGAGCAGGAAGCCGTTGTACTTTACCTCCAGCACCGCCAGGTTCTGGGGCAGCAGAGGGTATTGGCACAGCTGGGGATCAAAAATATTCCAGTTGGCCTCGGTGCCAATGACGGTGTGGTCGAAGGTGACCCGGATATGGTTTTCCTTGGCCAGAAAGGCCTTCCGCCGGTACTCCACCACCGCCCGGGGCCGGTACAGATATAGCTCCATGACCCCGAAGCACTCGGCGGCGAAGGGGTCGGGATGGGAGAGCAGCACCCGGGTATCCCCCTGGATCAGCCGGAGGGCGTCCGCCCGGCCGAGCCGCAGGGAACGCTTCCGCTGCAGATCCCCCTGCTTCTGCTTCATCTCCAGCACCGCGAAATCCCCTTCCGGGTCGTAGCAGCGGAGACGGATTTTCCGGCGCAGCTCCAGGCCGTCCTCCTTTTCCTGAAAATCCCGGTCCTCCAGGGAATCGAAATACAGGGAGCGGATCCGGTAGCCGTCGTTTCGGTTGTGGGGGTCCTCCGCCAGCACCTGGGACAGGAGGGCGGATTCCCGGTACATTTCCTCGGCGGAATTTAAAAATTTTTTCTCCTGGCGCAGCACTTCATTCAAGGGTCCACACATCCTTGGCCCATTGGTATTCGTGGACGGCCATGGACAGCCCCTGGGGGCCCAGCTCCTCCTGAAGCCGATGCCAGCTGTCCAGAAGGGCCTCCACGCCTTCCTCATAATAGGTGTTCTTTTCCGTCAGGCCGTGGACGCCCGGCGGCTGCAGCTCGTAGATAACCGTCAGAGACCGGCCGGCCGCCCGGGCCAGCTCCGCCTCGGCGCGGATGTGCTCCGCCTCGTTTTCTCGGTAATAGTTCATCACCGCCGCGCCGGTGCAGCCCTCCTGAAACAGACGCTCCAGCGGCTCCTCCAGCTCCAAGGTGTCGTAGTAATAGGGGATACAGGCCACGTATTCCAGGTCCTTTTCCCGGGCGCAGGCGGCCGCCTGGCTCATGCCGTCCACGTAGGCCTCCATGACGTCCTCCGGATCCTCCTCCCAGGAGCTGGTGAGATAAGGCTCCGTGTCCATGAGAACCCCTTGAAATCCCACGCCTTCCGGAAACTCCTGGTTCCAGGCGGCCGCCCGGAGCACTTCTTCCGTCATCGCTTCCCCCGCCGGATCTAAGCCCCAGTCCGGGTCTCCGGTTAACAGGTACACGGCGATCTGATTTTCCGCCGCCTCCGTGAGGAAGCCCTCCAGGGTCTCGGCCGGGCAGTCCTCCGGCACGGACTGGTAGAGAACCGTCAGCTCCCGGTCCCGCATCCAGCCAAAAAGCTCCTGCCGGCCTTCCTCCTCCAGGGCCGAATCCTCCCAGGAGAACAGGCCCCGTTCCCCTTCCGGGGCCGGGGCGGCGCAGGCGCACAAAAAAATACTCCCCGCCAGAAGCGGAAAGAGAAAAATCCACTGACGCATAGCCATCCTTTATGGGGAAATCACACAAGAATCACAAGAAAATTATATAAGGAAAAAAAAATTGGCAAGAGAGAAAATGCTGGAAGAAAGGGGTAGAAAATGTTGACATTTTGGTGTAGAATGAGGACGGGATAAGAACAAAAGAGAAAGAATTCTACAACATAAAAAATAGGAGGAGAAAAATGGAGAAAACAGAACTGCTGCAGGTGTACCGGGAGCTGGACGCGGACTGCGCCCGTTTGGCCATGTACCGGCTTCCGGGGCAGGAGGATCGGAAAGGCCTTTTCCTTCCGGACGAGAAGAACATGGAGGCGGTTTGGAAGCGCTGGGAGGAGCTGAAACAGCGCGTGGAGGAACTGCCGGAGCCGGACCGGGTATTTTCCCTGGTAAAGCACCATTTCCAGGATTTCCTGGAGGAACAGGAATACGCCTTCCGCAGCACCCAGGAGCACCCGGAGTGGATGTATCTGGGGATGCACTGGGCGCTGGAAAACGCCTTCCGCATGGACCGGCGTCCCGATTCGGAGCGCTGGGGGGATCGGATGAACCATTTCCGGCAGCTGGAAGAGGCCAAGGATCCGGTCCTGGGCTTGATCCAGAAGCAGCAGGATGAGGCGGGCCAGGTGCGTTTGGCGGAAGCCTTTATGGGAGAAATGCGGACGCTGGAAGAGTTCCATCAGACCCTGGGAACCGATTTCCCTACCTTTTCGGAGGAGCAGCTGAGCCAGCTGGACCAGGCGATCTACCGCTACCAGGAACTGCTGAAGGAGATGGCGGGGGCCCTTTCCCAGGGCCGGCAGGCGGAGGAAGCGCCGGCGGACGATCTGAGCCGTACCGTTAAGATGGACGTGGAGGCTTACCGGACGGTCCTGAAAAAGCAGCTGGGGGTTTCCTTGGACGAACTTCTTTCCTGGTATCAGGAGGAAATTGAAAAAACCCGCCGGGAAGTCTTTGAGATCGCCGGCCGGCTGGATATCCCGGAGCCTGCGCCCAAGACCATGCAGGAGGTAACGGATCTGCTGTTTCAGTACGAGCCTCCCTGCGGCTCCCCCAAGGAGATGCTGGAGCGGGCCAACTCCTATCTGCAGCGTACCCGCGCCCTGGCCCATGAGTACGTCCGCCTGCCGGAGGATGAAACCTGTATCTGCATTGAGGTACCCCGCAGCTGCCGGGACTCCTATCCTTGGGGCGGCTATGAAGGAGGCGATTTCCGCTTCCGCCCGCTGCAGGGGCATATGTTCCTGAACACCAGCAACTATAAAAACGTTTCGGACGGCTGGATTAAGCTGAACTCCCTTCACGAAGCGTACCCGGGCCACCATGTACAGTATGTCCGGGCCGAGGTGGATCCCAAGCCGGAGACCGTCCGCATGGGCGCCAAGCGGGTGCCGGTCCTGGAAGGGACCTGCCTGCGGACGGAGCGGGCGTTCCAGGGGCTGTTCGAGAAGGAGGATCCTTTCTTCCCGCTGTTTGTGGCCTACCGGCGTCACCACGCGTCCGTCCGGATCCAGGCGGACCTGATGCTGTTTTACTTTGGAAACACCTTGGAAGAGGTGGTGCAGCTGTATGAGCGGGAGCTGGGATTTGACCGGGTAACCGCCCTGGGCCAGGTGCGGGCCCATCAGAATACGCCGGGATATTTTACCTGCTACTACTATGGAATGAAGAAGCTGTGCGGCTGGGAGCAGGAATACGGCTTTTCCAAGAAGGATTACACGGAGCTTCTGTTCTCCGCCGGATACATCAGCATTGACCGGCTGGGAGAACTGGTGAAGCTGACGCCGGAGGAAAGAGAGCGGTATTACACCCAGTTTGCCAGCCTGGTGCCGGAGAAAGAGCGGCAGCTGGCGGAGTAAAAAAATTTTTGAGAAATTTCACGGATATTTCACACAAAATTAGCACCCGCGTCTTGACTCTGCTGCCAGACGGTGCTATAACAGAGTCAGAACAAGTGGAATGGGAGGAGAGCAGGGCCGGAAGCGGTTCTGCTCCCTTCTTTTAAGGAAAGAAGGGGATGTCCGTGAAACAGAAAAGAGATTATTACCAAGTGCTGGGAGTCAGCCGGGACGCGGACGCCGCCGCCATTAAGCGGGCTTACCGGAAGCTGGCGAAGGCTTACCACCCGGATACCAACGAGGGGAACCACCAGGCGGAGGAACGGTTCAAGGAGGTTTCCGAGGCTTACGCGGTGCTCAGCGATGAGAAAAAACGAAAATTGTACGATCAGTTTGGCCACGCTGCTTTTGAAGGCGGGGAGCCGGACTATGAGGCCTATGAGCGGGCACGGAACGCCCGGGGCGGCCGGGGAACCTGGAGCAGCGGCCCAGGAGGATATCAGTCTTACCACTTTGAGGGAAGCGGGGAGGACATGGACGACATTCTCCGGAATTTCTTCGGCGGATCCGCCCACGGGTTCTCCGGGGACCCCTTTGAAGGGTTTCGCCAGGGGGCGTTCCAAGGAGGCTCCCGGGGCGGAGCGTACGGCGGCTTCCAAGGCGGCTCCTACAGTGGCTTCCAAGGCGGCTCCCGGAATGGCTCTTACGGCGGTTTTTCCAGCCGGGGAGAGGATGTGCGCGCAGAGGTGGAGGTGACCTTTGAGGAAGCGGCCTTCGGCGGAAAGAAGTCCATCCGCCTGCAGGGGGAGGACGGCAGCGTCCGCTCCTACGAGGTGCAGATCCCGGCGGGGATCGAATCCGGCAAAACCATCCGCCTGAAAGGGAAAGGCATGCCCGGCGCGGGAGGCGGCGAGGCCGGAGATCTGTTGTTGAAAATCCAGGTGGGAGAGAAGCCAGGCTACCGGCGGGAAGGAAACGATGTGTATACCACCGTGAAGGTTCCCTTTACCACGGCGGTCTTTGGCGGGGAAGTGCCCATCGAAACCTTGTACGGCCGGGTTTTGTGCAAGATCCGGGAAGGAACCCAGTCTGGCACCAAGATCCGGCTCCGGGGAAAGGGCATCGTCTCCATGAAGAACCCGTCGGTCCGGGGGGATCAGTACGCGGTGGTGGAGATCGAGGTGCCCCGGAATCTGAGCCCGGAGGAGAAGCAAAAGCTGCGGGAGTTTGAGCAGCTGCAAAAGAAAGGCGGCCATTCCGGCCGCCAGGGGGGAGGGCACGCGGCGTAAGCGTGCCCTTTTTTTAGCTGTTTTCCAGGGCTTCCCACTGCTCAAACAGCCGTTCCGTCTCCGCTTGGATGGAGGCCTGTTCCTGGTTCAGCTCCATACAGCGGGAGACGTTGGTGTACACGTCCGGCTGGGTCAGCAGCTCTTCAATCTCCGCGGACCGCTTTTCCAGGGCGTCGATCCGTTCTTCGATTTTTTTCATGTCGTTCTGGCGTTTCCGCAGGCGGGCCTGCTCTTCCTTCTGGGCTTTCCAGTCGGCCCGGCCGGAATCCTCCGGAACCGTTTTTCCTGCTCCGGCGGCGACGGAAGCTTTTCCGCCGGCCCAAGCCCCAGACCCGCCCCGCCCCGGCTCCGGGGAGGGTGCGCCGGCGTAGAGGGCGGTGAGCTCTTCTTTTTTCTCCAGGTAGTAATCGTAATTCCCAATGTAATTGACAAAGGTTTCCCCGGTCAGCTCCAAAATCCGGGTAGCCGTCTGGTTCACAAAGTACCGGTCGTGGGACACGTACAGCACCGTGCCGGTATAGTGGGACAGGGCCTGTTCCAGGATCTCCTTGGAGGTCATATCCAGATGGTTGGTGGGCTCGTCCAGGATCAGGAAGTTGCAGGGGGAGAGGATCAGTTTGGCCAGGGACATACGCCCCCGCTCCCCGCCGGAAAGCTCCGAAATCCGCTTAAACACATCGTCCCCGGTAAACAGGAAGGCGGCCAGGGTGTTGCGGATGGTGGTGTTGTTCAGGTGGGGGTAGGCGTTCTGAATCTCCTCAAAGAGGGTATTCCCTTCCTCCAGCAGCTGCTGTTCCTGGTCGTAGTAGCCGATGGCCACCCGGGAGCCCAGGGTCACGCTGCCGGTATCCGGCTGCACCAGGCCGTTGATGATTTTCAGCAGGGTGGTCTTGCCGGTGCCATTGGCGCCGATGACCGCCACCCGCTCCCCCCGCTGGATGTCCAGATCCACGTTTTGGAAAAGGGTGTGGCTGCCATAGGCCTTGGACAGGTTCCGGATGGCCAGCACGTCGTTGCCGCTGACCTCGTTGGGCTCCAGGGTGAAAAACATGGAATCCTGCAGCTCCGCAGGCTTTTCCAGCCGTTGGATTTTGGCCAAGGCCTTCTCCCGGCTTTCCGCCCGGCGGATGGATTTCTCCCGGTTGAAGGATTTCAGCTTGGCGATCACCGCCTCCTGGTGCTTGATCTCTTGCTGCTGGTTCAGGTACTGGCGCAGGGCCGCCTCCCGGAGCTGTTTTTTCTTTTCGGCGTAGGCGGAGTAATTAAAAAAAAAAACCGATACTTTGCCAGCCTCCACCTCAATGATCTTGGTGACGAAACGGTCCAGGAAATACCGGTCGTGGGCCACCACCAGGACGCTGCCCGGGTAATTTTTCAGATAGGTCTCCAGCCAGGTTACCGAGGGAATGTCCAGATGGTTGGTGGGCTCGTCCAGCAGCAGCAGATCCGGCTTTTCCAGCAGCAGGCGGCCCAGGGCCACCCGGGTTTTCTGGCCGCCGGAAAGGGATTCGTAGGGCTTTTGAAACTCGCTTTCCTCAAAGCCCAGGCCCTTCAGCACCGCCGTGACCTCGCTTTGGCAGGCGTAGCCGTCCTTCTGCTCGAATTCGTGGTTGAGCCGGGCGTAGGTTTCCATCATGGAGGAAAGCTCCTCCCCCTGGGCGTCCTTCATCTGCCGTTCCAGGCGGCGGATCTCCTGCTCCAGGTCCAGCACCTCCCGCTTGGCCTCCAGCACTTCCTCATAGATGGTCCGGTGGGCGGACAGATCCTGGTGCTGGGCCAGGTAGCCCAGGGTTTTCCCTTTAGCCAGGACCACCTCCCCGGAATCCGCCGCCAGCTCCCCTACGATGATTTTCAGCAGGGTGGATTTACCGGCGCCGTTGATGCCAACAATGGCGGCTTTTTCTTTGTCCTCTATGCGGAAGGTCCCTCCGGAAAAAAGGGTGTCCCCCAGAAAGCTTTTGGAAAGATTGTAACAGGATAATATCATGGAAAGTCCTCCTTATAAGGCCGGAAAACCGATTCCAGCCCACGATTCAGTATAATGGAAAGAACGGGAAACCGCAAGCCAAAAATCCGCGGGGCCGGAGGCCGGCGTAAGAAGGCAGGAGGGGAACGGGCCGGAAACGGGTTGACAGCCGCCGGTTCAAGCGTTATACTGTTATACATAAGTATAACACGTAAGAATAACACACAAAAGAGGCGTTTGCACCGCCGGAACCGGGGAAGGAGGGATGGCCTTGGAATTTGACGCGGCGTCGCCGGTATACATACAGATCGGGGAGCGGATCCGGGAGGAGATTGTCCGCGGCCTCTACCGGCCTGGGGAAAAGCTGCGCTCCGTCCGGGAATACGCGGTTTTTTATGAGGTCTCCCCTTTGACCATGCACCGGGCTATGCAGTACCTGGAGGCGGAAGGGCTGGTGGTGACCCGGAAGGGGGTGGGCAGCTTTGTCAACCCCCGGATGGAAGCTTCCGCGGCCCGGCGGATGCGGGAAAGCCAGGCCCGGCAGTTTGTGGAAAAAATGAGGGAGATGGGGCTTTCCGGCCCGGAGATCCTGGAGCTGGTGCAGGAATGCGTCCGGGAGGAAGCGGAGAAGGGGGGAAAGGCATGAGAGAGGAGACAAAGGAACGGCTGCTGCTGCGCATGCGGCAGGTGAGCTTTTCCTATGATAGAAAGCCGCTGCTGCGGCAGATCCATCTGGATGTGCGCCCAGGGCGCATCCTGGGGGTAGCCGGCGGAAACGGCGCCGGGAAAACCACGCTACTGAAGCTGGCCGCTGGGCTGCTGCTTCCCCAGGAAGGGACGGTGGAGCGCTTTGTGCCGGAAGGCCTTTGCCCGGTTTCCTACTGTATGCCGCCGGGAGAGCTTCCTGGCTGGATGACAGGCCGGGACCTGCTGGCCTATTACCGCCATTTTTTCCAGGACTTTCGCCGGCAGCAGGCGGAGGGGCTTTTGGATTCCCTGGGCATCCCCCGGAACCGGCCCTTGTACCGGCTTTCCAGCGGCCAGGCGGTTCTGCTTTCCCTAAGCCTGGGGCTTTCCCGCCAGGCGTGCCTCTACCTGGCGGATGAACCCCTGTCCCATATCGAACCGGCCCTGCGCCGGGACGTCCGGCGCTTTCTGCTCCGATACATGCCGGAGGAAAGCAGCCTGCTGATGGCCACCCACCAGCTGGGGGAACTGGAGTATATGCTGGACGAGCTGGTGATCCTCCACCGGCATACGGCCCGGCAGATCGAAACCGAAAGCATCCGCTCCCAGTACGGGGTTTCGGCGGAGGACTACTTCCTGGCGGAAACCGGAAGGGGAAAGCCGGAGGCGGGGACGTCCGGCGAAGGCCAGGGGGAAAGGAGGGAGGAGCCGTGAAAGATCTAAAACATTATCTCTGGTGGGAAGGAAAGCGGCGGCTGCGCACGGTGCGGGTGTTCGCGGTGTTTTGGCTGGCGGCAGATCTGCTCCTATGGGCGCTGCCCCAGAGCGCCTGCGCCTGGATTTCCCGGGAGTCCTCGGTCCTGTCGCTTCTTCTGAACGGGAGTATGTTCCTGGCGGGCCTGGCGCTTGCCTGGTATCCGGTCTTTGTGGCGGGGGCTTCCTGGTTTACGCCCCGGCGCTCCCTGGAGCAGCTGACCGGGGTGGCAGTGGAAAAGCAGATCCTGGCAGGCCTGCTGCTGAACGTGCCGGTGGTGTTCCTGCTGTATGTCCAGTGCCGGATCGGCATGGGGCTTATGGCCAAATTGGCCTGGGACGGGGTGAGCTTTTTCCAGATCGCCCTTTCCTGGCCGGATTTCTGGCGGCAGGCGCTTTGGGAGCAGGCCTTTTTTATGCCCAGCCTGTACCTGTTCTTTTACCTGCTTTTTGGCCGCCGGGGCTGGAAGCTGCTGGCTTATGTGGCGGCCCTTGGGTCCGCCAGCCTGTTGGAGTTTCTTCTCACCTGGGAGATGGCGCTTCCGGCGGCCTGGCTCCCCTGGGTCACGCTGGCGGCGGAGGCGCTGCTGTGCGGGCTTTTGATTTCTGCCTGCGGCCGGATCGCCCGGAGGCGGGGCTATTAAAGCGGCGGAAGGCTGCCGCCCTGTGAAATCGGGATTGACATATTTTCTCCAAACTATTATAATTAGCCCAGAAAATAGTGAGTCCGGTTTAGAAAGGCAGGTGGCCCTTTTTGCAGCAAAAACAAATTTCCGCCGCGGTCATCAAGCGGCTGCCCCGGTATTACCGGTATCTGTCCGAATTGCAGGAGGAAAATGTGGAGCGGATCTCCTCCGACGAACTGAGCAAGCGCATGGGGGTGACGGCTTCCCAGATCCGCCAGGACTTAAATAATTTTGGCGGTTTTGGCCAGCAGGGCTACGGATACAACGTGGAATACCTGAAAAATGAGATTGGGAAGATCCTGGGGCTGGACAAAATCCACAATATGATTATCATCGGCGGCGGCAACCTGGGAAAGGCTTTGGCTGGTTACGCCAATTTTGAAAACCAAGGCTTTGTGATCAAAGGCATTTTTGACTGCAATCCAGAACTGGTAGGCCGGAAGGTGCGGGATATTAAGATCATGTCCATGGGCGTCCTGGAAAACTTTTTGAAAGAAAACCAGATTGCCATTGTGGTATTGACCATTCCCAAGGACCAGGCGGTGCAGGTGGCCCAGGAACTGTACGGCTACGGCGTGCGGGCCATCTGGAATTTTGCCCATGTGGACCTGAACCTGCCGGAGGACGCATTTGTGGAGAACGTGCATCTTTCGGAGAGCCTGATGCAGCTTTCCTACCGGCTCAATTCCCGGCAGTAACCGGGCGACAGGAGGCTTGGCATGAGATTTTTAGCGGACGGGCTGGAAATGCGGGGGATGGACCGCTATTCCATTGAAACCATCGGAATCCCGTCGATTGTATTAATGGAGCATGCGGCGGCGGCCGCTGTGGAGGAAATGCGAGGGTGCCTGGAAGGGCAACCCTCGATTCTTATAGTCTGCGGAACCGGGAACAACGGGGCGGACGGCCTGGCCATGGCCCGGCTTTTGGCCGGCCAGGGGTATCCGGTCCAGGCGGCGGTGGTAGGGAATCCGGCCAAAGCCACCGAGGAGTGGAAAACCCAGGCGGCCATCTGCGGCCGGCTGGGCATTCCCTTTGTCAACCAGGAGTTGTCCGCAGAATATATTAGAAGGAACCGGTTCGGCGTGGTGGTGGACGGCCTGTTTGGCACCGGCCTTTCCCGGCTGGTATCCGGCGTGTTCCAGGACGCGGTGGACGCCATCAACCGTTCCGGCGCTTACGTAGTGTCCATCGACATCCCCAGTGGGATTTCGGCGGATTCCGGGGCGGTGCTGGGCTGCGCGGTAAAGGCGGATCTAACGGTGACCTTCCAGTGCGAAAAACTGGGAATGGCCCTGTACCCAGGCAAAGGATACTGCGGCCAGACGGTGGTCCGGGACATTGGGATCCCGCCGGTAAGCGTGAGGGAGGCGGCTCCCCGGGCCTTTACCATGGACGAGACGGATGTGGCGCAGATGCCGGAGCGGCCCGCCTACTCCAACAAAGGGACCTTTGGCCGGGTGCTGGTGGTTGCTGGGGCCAAAAACATGGCGGGAGCGGCTATCCTAAGCGGCTCTGGGGCCTACCGCAGCGGCGCGGGCTTGGTGCGGGTGCTGACGGTGGAGGAAAACCGGGTTATCCTTCAGTCCACGCTGCCGGAGGCTATTTTGACCACCTATTCGGGGAAGGAGCTGCCGCTGGAGGTGCTGGAGGAGGCCTGCGGCTGGGCCAGCTCCATTGTCATAGGGCCGGGGCTGGGACAGAGCGAGCAGACCACCAGCCTGCTGCGGTATATCCTTCAGTACCGCCGGACGCCGGTGGTCATCGACGCGGACGGGCTGAATACCCTAGCGGCCCAT
>CALWEC010000269.1 GCA_944376945.1 uncultured Lachnospiraceae bacterium | reverse complement strand
GAATGTGCGCTTGTCCGCGTTCAACGTTTTTCTTGACACGCTTCTTTGTCACTTTCTTTGCAGATGACACTTTCTTTGCCATTTCTAAACTAACCTTCCCTTATGGGTTCCTTTCTAAAAAATTTTCCGTCGAGATGCCAACGCGAGGATAAGCGGACTGTCCCTCCATAGTCTTTTCCCTGCGCAAAAATGCCGCGCAGAAGATTGGCTCTTTTGCGCACGAAAAAGACTACGTTCAGTCCGCACACCCCGGTTATTTCTTCTTGTTCGCCACCGTTTTCTTGGGGCCCTTGCGGGTTCTGGCGTTGGTTTTGGTCTTCTGACCGCGCACCGGCAGGCCTTTTCTGTGACGGATCCCGCGATAGCATCCGATCTCCTGCAGACGCTTGATGTTCATGGCGACTTCTCTTCTCAGATCGCCTTCCACCATGTGGTGCTCTTCGATAATCTCACGGATCCGGTTTACCTCATCGTCCGTCAGATCTTTGACCCGGGTATCCGGATTTACGTTCGCCTGCTCCAGGATCTTATTGGAAGAAGCTCTTCCGATGCCGTAGATGTAGGTCAGACCGATCTCCACCCGCTTTTCTCTCGGCAGGTCAACACCTGAAATACGAGCCATTGTGTACTACCTCCATGTTCTTTTTCTATAGACTTGCGGACAGACTTCCCCCTGTCCGTCTTGAACCGCGAAATTAACCCTGTCTCTGTTTGTGCTTCGGGTTCTCGCAAATTACCCGGATGCTGCCTTTCCGCTTAATGACTTTGCATTTTTCGCAAATCGGCTTTACGGACGTTCTAACTTTCATTTGCGCATCTCCTTTCGCTGCGTCTGAGGACGATTCCCTCAAAAAGTGCACCAAATAGTATAGCACTTCCCGCCGCAGAACGCAAGAACTATTTTTACTTTCTTGGAAAAATCTTACTTATCCCGCCAGATGATCCGTCCCTTGGAAAGATCATAGGGGGAAAGCTCCAGGGTCACCTTGTCGCCCGGCAGGATCCGGATGTAGTGCATCCGCAGCTTGCCGCTGATATGGGCCAGAACCTGATGGCCGTTTTCCAGCTGAACCTGGAACATGGCGTTGGGGAGCTTTTCCACAACCGTCCCCTCGATCTCAATCATATCACTCTTGGACATTCCCGCTCTCCTTGATATAGCCTCGAATCGCTTTTTTTACCGCTTCGTCGCTCCAGCCCCCGTCAAACTGCCGCTGGATGGGCTGCACATGTTTCTTATTCTTGCGCTTGGGCCGCGCCACGGTGCGCAGCCGCCCGTCCGCAAGATACACGCTGTCTTCCTCTTCCCGGACAATAACGTAGACGCGGTCCTTGTCGTGTCCTGCCAGGGACCGGGCAAACAAGCCGGCACAGTAGCTTACCATACGCGGCTACCTCGGCAGCGTGAGGATTTCCGGTTCCCCTTCCGTGATCAGGATGGTGTTTTCATAGTGGGCGGACAAAGCCCCGTCCGCCGTCACCACCGTCCAATCATCGTCCAGCCACTCCACATCCTTGGTCCCCATGTTGATCATAGGCTCCACCGCCAGGGTCATGCCCGGCTGCAGCCGGATGCCTTTGCTTTTCTGATGGAAGTTGGGGATTTCCGGTTCCTCGTGCAGGTGGGTGCCAATGCCGTGGCCCACCAGGTCCTCCACAATCCCGTAGCCAAACTGCTCCACGTAGGAGGCGATGGCGTTGGAAATGTCGTGGAGATGGTTCCCGGCTTTGGCAAACCGGATTCCCTCAAAGAAGCTTTGGCGGGTTACGTCAATCAGCTTCTGGGCTTCCTGGCTGATCTGGCCCACCGCGTGGGTCCGGGCCGCGTCCGAATGGTAGCCCTTGTAGATAAGCCCCGCGTCCAGGCTGACAATATCCCCTTCCTCCAGGTACCGCTTCTTGCTGGGGATTCCGTGGACCACCTCATCGTTTACCGATACACAGATGGAGGCCGGATATCCGTTGTAGTGAAGGAAGTTGGGGACGCAGCCGAAGCTGCGGATAATCTCCTCGCCCAGCCGGTCAATGTCCTTGGTGGTCATGCCGGGCCGGATGGCCTTGCCCAGCTCTTCGTGGACAATGGCCAGCAGCCGGCCGGCTTCCCGCATCCGCTCAATCTCTTTCTCGGATTTGATCGTTACCGCCATGGCTTACTCCCCCAAGCGGGCGACGATGGCCTGGAAGACCTGCTCCATGGGCTTCGTGCCATCCACATCCAGCACGCGGCCCTTCTCCTTATAATAGTCGATGAGGGGCTGGGTCTGCTGGTGGTATACCTCCAGACGCTTCCGCACCGTCTCCGGCTCGTCGTCCGGCCGGGTGATCAGCTGGGCGCCGCACTGGTCGCAGACGCCTTCCTTCTTGGGAGGGATGTTCACCACATGGTAGCTGGCGCCGCAGGACGGGCACATGCGGCGTCCGGACATCCGCTCCACAATGGCCTCGTCCGGTACCTCCACGTTGACGGCCCAGTCAATCTCGCCGCCTTTGCCCTGGAGCGCTTCCGTCAGTTTTTCCGCCTGGAGGATGGTCCGGGGGAAACCGTCCAGGATATAGCCGTTCCGGCAGTCCTCCTGGCCGATCCGGTCCATGACCAGATCCACCGTCAGCTCATCCGGCACCAGGGCGCCGGAGTCCAGAAAGCCTTTGACTTTTTTCCCCAGCTCCGTCCCGTTCTTAATGTTGGAGCGGAAGATGTCCCCGGTGGAAATATGGGGAATGCGGTATTTCTCCGCCAGCCGTTTGGCCTGGGTGCCTTTTCCGGCTCCCGGGGCTCCTAACATCACAAGCTTCATACAATCGCTCCTTTCATCCGGTCGCACCGCGCAGGGTGCTTCCCAATCAATCGTTGAGGAATCCCTTGTAATTCCGAACCAGCATCATGGACTCCACCTTCTTCAGGGTCTCCAGCACCACGCCCACGATAATGATCAGGGACGTGCCCAGGAAGCTGAGGGAGGATCCCACGCCGAAAAGCCCAAACAGGACGATGGGGATCAGGGCCACAATCAGCAGGCCGATGGCTCCCACAAACACAATATAGTTGAGCACATGGTTCAGATAATCGGAGGTGGGCTTTCCAGGGCGGATGCCCGGGATAAACCCGCTCTGCTTCTTCATATTATTGGCAATCTCCAACGGGTTGAAGGAGATGGACGTATAGAAGTAAGCAAAGAAAATCAGCAGCGCCACGTAGACCAGCAGGCCCAGGGTGTAAATGGGCTCCTCCGGGTTGCACCAGCTGCTCTGGCTCAGGCCTTTAATAATATGGCCGCCTACGCTGGTGGGGTTGGTCACATTGACGCCGGCAAAGCTGGCGATCATGGACGGCATGCTCAGCAGGGAGGAGGCAAAAATCACCGGGATTACGCCGGCGGTATTTACCTTCACCGGAATGTTGGAGGACTGGCCGCCCACCATCTTCCGTCCCACCATCTTTTTGGCGTACTGCACCGGGATCCGGCGCTCGCCGCCCTGCAGGTATACCACAAACAGCACCAGGCCAAACAGCAGGGCCAGGATCACCAGGGTAATCACAATCCCCAGGGCAATGGGCTGCCCCGCCACAAAGTGCTGGTACAGGGTCAGCAGGTCGTCGGGCAGGGTGTCCAGGATGTTGATCACCAGGATAATGGAAATCCCGTTTCCAATGCCCCGGATGGTAATCTGCTCGCCGAACCACATGAGCACCGTGCTGCCGGCGGTCATAATCATGGCCACCAGGATCACGTTGTACCAGGTGTAGTTAAGCAGGTAGCTGCTTCCAAAGCCAATGGCCATGGATACCGACTGGATGACAGCCAGCGCCACGGTCAGGACACGGGTAATCTGGGTGATCTTTTTTCTCCCCTCCGCCCCCTCTTTCTGCATTTCCTCCAGCTTAGGGATCGCGATGGTCAGCAGCTGGATGATAATGGACGAGGTGATGTAAGGGGAAATTCCCAGGGCAAACACGGACATGGTCGTAAAGGACGCGCCGGTGATGCTCAGGAAAAAGTTAAAGGGCGAAGACATCTGGCTTTCAAACCAGCTCTTCAGAAATTCGGTGTTGATGCCCGGCGTGGGAATCTGGCTCCCCAGCCGGACAATCACCAGGATCAGCAGCGTAAAGGCCAGGCGTCTGCGGATCTCCGCCACTTTAAATGCATTACGAAGGGTTTGAATCATGTTATACCTCCTCCGCAGTACCACCTAACGCTTCAATTTTTTCTTTGGCCGACGCGCTGAAAGCGTTTACCTTCACGTTCAGCTTCTTGGTCAGCTCCCCATTGCCCAGGATCTTCACGCCGTCCCGGGGATTCTTGATCACGCCGGTCTCCAGCAGGGTCTCTACGGTCACTTCGGCGCCGTCCTCAAAACGCTCCAGGGCGGACACGTTGATGCCCACAATGTTCTTGGAGTTGATGTTGGTGAACCCTCTCTTGGGCAGCCGGCGGTACAGAGGCATCTGGCCGCCTTCAAAACCGGGACGGGGGGCTCCGGAACGGGCCTTCTGTCCTTTATGTCCTTTGCCGGCGGTCTTGCCGTTTCCGGATCCGTGACCGCGGCCTCTCCGGAAATTATCGCTGTGTTTCGAGCCTGCAGCGGGCTGCAAATTTGACAAATCCATCTGGCTACCTCCTATGCTTCTTCTACCTTGACCAGGTGCTTCACCTGCTGGATCATCCCTCTGGTGGCCTCGTTGTCCGGCAGCTCCACGGTCTTGTTCAGTTTCCGAAGGCCCAGGGCCTCCACCGTTTTCTTATGCTTGGGAATCGCGCCAATGGTGGATTTCACCAGTGTAATCTTCAATTTCTCTGCCATTTCCGCTTCCTCCTATCAACCCAGGATCTCTTCTACGGATTTGCCGCGCAGCTTAGCGAACTCCTCCGGGGTCTTCAGGCTCTTGAGGCCTTCAATGGACGCCAGCACCACGTTCTGCTTGTTGGTGGAGCCCAGGGCCTTGGTACGAATGTTCTTGATGCCTGCCAGCTCCATCACGGCACGGGCCGGGCCGCCGGCGATGAT
>CALWEC010000268.1 GCA_944376945.1 uncultured Lachnospiraceae bacterium | reverse complement strand
GGTAAACCGGCGGCTCATAACGGAGATCGATGGAGGGATACAGCGGCGCGGTTACGGTGTTGACCACCCGCTGGCCGGGCTCCAGGGTAATGCGGTACTCATACCAGCGCATCAGATGGCCGGTCAGGTCCCAGGAAAGCTCCGATCCGGAAACCGCCCCGTACTCCCACTCAAAATATTTCATGGCCTCCACCACCGCATTGTACCAGTCCTGTTCCAGAACGCCCGACGCCTTCGGATATTCCAGGAGAGCCCATTCCTTCAGGGTGACGGTTTCCGTGCCAACCAGTTCCATGGCGCCTTGGATTTCCTTTTCGCAGGCGCCGTTTTCGTAGATCCGCCAGTCCGGCGAATGGCCCAGCGGCTCCCCGATCACGCTGACTACAATGGGGTCATCCTCCACCCAGCAGGAAAACTGCGCCCCCTCGTCCAGCAGCCTCCCGCCACTCTGATTCTTTACCAGCACCTTGGTCTGGGATGGATCCGCGGAGACCACAAAGGCCGCAGTGGCGGCGCCGAAGGTTTCGGTATCCACCTGCAGGGGCTCATAGGTATACTGGGTTACCGGCATCTCTGGATCGTAGAAATCATCCTCCAGATAGGTGTCGTGCAGAAGCGCCATATCCCGCTCCCACTCAAACTGGGAACCGGGAAGGGACAGAGTATGCCGCAGTGTTTTTTCCACCGCCTCCCCGTCCACGGTAATCTCGTATTTCTCCGTATCGGCCCCCAGAACCGGCTCCTCCGTCTCCCGGTCCCACGCATAACCATAGTCCGGAAGGGTCCCGAAGGGGAACACCAGCACGGCGTTTACCGTATAGTCTGCCGGATTGTAAAAGGTATATTCCGCCGTCACCTTGCCGCCGTAGGACAGATACGAATCCAGATCTCCGTAATAGGATTGAGGAAACTCCGGAATATCCAGAACCAGGGTTTCCTTCTCCACAGCCAGCGGGCAGGCGTCATCGGTAACCAGGGCGCCGGCGGCGGTTGTACCGCTCCACTGGGCCTGGGCGGAGTTTGCCAGGGCAGGCAGCGAGGCGGAAAGAGACAGCAGAAAGGCGAAGCCGATTCCCAATAAGCGCGTTCCAAAGGCTGCGTTTGTTCTTCTCATTGGCATCACCTCCCGTCCTTCTGAGTCCAGAATAACACAAAAATTTCCGGATTCCAAGCCTTCTTTCCGCCCCTTGTTATTTTTCCAATTGAATGTTAGAATATTACTGCGACGCAAACCTGTAGGAGCAAGCAGGCCCAAGGCCGGATTGCGCAGGCCGGTAGGATTGCGGAAGTGCCCAGCCACGGAGCAATCCGAGGGTGTTCCTGGTTCCTGGCACCCGCGCCGGCGGGCAGGAAGGGTCCGAAAATCCTCCCTGGGAAAGGAGGAGCGCTCCGCCATGTGTCCGAGTGACAAAAAGAAGCTCCCTGTTGGAATCGAAAGTTTTGAAAAAATTCGCAGAGACAATTTCTATTACGTGGATAAAACCTATATGATCCGAGATCTGCTGAAAAACTGGGGAGAAGTGAACCTTTTCACCCGCCCCCGCCGTTTTGGAAAGTCTCTGAACATGAGCATGCTCCGGGCCTTTCTGGAGATCGGCTGTGACCCGCAGCTGTTTGAGGGCCTGGCCATTGCGAAGGAAACCGAACTCTGCGAAAAATACAGAGGGCAATTCCCGGTCATCTCCATCAGCCTAAAAAGCGCTGCCGCCGCCACCTTTGAGGAGGCCAAGGCTCTGGCAGCGCGGACCATCAACGAGGAAGCCCGGCGGCTGCGTTTCCTCCTGGACAGCCCTGCCCTCGCGCCGGAGGATAAGGAATTGTTTGCCGCCCTTCTGCGGCCGGATCTGTCCGACAGCGCCCTTTCCCGCAGCCTCCGGGAGCTTTCGGAGCTGCTGCGGAAGCACTACGGGAAGCCGGTCATCCTTCTGATCGACGAATACGATGTTCCCCTGGCCAAGGCTCACGAAAACGGCTATTACGACCCCATGGTCCACCTGATCCGCAGCCTGTTTGAGCAGGCTCTGAAAACCAACGACAGCCTGCACTTTGCGGTGCTGACCGGCTGCCTGCGCATCACCCGGGAAAGCATCTTTACCGGGCTGAACAATCTGAAGGTCCTCTCGGTCAGCGATGTGCAGTTTGATGAATATTTTGGTTTTACCGACGCGGAGGTCCGGGAAATGCTGGACTACTACGGAATCGGGGATTCCTATGAGGATGTCCGCAGCTGGTATGACGGCTACCGGTTTGGCAGCGTCAACGTCTACTGCCCTTGGGACGTGATCTGCTACTGCGACAAGCGAAAGGAGGATCCGACGCTTTTTCCCGAGTCCTACTGGTCCAACACCAGCAGCAACGAGGTGATCCGGCGCCTGCTGGAAATGTCCACCGCCGCCGCCCGAAACGAAATGGAAAAGCTGATCGCCGGCGAGTCCATTGTCAAAGAAATCCACGAGGAGCTGACCTACCGGGAGCTTTACCAGTCCGTTGAGAACGTGTGGAGCGTTCTGTTTACCACCGGCTATCTGACCACCCGAAGCGTCCCCGATCCCCGGAACCGGAAGATTCGGGAGCTGGGGATCCCCAATGAGGAGATCCGGGGCATTTTCCTCCGCCAGATCCAGGGATGGATGCAGGAGGTGGCCCGGAAGGACCCTCGGGAGCTGGAACGCTTCTGTCAGGCCTTTGCCGCCGGAGATGCGCCGCTGGCGGAAAAAATGTTTTCCGCCTATCTGGAGAGAACCATCCGCGTCCGGGATACGGCGGCGGGAAAAGGGTGGAAGGAAAATTTCTACCACGGCTTTCTGCTGGGCCTCTTAAGCTCCCAGACCGATTGGCTGGTCACCTCCAACCGGGAAACCGGCGAGGGCTACGCGGACATCCTGGTGGAGATCCCCTCCTCCAAAACCGGCCTGGTGCTGGAACTGAAATACGCCGGCAAGGACCAGCTGGAGGCCGCCTGCCACAGGGCCCTGGAACAGGCGGCAGAAAAAGATTACGCCGCCCAGCTTCGGGAGGACGGCATGGAAACCATTCGGAAATACGGCATCGCCTGCAACCGGAAAAACTGCCGGATGCTGGTAGGATAAAAAAGTGGGGCGGCTACCCAAATTGTGCTGCCCCATTTCATATTTATCTTACCTTTTATTGCGGCAAAGCTGCCACATCGCGGATTTGGTATCCTTCTGCGCAAACTGTTTATCCATCGGCCCATGGGCCTCCAAAACATGATGCTCGTATTCGTCCACAAAATAGTATATGTCCTCCGTTTCATCATAAAGCATGGAATAGTCATCTACCATTTTGCCTGTCTGATCTAGAAGGGAGGCCATACTGAATTCATGGCCGGCTGGAATAATGACGTTCCCGTAACTGTCTATAACCTGTGTCTGTCCATCCACTGCTTTTAAAATGACCAAACCACGTTGTTCTCCTAATTTCTCAAAAGAAGTATACACTCCCTCTGCATATCCCTCCTCAGAAAATGCGGTATTTCCGTTTTTATCAATTACAGAAAATAATCTCCTTCCGCCTTTGTCCTTCATCAGAACAATCCCTCACTTCTTTCGCTGACCACAACAAAAACTTCAGAGAGATATTTTATTAAAACTGGTGAGGTAACGCCACTTTCATTCAAAACATCATGGCCAATGTTCCAATTATGATGAAGATCAATCCCCACCCGGATCGGGCGGTAAGCTTCTCATGGAATACCAGCCGAGAAAAAGCTATCGTCACCAAAATGCTCAGTTTATCAATAGGTACCACCACACTGGCCAGTCCATCCTGCAAAGCACGATAGTAGCACAGCCAGGATGCCCCGGTGGCAAGACCAGAAAGACAAATAAATGCCAGTTCCTTTCTGGAAACCTCCCGCACTGCCCCTGTTTTGCCCGTTACCAGCACCATGATCCACGCCATTATAAGCACCACGATCGTACGGATGGCGGTGCCTAAGTTGGATTCAACTCCCTCAATCCCGATTTTGCCTAAAATGGAGGTAAGGCTGGCAAATACCGCTGAACCGAAAGCATAAAACATCCAACCTTTTCCTTGCTTAGAGGCGTCTGTAGTTTCTGCCTTTTTTTCAATCATCAAGAAAGTTCCTGCACCGATCAGTACTACGCCAACTCCCTGAAATGGGCCGATGGGTTCTCCAAGAAGCAGAAATGCCAGCAGAATCGTAAGCACAACACTGGATTTGTCGATAGGCACCACTTTGTTGATGTCTCCCAACTGTAGAGCCTTAAAATAACATAGCCAGGATGCTCCGGTTGCGATTCCGGACAGAATTAAAAATAAGAGAGTCTTTCCCCCAATCGTTTCCATTTGACTCTGCGAGTCTGCTACAAACACCATTAACCAAGAGAAAATGAGTACAATAATCGTACGAATTGCCGTTGCTACGGTAGAATCCGTTTTTTGAATACCACATTTTGCAAGGACAGCAGTTATTCCCGCAAAAAATGCGGAACCACAGGCAAATACAATCCACATAAAAAATTCCCCTTAAAAAGATGTGTTTTCAAACATCAACTACTCGTTTTTTATCATTTGTGTCATATTGGGAAAACCTGACCGGCCTTCCTCTTTGCACCGCTGGTAGAGAACATCCAGCAGTCTGGCAAATTCCTGACGATCCGTTTCTCCAAGAGAGCTAAGCAGCCATTCATAAAATACAGATTCAATATGGGCTTTGGAATTCTTGAGGTGCTGGGCCTGTTCGGTAGGATAAATGCGTTGGCTGCGGTTATCTGCCGGATTTTTTTCCCGCCGCAGGTAACCCTTAGCTTCTAGGTTCGCAGTCTGTTTTGCTATTGCCCCCTTGTCCGCACCGAGAATCCTGCAAATTTCAGCCTGTGTAATACCGGGATTTTTCCGAATTGCGTGAATCAGATCAAATTCTGCTGTACCAACTCCATCCGCTTTCATCGTTCGGGCAGTAAATTTCCCAACCTCACGAGCAATTTTTGTAATTTTTCGTTCAGATATATCCATAAAAGCACCACCCTTCACAAAAAAGATGTACTATCAACCATTTAGATAGTAGTACATCTTTTTTTATTTGTCAACCATTTCATATTTTGACAATTTATCATAGGGGGGATGTTGCTGAAATAAAATATCTTTTGATGTGACATTCTGAAGCGAAGGAGCTGTCGCACTAACTCTGCGGCGGCGGCATACGGCTTTTTCTTCAAATCCCCTCAAAAAAGCGGTTTGCTGGCAAACTCAAAACGGATTTTTTTACGGATTTTGAAATTAGAACCGTCCTTTCATTCCTTGAACTCGGCTTTTTTGTCCACTTTTTTCTACTGAACCGTTCACCACAAGGAAGTAAACCGCTTTTTTCTCTGTTTTGTTTAAAAAAGCGGTGCCCCTTTCAAGCTATACGGCTTTTTGAGCAAAAATGTGTTAAAAAGCTGTTTCTTGTCCAGACATCCCGCTCCACTTCCTTCCCGCTTAGTTTCCCTCCCGCCTGACTCCCTTCCCGCTTGACTCCCTCCCTGACAAAAGGGGTCTGTCGCACTAAATTGATATGCTCCCTTCTAGGTAGACAAGTGAAATAAAAAAACTTGTCACTTAGGAGGGAGTATATTTTATGTCTGAAGATGCAAAAAAATTATCGCCAGAAGAAAAGCTCTGGGCGGTAAAGGAATACCTTTCAGGTAAAGGTAGTACCTACTCTATTGCGGATAAATATGGAGTTACAGATACCAGTATTCGAAGATGGGTAGACCGTTACAAGGTAGATGGGGAACAAGCCTTTCACAAAAAGCCTCTGGCATCATCATTGTCACAAGAAGAGAAACTCAGAGCTGTCCATGAGTATTTACAAGGAGCATCGTCTTTACGAGATATTGCCCGGAAATATGGCGTTGGAGACACCAGTGTCCGCAAGTGGATCGCAAAATACAACGCCGGAGGAGATGCAGCACTTCTTCCAAACCATACAAAGAAGCATTATAGCAAAGCCTTTAAACAAGAAGTGGTACGGACTTATCTGGCTGGTGAAGGCAGTTATGCAGAACTTTGTGTCCGTTATAACATTCCTTCTTTTGATACTGTCAGAAGGTGGGTCTTGCAGTATAATGATCGTAGAACTATACGAGGTTCTGAAACGGGAGGGACTACGATCATGAGAAAGGGACGCAAAACAACATACGAAGAAAGAATTGAAATTGTATCTTTTTGTATAGAGAACCATAAAGACTACCAATTAGCAGCGGATACCTATCAGGTATCCTATCAACAAGTCTATTCATGGGTAAGGAAGTATGAATCACAAGGAGTGGAGGCGCTAACGGATAAGCGCGGCCGGACAAAGCCGGAGGCTGAAATGACTGAACTGGAAAAGCTCCGGGCAGAAAACAAGCTTTTAAAAGCTCAGAACAAGCGACAGGAAATGGAGATGTCATTCTTAAAAAAACTCGGAGAGATAGAAAGGAGGCGGTTTTAAGCCAGATACAGAATGAAACGATCTACCTTGCAATACAGGAAACACATGACGAAACCGGCTGTTCTATTTCTGAATTATGCGTTTTTGCAGGCATTCCACGTTCATCGTATTATAAGTGGCTAAATCGTAAGGAAAGCAAAAATGAGCAGTTTAACAGCCAGCTTTTGCCATTGATAAAAGAGGCATATGAGGAAAAGAACGGAATCTTAGGCTATCGTCAAATGACAATAAAACTGAACCGGGAAAATGATTTTCATGTAAATCAAAAGCGCATTTACAGGCTGATGCAGATTTTAGGGCGGGGATAGCCTGTTTGGATACGGCCGATGGCTCCAGGCAAAGGCGGCTGGCAGACGGCGGGAATGGAAGAAGATGGATGAGGGGATGTTTTTGCCAGATTAGCCGGTCATCCCTGCGGCCAACACTAGGCTGGCTGCGGCTCCCACCAAGGTGGCCAGCAGGGCCCCGGCTAGGGTGTAGCGGGTTTTGGTGACCTTGGCGGCGACAAAGTAAACGCTCATGGTGTAAAAGATGGTTTCCGTACAGCCCATCAGGATGGAGGCGG
>CALWEC010000267.1 GCA_944376945.1 uncultured Lachnospiraceae bacterium | reverse complement strand
CCGGTATTTATAGGCTTTCCCAAGGAAGAAAAAGCTTTCTTTCCTTGGATCCTTCAATAGGAATACGAACCAGGAGGGTATTTCCATTCATGGCTTTGAAAAAATTTCACCCTTAAAGCTCTACATGGTACCGGCGCAGGATATCCTCCGCCACCTGCCGCTTGGGGAGGCGCTGGTCCATGGCCAGTTTTTCGATATGCCGGTGGGCTTCCGGTTCCGTCATTTTTTCATACTGGATCAGGTAGCACTTGGCCCGGTCCACCATCCGGATATCCCGGAGCTTTTCCTGCATGGCCTCCGTTGTGGGAGTGGATTTTTCCAGACGGAAGTGGAGGGCCAGCAGCAGGAGTACCGACCCCTCGAAGGTTTTGCGGGTGATGGAGGGGGAAAACACAAAGATCCCATGGGGCTGCAGCTTCTGGGTCAGCTCCTTTTCCAGGCGGGAGGAGGTGGCCAGCATAATGCCGGCGGTACCGCGGGCCGCGTCCTTGGCCAGATCCACCCCGAAGGTGTCCGGCAGAGGCGTCTGGATCAGGAGGACCCCAAAGCTTTCCTGCGCCATCAGCCGCCGGGCCTCCCCGCCGCTTGCGGCGTGGCGGACGGACAGGCCAGGCTGGATTTGGGTGATCAGCTGGGTGTAGGTGGCGGCGGCCTGTGGGCTGCCGGCCACAATCAATACGGATGTCATGGGATCACCGCCTTTTAAATCAGGGGAAAGAAGGTGTCCATCTCAAACCGATGGGAATCATCCGTCTGCTGATAAACCTCCCATTCCTTTTTCTTTTCCAGAAAATAGGCGTTTTGCACGTCCTCCGGCAGGATCCGGCGGAGCCATTGGCTGGCCTGGGCCGCCTCCAGGGCTTCCGCCAGAGACTGAGGCAGGCTGGGGATGCCGTGTTCCTGGGCATAACCGGGGTTTTCGTACAGGTTTTGGTTGCAGGGCTCCGGCAGCGCCTGCCGCTGTTCTATGCCATCCAGCCCAGCGTGGAGCAGCAGGGCAAAGGCCAGGTAGGGATTGCAGGCAGAGTCCGGGGACCGCAGCTCCATCCGGTTGTTTTCCCCAAAGGAGGCAGGGATCCGGATTAGCTGGGAGCGGTTTTGGTGGGACCAGGTAACGTAGCCGGGAGCCTCAAAGGCCCCTAACCGCCGGTAGGAGTTGGTCAGAGGATTCAGAAATACCGTAATTTCCCGGATATGGCGGAGGATCCCGGCGATAAAGCTTTCTGCCTGGGGGGAGTGCTGGGGCGCGGTCTGAAACAGGTTTTGATCGCCCTGGCTTAAGGACAGGTTGATGTGGAGGCCGCTGCCGCTGTAAGCCGGGAGAGGCTTGGGCAGGAAAGAGGCGTAGAGGCCGTTCTGGGCTGCCACCGATTTGACCACGGATTTAAAGGCCAGGAAGTTGTCCGCGGCGGTCAGCGCGTCCGAGTAACGGAAATCCACCTCGTTCTGCCCCGGCCCCCGCTCGTGGTGGGCGGCCTCCGGCCGGATGTCCATGCTTTCCAGGGTCAGGCAGATTTCCCGGCGCAGGTTTTCCCCCTTGTCCAGGGGAAAGGTGTCCCCGTATCCGGCTTGGTCCAAGGGGAGGGTGGTGGGATTCCCTTCCGGGTCGTTCCGGAACAGATAGAATTCCCCTTCGGTGCCGATCTGGCATACATAGCCCATGTCCGCGCAGCGTTTCACCGCCTGCCGCAGCAGAAAACGGCTGTCTCCGGGGAAATCGCTGCCGTCCGGCCGCTTGACATCGCAGGCAATCCGCATTTCCTGCTCGTAGGGGGAACGCCAGGGCAGCACGGAGACGGAGGAACTGTCCGGCATCAGGAACAGATCCGAGCATTCTACCGTGCCGTAGCCTAGGATGGCCGAGGCGTCAAAGGAGATCCCGTGGCGGAAGGCCCGAGGCAATTCCTCCGGCATAATGGACACGCTTTTAGGCATTCCGAACAGGTCGCAGAATGCCAGATGGATAAATTTCACATCGTTCTCTTTGGCAAACTGAAGGATTTCTGAAATGGTATCGTTCATGGCACGCTCCTTTATACAAAAAACGTCCATAAAAAAGCTTTCCCGGAAAGGATAAAAGCCTTTTCATGAACGCCCTTGTTCATGGGACGCATTATATCATGGCCGGCACGGAGCGTCAAGAAATTTTTGCCGGGCGGTCCCCAAGGCCTACCGGTGTTTCAGGCAGGATACAAAGACAAAGCGGCGGTCCAGGGCATGGCCGATCAGGCTGATGGTCTTCCCCATGGTAAAGGCTGCCAGGATGGTGCCGATTCCCAGGCCCCGGACCGCGCCTAAAAACAGGAAGGTGATCAGCGCGGTGGTGCAGACACAGATAAGGTCAAAGGAAATCTTGACCCGGGCGTAGGGCCACCGGGCAATAGCGGACAGTTCCCGGGGAAACAGGTCGGTGGGCACAATGGGCATCTGGCAGCGGTTGGACAGGGCCACGCCAAAGCAGAGAATCAGATAGCTGAGGGAAAAATAAAGCACGCGAAGGGGCAGCGCCAGCTCGCCGCGCAGGGAAATCTTTGGTTGTCTTTCCATGTCCGTTCTCCTTATCTTACCGGCCTTACCAAAGCAGTTCCGCTCTATGGTACACCGGAGAAAAGGGAAAGTCAATGGGGAAAGGGGGAAAATGGCTGGCCCGGCGGCTTACAGGATGTGCTCCACAATCAGGCTCCATACGGGGATGGTAAACAGGGACAGGATGGTAGACAGCACCACCGCTTTGGTGGCAAACTGGTAGTCTCCGCCGTACCGGGCCGCTAGGATGGTAGTGGTGGTGGCTACCGGCATGGCGATGAGCACCACGCTGACGCTGGCGATGAGAGGGGTTACCCCGGCCAGGCAGACGCCCAGCAGCACCAGCGCCGGCAGTACCGCCAGCCGCAGTACGCTCAGATAGATGGTTTCCTTATTAAAGATGGTCCGTAATTCCACCTCCGCCAGGATGGCGCCAATGAGCAGCATGGTTACCGGGGTCATGGCGCTGCTGAAGCTGGAGATGGTGCGGGTGAAAAACGCCGGCAGGGGAATAGGGAAAAACATGTACAAAAGCCCAATGAGCACAGAAAGGATGCAGGGATGGGTAAGGGTGGTTTTGATCACGTTCTTTTTATCCACCTTCACAAAGCATGCCAGCCCCACCGTCCAGTAAAACAGCCGCACCGGCACCAGGAACACGGAGGCCAGCAGAAGCCCCTGGGCCCCGTACATCCCTTCCACCATAGGGTTTCCCAGGAAGCCGGCGTTGGAGACCATGGTGCCGTAGCGCATAACGCTGCGCATTCCCGGCTCCTCCTTCCGGAAGAGGACTTTGCTTAGGACATATTGGAGGATTTGGATGCCCAGGGATACCAGCATGACCTGGATCATCTGCCCCATCATTCCATGGTCCGCCTGGAAAAAAGCCGACAGCATATTGCAGGGGATCAGCAGGTTGATGGTAATGTCCGTCAGGCTTTTGCGGGCTGCCTGGGTGATGATGTTCCGCTTGGCCAGAAACATCCCGATGAGCACCATACAGAACATCATGGCCTGCATTTCCAGCAGATTTTCCATGTCGATCATATTTTCCACGTTCCCTTCTTGCGCTTTCTCTTTTCCCATAGTACAATGATAAAATCACAAAATCAAACTGTAATTTCTTGTATAAAATACAGGGGAAATTTGTAATGGGAAAGGGGCCGCCATGAACCTGCAGAGCATGGACTATATTCTGGCTACGGCCCGGGAGCGAAGTATCTCCCGGGCGGCGGAGCTGCTGCATATTACCCAGCAGACCCTCAGCGCCCATATTTCCGCGGTGGAAAAGGAGCTGGGCTGCCCGCTGTTTGTCCGCCGTGTCCCTCTGGAGATCACCTACGCAGGCGAGGAGTTCTTAAAGTATGCCGGCGCCATTCAAAAGCAGGTGCGGGATCTGCGGCGTACCTTTGCGGACATTGCGGGGGAGGAGCGGGGCCGGCTGAAAATCGGCGTTACGGACAATCGGGGACGGATCGTCCTGCTGCCGATTGTGGCTACCTTTCAGGAAGCCCATCCCCGGGTGGAAATCCAGGTGCTGGAGGCCACCAACGAGGAGCTGATCCAGATGCTGGTCAAGGGGGAAGTGGACGTGTGCATCTCCAACCTGGTCTCCCGCCGGCCGGATATCCACTCGGTGGATCTGTATCCGGAGCGGATGGTCTTTGTGGTGCGGAAGGATCTCTTCCGGCAGCGGTACCCAGAGCGCTCGGAGGAGGCGATCCGGGCCATAGAGGAAGGCGGAGAGCACCGGCGGCTGCAGGATTTCCCGCTGCTTCTGGGCAGCGAACAGGATATTTCGGGGAAGTTTGCCAGGAGCCTGATGGCAGGCTTTGACCGGGAACCGGACATCCGGGTGGAGGCGGAAAGCTCCACCTTTCTGCTGGGACTTTGCGCCCGGGGGCTGGGCGCGTGCTTCTGCCCGGAGATTATTGTCAAAAACACCCTTTCTTCCGAACAGCTGAAGGATATGCTGCTGATCTCCCTGGGCCGGGAGGCGGAATACCGGATCCGCCTGGGCTGGCGGGACGGCGGCGCCGTGCTGGAGGCGTTTGTGAGGACGGCGCGGGAGCAGGTGGGGAAGTGGGCCAAGGGAGAGGAGAAATTTCTATGAACCGTCAGGAAGTCTTTGACTATGTGAAAGAACGGTACGGCACGGAGCCGGATTATCCCTGGGCCGATGGAAACGCCGTGCTGCGGCATCGGTCCAACGGCAAATGGTACGGCCTGGTGATGGAGGTGCGGCGGGACCGGCTGGGGCTTTCCGGCGGCGGCACGGCGGAGGTGCTGAACGTCAAGTGCGATCCAGTTTTAGGCGGGTTTCTGCGGGGGCAGGAGGGCTTCCTGCCGGCGTATCACATGAACAAAGAGAAGTGGCTGACCATCCTGCTGGACGGCACCGCGCCGGAGGAGGACATTCGGAACCTGCTGGACGCCAGCTACGAGCTGACGGCGCCTAAGGAGCGGCTCCGGTAAAATGTGCGTTCGTGTTTGTTTCTGCCTGGGGAAAATAGAAGGAAGCCTCTTGCGGCAGGGAATATGTAGCGGATTAAATTCACAGAATATTAGGAGAAGATATGTACGAAAATTATGGTCAAAAGAATAATAGATTAGAAAAAAACGATGAATATATTTTTTCAAAGGCGAAATCTCAACAATTGCTAGATGCAATAAAACAGTGGGGGTATGGAAAAAAGGGTGAAGAGGATAAATCTGTCAAACAAGCATTGGATATAATAGATCAGATAATCTTGAAAGATTGTCGAAGATATTTCGTTGTTTCTATTGGTAAGGGAGCAGAATTTTATCGGGCGCGACCAATTTCCGATAAAGATTATGGTAAGATTGAGAAAGGCTTTTCTTTTTCAAAGCAAAGTATAACCGGGTTTAACTGGAAAGAATCGAAAGAGCCACCGGCTAAAAAGGCTGAGGCAGGGAGAGCCAATGCCAAGTATGAGCAGGCGTTATATTTGGCATCGAATGAAATGACCGCCTGTGCGGAAGTACGCCCAGGAATAAGGAAACTGGTTTCAGTTGCTCGGTTTACTTTAGCGGAAGATATAAAAATCATAGACTTTTCTTTACGACATAGCAAAATTACGGAGAAAAAAAAGCAGGAGCTTTTAAAATCGAGCCCAATTCAACATGAAATCGATGTATCTTTTTTCCTTGCGGAGCTTTTGTTCTTTTTTACTATACCAAAATATGATCAAGATTACTCGATTACCCAACAGTTAGTTAAGCACTTTCGTGGTTATGGATATAAAGGAATTGCTTACCAAAGTTTTTACGCGGAGGGGACTAATTACGCGTTTTTTGATACATACATGAAAAAATTTCTGTGGGAGGATAGCCGTGTTTTGCTTCATTATGCGGTATCCCACTTGTTTGTTCCTATGGATTTGACTGGAAAATATGCGGATCTTCGAAATCCAGAAAGGGTTAAACAGGAGCTCTCGGATAACCTAAAACAGGAATTGTTTGCGGATACCCAAAAGAAATTGAGTAAAATTTATTCCGCGGAGGAGAATGTGCTTATCAATAAAATATATGAACTTATTTCCAGAGAACCTATGATAAGGCAAAAAGATTTGGCAGAAAAAATAGGCATATCAAAAGGAAAAATCCAGAATCTCATGAAATGTCTGCAGCTGTCAGGATATATAAGTCGAGAAGGTAACGGAAAAAATACGCGATGGATAATTGGTAAGAGTAAATAGTAAGAATACATAGATTCTTTGTAAAAAGAGGGTTTTTCCCTTGTCCTCGTCCGGAAATAGAACCGGTTACACACAGTTGTGCTTCCCGGACGCGGATAAAAGAGATATCGGAATGTCAAACTATGGAATAGTGCCCTACTGCGCAAGCTGTATCAGGGTCGTTGGAGGGGGGAGCACGTCCTATAGAAAACTTCCTCTTACCTTATACCATCACCATACAGGGAGAACACTACATTGACCACATTCCATGAGAAACAACTTCGGGAAGGATTGGAAACGGCATTTTTGGACCGGTCTTGTCCGTCAAATCTCGCTTATAAACCACAGTTTATTTCCAACAATTACAAAGAAGGCCGGAAGGTTCTTGCCTCCATTGAGGGGGAGCTTTTGGCGTGCCGGGAATTTTCTATCAGCGTAGCCTTTATCACCATGGGCGGCATTACGCCGCTGCTCCAAACCTTAAAAGAGCTGGAAAGACGGGGAATACCGGGAAAGATTCTTACGACGGACTATCAGAATTTCAGTGAGCCCAGGGCCCTGCGAAAGCTGGCAGAGCTTCGAAATATTACGTTGAAAATGTACCGGACCGGCGAGGCGCAGGAAGGGTTCCACACCAAGGGATACATATTCAAAAATGCGGAGCTTTATCGAATCATTGTGGGAAGCTCCAACCTGACTTTAAGCGCCTTGACAAAGAATAAGGAATGGAACACGAAGGTGATTTCCACGGACCAAGGGGAATACGCCGCGGAGCTGCTGGCAGAATTTGCGGACCTTTGGAATTCGAAATACGCGGTTGCTTTCGATGCGTTTATTGACGAATATGCGCTCAACTATCGGATTATTCAAAAGCAGAGAACCATCGCAAAAGAAGCCCGGATCGCCTCCCTGGAACAATACAAATTACAGCCCAATTCTATGCAGCTGGGCTTCATTTCTAACCTGGAAAAGATACGGGCGTCAGGGGAATCCAAGGCGCTGCTGATTTCCGCTACCGGGACCGGGAAAACCTATGCGTCGGCCTTTGCGCTGCGGGAGGAAAATGCGCAAAAAGTGCTGTTTCTGGTGCACCGGGAACAGGTTGCGAAGCAAGCCATTGCCAGCTACCAGAAAGTCTTTGGGCATACCAAAACGTTTGGGCTTCTTTCCGGGAACTCGAAGGATTTTGCGGTGGACTACCTGTTTTCCACCATGCAGATGATGGCAAAAGAGGAGGTTCTCACAAGATTCCGGAGAAACGAATTTGACACGATTGTTATTGACGAGGCCCACCGGACGGGAGCGGCCAGTTACCAGAATATTATGCGGTATTTTACGCCTCGGTTTTGGCTGGGTATGACCGCCTCCCCGGAAAGAACCGATGCCTTTGACGTGTATGCGGCGTTC
>CALWEC010000266.1 GCA_944376945.1 uncultured Lachnospiraceae bacterium | reverse complement strand
ATCCGTCAGGTACGGCTCCGCCTTCCGGGCCGCCTCCTCCGGCCGGCCGCAAAAGTAGGCGTATTCCGCCTGGCCAATGTCCCGCCGGACGCCCTCCGCCATGGCTTCCACCGCCTCCCGGCCGTGCCCCGGCGCAAAGGCCGTGTTCATAAAGGGCATCAGATTGGCCTGGGCCAGCATCCCGGCGGGCGCTTCGGGCCTTTCCCCGGCCGGACGGCCGGAATTTCCGCCCGCTCCCGCGCCGGGCTCCGCCTGCCGCCGGGCCCGCCGGGGATCCTGCGGCTTTTCCGCCTCCCCGGGGATGGCCCAGGACTTCCCCAGCTTCTGAGCTCCGGGGATCCGCCCCTCCGCGCAGTACTGATGGATCCTGCGCTCCGAAACCTTCCACTTTTCCGCTGCTTCCCGGACGGATAAAAAAGCTTTCAACGTGAACCGCCTTTCTTGGGCTTTTTATGCCGTCTCGTTCTGGATGGCCGTAAGGATGGCCGGCACCACCTGCTTCTTCCGGGAGACCACCCCCGGCAGATACAGGGTGGCCTGGGGCTGCTGCTGGAAGGCGGCGGCCGCCATCTCCGCGGCCCCCTCCCCCTGGCACAGCAGCATGGTGCTCTCCTCCAGGATATTGGTGAGCATAAAGAACATCATATCCACCGTCTTTTCGCTCAGCACCTTTTCCATATAGGGAAGCAGCCGCACCTGCAGCTCCTCCATCTCCTTCCGGGACATGGTGTTGACCTGGCCGATGCCCAGGATTTTCTCCCCGGCGTTAAATTTCTTGTAATCCTGATAGAAAATTTCCTCCGGGGTCCGGTTGGCGAAATTGCTTCCCGCCGCGAACATTTCCTTGGCGTAGTCCTCCACAGAAATCCCGGCGATGGCGGCCAGCGCCTCCGCGGCCTGCCGGTCCGCCGACGTGCAGGTGGGGGAGCGGTACACCAGGGTATCCGAAAGGATGGCCGAGCAAAGCAGGCCCGCCATATCCGGCTCCACCTCCACTTGGTTTTCCTGGTACATCTGATAGACGATGGTGGCGGTGCAGCCCAGCGGCTGGTTCCGGAAAAACACCGGGTTCATGGTTTCCAGGCTCCCCAGCCGGTGATGGTCGATGATCTCCAGGATCTCCGCGTCCTCAATGCCGTCCACCGCCTGGGAACGCTCGTTGTGGTCCACCAAAATCACCTGCTTGCGCCGGGCCCCCAGCAGTTTCCGGCGGGAGATCATGCCCAAAAGCCGGTTTTCCTTGTCCACCACCGGGAAATCCCGGTGCCGGAATTTGGTCATGGCGTCCTTCACATCGTCGATAAAATCATTGGGATGGAAGGTGATCAGGTTTTCCTTCTTCATATAAAAGTCGATGGGAATACTCTGGTTAATGAGCCGGGCCACGGTGAAGGTGTCGTAGGGGGTCTCGATGACGGAACAGTTTTTCTCCTGGGCCAGCTTGGTGATGGTCCGGGACACCTTGGCCCCGGCGGTGACGATAATACAGCTGGCGTTCATCTCAATGGCGCACAGCTGAGACTCATACCGGTTGCCGGTGATAACAATATCGTGCTCGTCGATAAAGTCCTCCATGGCGTCCGGGTTGGCCGCCGCGATCAGCACCTTCCCTTCCGTAAGCTCCACCGACTTATCCCCGACCACCAGGTTCCCATTCAAGGTTTCCACCAAGTTTTTGTAGGAGGTATGGGCCTGGGAGAGAACCTTGCTGTCGTACATGCCCATATAAGATTCCGCAATGTCGTACTCGGTGATGATCCCGGTAAGAAAGCCTTCCTCATCCACAATGGGCAGGGTCACCACGCTCATGTCCGCCATCCATTCCCAGGCCTTTTTCAGGGAAAGGCAGCTGAGCACCCGCTTAAACCGGCGGATGTCCATGTCCGACACCTGGCGGCGCACATCGTTGATATAGTGGGGCGCCGGTACGCCGAACCGCTGGAGCACATATTGGGTTTCCAGATTCAGCTGACCGGCCCGCTGGGGGATATACGGGTTCCCGGTCATTTTTTCCTTCAGCCGGGCATAGGCAATGGCGGAGCAGATGGAATCCGTATCCGGGTTGGTGTGTCCCACCACGTAAACCGGGCGCACTTCCTCCGGTTCCTGCGGCGCAAGGGAGCGGTCTTGTTTCATAAAAAGTTCCTCCCAAATGGAATTTGCAAGCCTGCCGCCCGAAGGCTTCCCGCATAAACCCGCGAAAATTCACCTATGGTTTTATGCGGGAACCTTCCTCGGCGTCTATCTCCTCTATCTTTTTATGCGGGAGCCTTCCTCCGCGTCTATCTCCTCTATCTTGCGGGAAAGTCCTCCTGGTTTACAGCATGTGGCTGCGCAGTTCCTCCCCGGACAGCGGGGAAAGATAAGCCGGGGCAATGTCAAAGACCGTCTTGGCCCCCACGGCCCCTTCGGCCTTCAGACGGGCCACGGCCCGGGCGTAGGCTGCCAGCACGCTGGCGGTAAACTCCGGGTTAGAGCCTAGCTTCAGGGAATACTCGATCATCTGGTGGGTGCTCTCTCCGGTGACGCCGCTGCGCATCACAAAGCCGCCGTGAGGCATCTTGTTATGCTCTTTCAGAAATTCCTCTTCCTCCATAAAGGTGACGGTGGTGTCGTAGTCGGAGAAATAGTTGGGCATGGTCACGATGGCCTCCCGGATGGCGTCCTTGTCCGCCCCTTCCT
>CALWEC010000265.1 GCA_944376945.1 uncultured Lachnospiraceae bacterium | reverse complement strand
AGGAAAGTCTTTTTTGTTATGGCGTTGGTGCCGGATTACAGATAAGATATGGAGGTTCACAGTATGTACGACAAGGTACCTACAAATTTGAATTTTGTAGAGCGGGAAAAAGCAGTAGAACAGTTCTGGAAGGACAACCGGATTTTTGAAAAAAGCAGCGAGAAAAAGGGGAAGCCCTATACGTTTTATGATGGTCCCCCAACTGCAAATGGAAAGCCGCATATCGGGCATGTTCTGACCAGGGTTATCAAGGATATGATCCCGCGTTACCGCACCATGAAAGGGTATCAGGTTCCCCGAAAAGCAGGCTGGGATACCCACGGGCTTCCAGTTGAGCTGGAGGTGGAAAAGGAACTGGGCCTGGACGGAAAAGAACAGATTGAAGAATACGGCCTGGAGCCCTTTATCAAAAAGTGCAAGGAAAGCGTCTGGAAGTACAAGGGCATGTGGGAGGATTTCTCCAAGAAGGTAGGCTTCTGGGCAGATATGGAGCACCCTTACGTTACCTACCACAACGAGTTTATCGAGTCCGAATGGTGGGCCTTAAAGCAGATCTGGGACAAGGGCCTGCTGTACAAGGGCTTTAAGATTGTACCCTACTGCCCCCGCTGCGGCACCCCCCTGTCCAGCCACGAGGTGGCCCAGGGCTACAAGGACGTGCGGGAAAAATCCCTCATCGCCCGGTTTAAGGTGGTAGGGGAGGACAACACCTACTTCCTGGCCTGGACCACCACCCCCTGGACCCTGCCCAGCAACGTGGCCCTGTGCGTAAACCCCAACGAAACCTACGTGAAGGTGGAGAACGAAGGCCGCCGGTATATCCTGGCGGAGGCCCTGTGCGGCAGCGTCCTGGAGGGGGACTACCAGGTAGTGGAGCGGTACGTGGGCAAGGATCTGGAGTATAAGGAATACGAGCCCCTGTTCCCCTACGCCAAGGTGAACAAGCGGGCCTTCTATGTCACCTGCGATACTTACGTTACCCTCACCGACGGCACCGGCGTGGTGCACATTGCCCCGGCCTTTGGTGAGGACGACGCCAACGTGGGCCGCCGCTATGGCCTGCCTTTTGTGCAGCTGGTGGATCCCAAGGGCCAGATGACCAAGGAAACCCCCTGGGCCGGCATGTTCTGCAAGGACGCGGACAAGGAAGTTATCAAGGCTCTGGAAAAGAGCGGCCTGCTGTTTAAGGTGCTGGAGTTTGAGCACAGCTACCCCCACTGCTGGCGCTGCGATACCCCGCTGCTGTACTACGCCCGGGATTCCTGGTTTATCAAGATGACCGCGGTGAAGGAGGACCTGATCCGCAACAACAACACCATCAACTGGATTCCGCCCAGCATCGGCAAGGGCCGCTTCGGCGACTGGCTGGAGAACGTCCAGGATTGGGGCATCAGCCGGAACCGGTACTGGGGCACCCCGCTCAACATCTGGGAGTGCCAGTGCGGCCATCAGATTTCCGTGGGGAGCATCCAGGAGCTGCGGGAGCTTTCGGACAACTGCCCGGAGGACATTGAGCTGCACCGGCCCTATGTGGACGCGGTGACCATCCGCTGCCCCAAGTGCGGGAAGGAAATGCACCGGGTGCCGGAGGTCATCGACTGCTGGTTTGATTCCGGCGCGATGCCCTTCGCCCAGTACCACTATCCCTTTGAGAACCAGGAAACCTTTAAGAAGAATTTCCCGGCGGCCTTTATCAGCGAAGCCGTGGACCAGACCCGGGGCTGGTTCTACTCCCTGCTGGCCATCTCCACCCTGGTGTTCAACCAGGCGCCGTACCAGAACGTCATCGTCCTGGGCCATGTGCAGGATGAGAACGGCCAGAAGATGAGCAAGTCCAAGGGCAACGCGGTGGATCCCATGGAGGCCCTGGAGAAGCACGGGGCGGACGCCATCCGCTGGTACTTCTACATCAACAGCGCGCCGTGGCTGCCCAACCGGTTCCACGACAAGGCGGTAACCGAGGGCCAGCGGAAATTCCTGGGGACCCTGTGGAATACCTACGCCTTCTTTGTGCTGTACGCCAATATCGACGAATTTGACGCAACCAAGCACACGCTGGAATATGATACCTTAGGGGTGATGGATAAGTGGCTGCTGTCCAAGCTGAATTCCCTGATCCAGACGGTGGACGGCTGCATGGACAGCTACCAGATCCCGGAGACGGCCCGGGCCCTTCAGGGCTTTGTGGACGACATGAGCAACTGGTACGTGCGCCGCAGCCGGGAGCGTTTCTGGGCCAAGGGTATGGAGCAGGATAAGATCAACGCCTACATGACCCTTTACACCGCCCTGGTGACGGTTGCCAAGCTGGCGGCCCCCATGGTGCCCTTTATCACCGAGGATATGTACCAGAACCTGGTCCGCAGCCTGGATCCCAGCGCGCCGGAGAGCATCCACCTGTGCGATTTCCCCAAGGCCAACGAGGCCTGGATTGACAAGAAGCTGGAAGCGGACATGGACGAGGTGCTGAAGATTGTGGTGCTGGGCCGCGCCGCCCGCAACGCCTCCAACATCAAGAACCGGCAGCCCCTGTCCCGGATGTTTGTGAAGGCGCCTTTTGTACTGGATACCTACTATACGGATATTGTCCGGGATGAGCTGAACGTGAAGAAGGTTAAGTTCACCCAGGATGTGCGGGAGTTTACCACCTACACCTTCAAGCCCCAGATGCGGACCCTGGGCCCCAAGTACGGGAAGCTTTTGGGCGAGATCCGCGGGAAGCTGGCCGCGCTGGACGGAAACGCGGCCATGGAGGAGCTGAACGCCACCGGCCAGCTGGTGCTGGAGCTTTCCGGCGGCCAGGCGGTGCTGTCCCAGGACGACCTGCTGATCGATTCCTCCCAGACGGAGGGCTATGCCTCCGAGGCGTCCGGCGACCTGACGGTGGTGCTGGACATCCGCCTGACCCCGGCGCTGGTGGAGGAAGGCCTGATCCGGGAGGTTCTCAGCAAGGTGCAGACCATGCGGAAGGAAGCCGGCTTTGAGGTGACCGACCACATCCGGATCTCCGCGGAAGGGAACCAGCGCCTGGAGGAGCTGCTGAAAGCCCATAAGAACCAGATCCTGCCGGAGGTTTTGGCGGAAGATCTTGTATTCGAAACCAAAATCGGGTATAGTAAAGAGTGGAACGTCAACGGCGAAGTGGTCACCCTTGGCGTGGAAAAGCTGGGCGAATAAGCTTTCCCGGAAAAACAACTGGATAAAACTGGGACCACAGACGGGGCTGTCTCCGATGCGCGAATCATCGGGATAGCCCCTGATCTTGACGGAGGTAGCATGGAAAACAGATACAACTTTAATAAAGAAGTATTTCGGAACCGGGTGGTAGAGCTGGTGAAGCTGAATTCCAAGGTGAAGATTGGGGACGCCACCCCGGAGCAGATTTACCTGGCGGTAGGTTACGCCATCAAGGAGCAGATTATCGACGCCTGGATCGACACCAAGCGGCTGTCGGATGAGCAGGGCTGCAAGATGGTCTACTACATGTCCATGGAATTCCTCATGGGCCGCGCCCTGGGCAACAACGTCCTGAACATCCAGGCCCAGAAGGAAGTCCAGGAGGTGCTGGAGGAGTTTGGGGTCAACCTGAACCTGGTGGAGGATCAGGAGCGGGATTGGGCCCTGGGCAACGGCGGCCTGGGACGGCTGGCGGCCTGCTTCCTGGATTCCCTGGCCACGCTGGGTTACCCGGCCTACGGCTGCGGCATCCGCTACAAGTACGGCATGTTCAAGCAGAAGATCGAAAACGGCTTCCAGAAGGAAGTGCCGGACAACTGGCTGCGGATCCCCAACCCCTTTGAGGTGCGCCGGGACGAGTACAAGAAGGAAATTAAATTCGGCGGCTACACCCGCTGCGAGACCGGCCCCAACGGCCAGCCCCACTACGTGCAGGAGGGCTACCAGTCGGTGGTGGCGGTGCCCTACGACCTGCCGGTGATCGGCTACGGCAACGGCATTGTCAACACCCTGCGGATCTGGAGCGCGGAGCCGGTGGAGGATCTGGAACTGAACGCCTTCAACCAGGGGGATTACCAGCGGGCCTCCGAGCAGGAAAACCTGGCGGAGACCATCTGCAAGGTGCTGTACCCCTGCGACGACCACTACGCAGGCAAGGAGCTGCGGCTGAAGCAGCAGTATTTCTTTGTGTCCGCCACGGTGCAGCGGGTGGTGGAAAAGCACAAGCAGATGGGCTATGACATCCACACCCTGCCGGATTACGTCTGCTTCCAGATGAACGACACCCATCCCACCATCACCGTGCCGGAGCTGATGCGGGTGCTGTTGGACGAGGAATACCTGGGCTGGGACGAGGCCTGGGACATTACCACCCGCACCTGCGCCTACACCAACCACACCATTATGGCGGAAGCGCTGGAGAAGTGGCCCATCGACCTGTTCTCCCGCCTGCTGCCCCGGGTGTACCAGATTGTGGATGAGATCAACCGGCGGTTTGTGGATGAGATCCGCCGCCGCTACCCCAACCAGCCGGAGAAGGTAAAAGCCATGGCCGTGCTCTACGACGGCCAGGTGCGCATGGCCAATATGGCCATCGTCGGCAGCTTTTCCGTCAACGGCGTGGCGAAGCTGCACACGGAGATCCTGGAGAAGCGGGAGCTGAAGGATTTCTATGAGATGATGCCCCAAAAGTTCAACAACAAGACCAACGGCATCACCCAGCGGCGCTTCCTGCTCCACGGCAACCCGCTGCTGGCGGACTGGGTGACCCGGAAGATTGGGGACGGCTGGATTACGGACCTGTCCCAGATCCAAAAGCTGGCGCCTCTGGCGGACGACCCGGAGGCGCGCCGGGAATTCCGTTCCATCAAATATCAGAATAAGATGCGCCTGGCCGAGTACATCAAGGAAAACAACGGCATCGACGTGGATCCCGGTTCCATCTTTGACGTGCAGGTAAAGCGGCTCCACGAGTACAAGCGGCAGCTGCTGAACATCCTCCATGTGATGTACCTGTACAACCAGCTCCAAGCCAACCCCCATATGGACATGGTGCCCCGGACGTTTATTTTCGGCGCCAAGGCCGCGGCTGGCTACCAGGTGGCAAAGCTGACCATCAAGCTGATCAACGCCGTGGCGGATAAGATCAACAACGATCCCCTGGTGGATGGCCGGATCAAGGTGGTGTTTATAGAGGATTACCGGGTGTCCAACGCGGAGATCATCTTTGCCGCCAGCGATGTCAGCGAGCAGATTTCCACGGCCAGCAAGGAGGCCAGCGGCACCGGCAACATGAAGTTTATGCTCAACGGCGCCCTGACCCTGGGCACCATGGACGGCGCCAACGTGGAGATTGTGGAAGAGGTAGGCCCGGAGAATGCCTTTCTCTTTGGCATGTCCGCGGACGAGGTGCTGCGCTACGAGCGGGAGAACAACTACGACCCGGTGGCCATCTTCCGGCAGGACGCGGAGCTGCGCCAGGTGCTGATGCAGCTGATCAACGGCACGTACTCCCCGGAGAACCCGGAGCTGTTCCGCCCGCTGTACAATTCCCTGCTGAACACCCAGAACAGCGCCAAGGCGGACACCTACTTTATCCTGAAGGACTTCCGCTCCTACGCCGAGGCCCAGAAACGGGTGGACGCCGCCTATCGGGACCCGGAGTGGTGGAGCCGGGCGGCCATCTGGAATGTGGCCCACGCCGGCAAATTCTCCTCCGACCGCACCATCCAGCAGTATGTGGATGAGATCTGGCACTTGAAAAAGATTGAAAGATAAAAGAAGCAAAAACAGGAGAACCCTTCCGGGAGCCGCACCTGCGCGGCTCCCGGAATGCTTTTTCTGGTGCGCCGGGTGTGCCGTTCTGGGAAGGAAGCTGCTGCCCCCTGTCTGGCGGCGGGACGGCTTTTTCGAGGGATTCTTCCCAAAAAGCCGAGAAGTTCCGGCGTGAGAACGGACTTTTTTTAAGAAATGTGAGATAGAACCGTCCTGGC
>CALWEC010000264.1 GCA_944376945.1 uncultured Lachnospiraceae bacterium | reverse complement strand
ACCTACACCAAATTTGTGTCCAAGACCTTTGCCAGCAAGGAGGAGGCCATGGCGGACAAGGTGGTAACCGCCATGCGCTGCAGCCGCTGCGGGCTTCCGGTGTGGCGGCGGATCCGCTGGTTTTCCGCCGGGCCCAACCTTTACCTTTCGTTGGTACAGTGCCCGCGCCACGGCTACGTCAAGGGAAAAATCCGGATTAAAAAAACAGGGGACGGCCAGGTGTTTGCCGTAAAAACCGTGAAGCTGGCGGATGAGGCGGCGGTGGAAAAAATCCGGGAGAAGAAGGATCAAATCCGCCAGAGGCGGCGGGATCGAAGAAAAAAGGGAAAGAGATAAGGAGAGAGGCGGCATGAAGAGACTATGGGTGTGGCTGCTGGCGGGAGCGCTGGTTCTCCTTCCGGCGCAGGCGGCCTGGGCCGCGGAAGCGGCGGCGGCGGAGACGGAAGTCCTGGAGACGGAAAGCCAGCCGGAGACAGAAGCGGAGAGCCAGCCGGAAGCGGAAAGCGAACCGGAAAGCCAGCCGGAGGCAGAGAACGAGCCGGAGGCGGAAAGCCAGCCGGAAGCGGAGAGCCAGCCGGAAGCGGAGAGCCAGCCGGAGGCAGAAAGCCAGCCGGAGGCAGAAAGCCAGCCGGAGACAGAGAACGAGCCGGAAGCGGAGAGCCAGCCGGAGACAGAACCGGAAAGCCAGCCAGAGACAGCGGCGGAGACATCTGCGGAACCGGTGGAGTCGCTGGAGGAGACGGAAGCGGCGCAAGAGTGGGAGCAGGCAGAGGCCCAGGCCCTTGAGGCCAGTGGAACCACTCCGGTGCAAAATTACATCATTCGGTTATATCAGATTGTCCTGAACCGGGAGCCCCGCCCCGATGAGGTGCAGGACTGGGAGGAACGGCTGGCCAGCGGAAGCAGCACCGGCGGGGAGGTGGCGGCTGGATTCGTGTTCAGCGCCGAGTACCAGAGGAAGGACACCGGCGATGGCGAATACGTGGACATGCTGTACCGGACCATTCTGGGGCGGGAGTCGGACGCGGAGGGAAAAGAAGACTGGCTGAACTTGCTTTCCTGCGGCATCAGCCGCACCGGCGTGTTTGCCGGCTTTGCCAATTCCGCGGAATTTCAGCGGATCTGCGACTCCTACGGGGTTGTGCGGGGGGATTTCTACTCCGGCGAGATTGTAGACCAGAACCATGAGGTAACGGCCTTTGTCAGTCGGATGTATACGGTGGCCCTGGGCCGCAGCTGGGATAAGGAGGGGCTGTATGACTGGACGGGGCTGCTGCTGAACCGCCAGATCAGCGGCCGGGATTTGGCCCATGGATTTATTTTCAGCGCGGAGTTTACCCGGAAAAACCTGTCGGATGAGGACTTTATCCGCGTCTGCTACCGGACCTGCTTAAACCGGGAGCCGGACGAGGAGGGATGGGGAACCTGGACAAGCGCGCTTCGGAACGGCTCCAGCCGAGAGTCGGTGCTGGACGGCTTTATTGGCTCCCGGGAGTATACGGCTCTCTGCGAGGAATACGGCATTGAGCGGGGGGAGATTCCTTCCCCGGCCAGTTCCTTACAGCAGCGGGTGGCGGAGATTGCGGAAAACAACCGCGGCACGGTGGCGGCGGTGCACGGCAAATGCGCGGCCTGGGTGTCCGGTGTTTACGAGGCGGCGGGAGTGGGCTACCCCGGCGGCAATGCCATTGACTACTGGCATTACTGGAAGGATTCCGGCTCCACCAGCCTGGAAAATATCCCGCTGGGCGCGGCGGTGGTGGGGAGCGGATCCGCCAGCAGCAGCGGCCTGACCTACGGCCATGTGGGGATTTACATCGGCGGCGGCCGGATTGCCCACAATGTGGGAGGCGGTTCTGTGACCATCTCCAGTATCCAGGAGTTTGAATCCTACTACTGCGCGGGCAACCTTTCCCGGTGCCCGTACAGCGCCTACCGGGGCCACCGGGGGATTCTGGGTTGGGTATGGCCCAATGGGGAGCCGCTGAATTAAAACCGTTGGCCTAGCCGGAAAAGGCCAAGGCGGAAAAATGCGAATGCGGAAAAATTTTCCCGGAGTCCTTGCCAAAGCGGCGAGTATTTGATAAACTGTATCAACGTAAGGGAGTAGTCGGCACAAAAGTGCGGAGATGCCAACATACTGGAAGCGTTCCTGGCATCGCCTTAATTGACGAGACTTATCTGGAAAACAGGTAAGCCTCGTCTTTTTTACTGTGAAGGACTGGCTTTCAAGGGGCATGCCTGAAAACGAGGAGAGAAGGGGAGGTTACAGATGGAAATTTGGGAATTGGCGGTGATCGCCGTGGGACTGTCTATGGATGCTTTCGCCGTGGCGGTGTGCAAGGGGCTTGCCACCCCCAAGGTGGAAAAAAAGCATATGGGGATTGTGGGGATTTATTTTGGAGGGTTCCAGGCGCTGATGCCGCTGCTGGGATATTTGCTGGGCAGCCGGTTCCGGGTTTGGATTGAAAGCATCGACCACTGGATTGCTTTTATCCTGCTGGGATGTATTGGCTTTAATATGATCCGGGAATCCAGGGAGGAAGCGGAAAAGGTAGACGCTTCCCTGACGGCCAAGGCCATGCTTCCCTTGGCGGTGGCTACCAGTATTGATGCGCTGGCGGTGGGGATTTCCTTTGCCTTCCTCAGCGTGCCGGTTGTGCCGGCGGTGTTGCTGATTGGATGTATTACGTTTGTCCTTTCTGCCGCCGGCGTGAAGCTGGGAAATATTTTCGGCGTGAAATATAAATCCAGGGCGGAGCTTTTAGGCGGTGTGGTACTGATCCTTATGGGCTTAAAAATCCTACTGGAGCACCTGGGAATCCTGAGTTAGGAAACCGCCGGACCGAGAAGCCGCTCGCCGGGAAAACGCCATGGAAACTTACGGAAGCGGCTCGAAGAGCTTTAAAGGAGGAATATCCAGAGCGCGGCAAAGATTAAACAGGGTTTCCATGGTAAGCCCTCGAACCCGGCTGCGGGATTCCAGCGAACTGAGAAAGGACCGGCTGATATTGGCCCGATGCGCCAACTCTTCCTGATTCAAGCCGGCTTTTTGGCGGTAGTATTTAATGTGAGCGTACAAATCCAGATAGGAATCCACATTCTCAAAATGGATGGTGCCGGTTTTACTGCGGTCTTTGGGAGCGTTTGCCATGATTCTTCTTCCCTTGTCATTTGCGGTGGAAAACAGTGGGTGTATCTTTACTTCCATATTGTATTCAAATTTTTGTTTTCATAAATAAACAGAGCGAGCACAAATGTTAATAATGCGTAACATATGTTGCATTCTGTTACCTGGGAAGCGGGTTATTCTCTCTTTCTGCGCCCTCAAATGCGTACTTAACACCGGTTTTTTTGATTACGTACGGAACCCAAACGCCATTTCCATGTGCTTTGCCGCAGTTGACGAGGATATTGGCTTAGGATAAAATATATTGAAACCTACCGGATGCGAATGTGGCGGAGGCAGCCGGAATTTCCCAGCCTACAGCCAAAGAATGGATGCGGGTTTTGCAGGGACTAGAAATTGTCTGCTTTCTGTCTCCTTTTGCTAATAATGAATGAAAATGATTGATCAAAACACCCAAACGGTATTTTTTGATTCGGTATTTTGTGCCTATCTTTCCATGTGGCTTACCAGACGCCTTGATGCATGTGAGAAGAAGTAATGCCGATCGATAAGAAAAACTGCTTTATTCCCTGCAATCGGATATAGAAATTTTTTTCGGCGGAGAGAAAAGCGAAAAAAAATAAAAGAGACGAGTTTACAAAAACATATGTTCGACTTCCTTATCTTTTATAGAATTTGCAAATTCCAAAAAGATCAAGGAGGAAACGAGAATGAATTATCAACGTGGAGACAAAGGGACGGTAATCCGCTGTGCGCAGTACGCGCTGCATCTGATGCGGGTCTACCGGATTGATATTGATGGTTCTTTTGGCCCAGGTATGGAGCAGGCGATTCTGGACTACCAGGCAGCTCAGGGGCTGGTGGAGACCGGCACTCTGAACGACCAGACCTGGGAATGCCTGAAGTCGGATGTCCTACCGATTCAGCGGGCACTGAAAAACAAAGGGTATTACGATGGCTCGGTGAACGGGATTGCCCTGACCAGCACCTACGAGGCGTTCCTGGAATTTCAGGAAGACAACGGCCTGGAGGTGGACGGGTTCTTTGGGCCGGCCAGCCGGCAGGCCCTGTACGGAAGTAGCAGCGGCAGTTCCAGCGTCAGCGGGGACAATGCCCTTCCCTACGAAAGGGGGGATAGAGGAAGCAATATTTTGGATTTGCAGGCGGGTCTGACCGTTTTGTGCTGTCATCCGGGAGATCTGGACGGTTCCTTTGGCCCCCAGGTGGAGGAAGCGGTTCGGGTATTTGAAGGTAAATATGGCTTGGAGGAAAATGGCGTATTTTCCAACAGCGATTTGAGGGAGATGCAGACCCAGCTGCGCCCCATCCAGGAAGCGCTAGCGGAAGCGGGCTATGAGTTGAGGAATGTCACTGGAGCTCCGGACGAAAGCTTCTATCAGGTTCTGCGGGAGTTCCAGCGGGACCAGGGGCTGGTTGTGGACGGGCAGGCTGGCCCGGCAACCCGGGAGGCCCTGGGCATTGCCACCGTCTATGGAAATGATAATTTTCCGCTGAGCCGGGGCAGCAAGGGCTACAACGTGCGCTGCCTGCAGTATGCCCTGCGGATGGTGCAGATTGACCCTAACGGGTTTGACGGATCCTTTGGCGGCGGCTGTGAGGACGCGGTGATCCGCTATCAGGAACGGAAAGGACTGGAAACGGACGGTGTGGTGGGCACCAACACGTGGGAGGCTCTGCGCAAGGATATCCGGCCCATCCAGGAGGCCCTGATCAACAAGGGCTATGACATTGGCGGTTCAGCAGACGGTGTTGCCACCCCGGACACCTACAATGCGGTGCTGGCCTTCCAGGAGGACAACGGCCTGGAGGTGGACGGTCTGGTGGGAACCAGCACCAAGGCAGCCCTAGGTATTTCCAGCGATGGAACGGTTAGCAACATTACCTCGGCCGCTCTGCATCGTGGTTCCAAGGGCCAGCTGGTCCGCTATCTGCAGAAGGTATTTAACTATCTGGGCTACAGCCCCTCCATTGACGGCTCCTACGGCCCCGGCATGGAGGAAGAGGTAAAGCAGTTCCAGACAGATCACGGCCTGGAGGTAGACGGAAAATTTGGCCCGGCCAGCTGGAGCAAGCTGTTTGAGGTGTACAATCCCGGCTCCGGCACCGGCGTCCAGAAACTGCTCAGCGTAGCGGAGCATGAGCTCTCCCTGGGCTTTGAGGAGGATACGGACAGCGATAACAATGCGCTGAACATTACTCCCTACGGCCAGTGGTATGCCAGCGGCATGAACGGCCAGGCCTGGTGCGCCATGTTTGTGACCTTCTGTGCCAGAAAGGCCGGCCTGGCGGACACGGTGGTCCCGGTCTACTGCTACTGCCCCACCGGCATAGAGTGGTATCGTTCCCGGGGACGGTTCTTTACCCGCGACAGCCATTATGTCCCGAAGCCGGGGGATACCATTTTCTTCTACAGCTCGGATCTGGGACGGGTGGCCCACACCGGCCTGGTAGCGGAGGTGACCGATGATTACGTATACACCATTGAGGGTAATGCGGCGGACGCGGTGCGCAAGCGCTACTACAACCTGGATGACACCAGCATTGATGGCTATGGCTGCAACCAGACCGCACCCCAGATGGAGGTTTGCCCCAAGGAGGAGGTAGACGAGGAGGTAAAGGCCAAGTTCCGGAGCTTGCTGGGCTTCCACGGCTTCACCTACCTGGGCGGAGCGGCGGATTCTGTGGAAAACCAGGTATATATCTCCGGCACCTCGGAAAACGTGACGGCCCAGACCGGTCCCGGAAACGGAAAATCGGCCATGGGAACGGACGCCCGGTATTATACGGTGACGGATGGGGAGTATGATGAGATAACGGATGGTCCTGTCCTGCAGCGCTATAAGCTGAATATTATGTTCCACTCCGGAGGGGGTGAGTTGATGAATCTGGTGCGGGATATTGGCTCCTTCCTCGACAATGGCACCCTGGGAGTCCGTGCGGAGCGGGAGGGCGACTGGGCTGTTGTGAAGATCCTGTATTCTTTTGCCTATGAGAATACGGAAGAGGGCACCGCCTATAAGTACCTTCTGGTCACCCACAAGATCACCCTCGCTTCCTATGAGGAGATCCTGCTGGATATGACGGCAGTGAACGATGTATGGAGCAATGCCAGCAGCCAGTTCCAGACCGATCCGTCCACGGAGCTGAATTTTGCCATGAACCGGATGTACAGCGGACAGAAGTATCGGGACGGTTCACTGACCTGGAATGAGTTCATGGACAGTGAGGTGGCCATGTTCTATTTTTCGGCGGACGCTATTTTCCAGAGAGCCGTAGCACGAAAGATTCTGGAGGATCTGCATGTTCCTGTAATTGATGAGGCGCTACCTTGGGCATTGCCACCTGTGTTGGGAGAGATGTCTGAAGAAAAAACCCTTTACGAGGATACTTTCCTTAAGATAACATTTGCCTATGGGCCACAATGGGCCTTTACAGTCCCTGATATAACATTTGGCCTTTTGATACCGTGGGAGATTCAAGGTGGAGTGATTGTCAGCGGCGCGCAAACAGTGGATGCCGCAAAGAAGTTGCTTAGTGCAGGGGCTGAAAACATAGCGGTTTCCTTTGCTGGAACATGCCTAGATGATTTGGCCACGTCCATTGAGGTGGGTAAAATTAGCTTTGGACTTCAGATGACAGCGGAAGGGGTCAAGGTGACAATTAACTTTGAAATTGCGGAGTTTACGTTTAATGCTTACTCCAGCGGGACCTTCAATGCGTCAATATCTATTTTGGTGAAGCCGACCCCAGCAGAACCGTATGGGGAGCTGTGCCTGGCATATGTGAATCTATATGAGCAATATAGTGTATTGCCTGAGGTACAGTGGACAGATGTAAGAGACACGGCGTTTGTGCTTCTTTCTTTTGTAGCTCTTGGATCTGTTTTGGGAGCAGGAGTGTTGGTCGCATCCGGTAAAGTGGGGCTTGCTAATCTGGCCATTTCTTTGGGGGCTGGTATTTAAATTTGGAGGCATTCTCCTACCATAAAGGTAGGAGAATGCCTGGATTAGAATAGGAGATAAATGTGAAAGAATTTCTTAGTAAATATCTATGGTATTTTATAGTTGTGCAGCATTTTTTCCTGATGGTCTTGACGATTGCGGGATGCGTTCCGCGGAATATGACCTCCGTATATATATTGGGAATATTAGCGCTTGGATCGATGCTCCTTTGGGTATGGTATTGCCATTGCTTGATGACAGAAATGGCAGTTAAGGAACTACAGTTTTCACCTAAATTTTATTGGTTAACCAAAAGAAAAAACTGGAAATCCCAAAAGAACCATGTTGCTGCGGTGGCTCTCATTCAGTACGCATATGGAGATCTGGACAAGGCGTACGAAACCAGTCAGCCGTTTCTGGAACAATTTCCCCCAAAAGCGCGTTTGCTGCTTACGTGGCTGAAAGGCTGGAAATGTTTTCAGGCAGGTGACATAGAACAGCTGCGTCAAATTCGGGAGGAGTGTCTGGAAGAGGACGGAAACAAAATTACGCTGTCGGGACAGATGCTGGGCAGTTGGGTGGCAATCCTGGAGAAAGATTCTTCCTTTATCTGGCAGGAGCAGGAAGAAAGCGGCCTGTTGGTCCGGAATTTGTTCCAGGCATATTGGGCTGGCTTTTGGTACATGGCCAACGGGGAACGGGAAAAGGCTATCCCTAAATTCCTCTATGTGTGGGAAAATGGGGATCGAACCCAGTGGGCGGAGAAAGCCCGGTATGCCCTGGAGGGCTGGGGCATAGCTCTCCCGGCGCAGAAACCGGCCCCCAGAAAAGCGTATAAGAAAGGGTTGATTTTTTTGACAGTACTTACGGTCTGTACCGCAGGGCTTTATCTGCTTCTGGGGAATCTGTTATAAGCCAGCGCTTCTCCTCAGAATACTGCCGCATGCCACCGCATGCGGCAGTTAAGCATGAATATTCTTAAAGAAATCACTTCGAGGCTCCACCGGCAGCTGCAGCGGGTAGCCCAGCCGGATTAACTCCTGGAGCTTGATCAGCATCAGGTTGATTTCAGAATTCATGGCCTGTGCCATCTGTACCACGTCATAACCATTCCGAGCATACTCCAGGCATTCCTCCGTGTCAATCAGTACGTGGGCGGCAAAAGCATTGGCCACATACTCGGTGGTATTGTGCATCCGAAAAAGCTCAAATTCCTGTAAACCTTTGCCTTTGGCCAGATCCCTGTGGTAAATATCGTGCCCCAATTCATGGCCGGCTACCATCTGGGTCAGGTATTCGTCCATCCGGTTGTTAAGGAGCATAATCCGATGCCGCCACCGGAAGGTATACATACCCAATAAGCTTTTGAAACGGTCCGTTTCTACTACATGAATGCCGGTCTCCTGGGCCAGAACAAGTGTATTGCGGGTTCCGTATCTATGTACCAGCTGTTCCGCCTTTTTATAAATTCCGCAAGAATCAATCAAGTGTCTTCAAACCTCCCTGGAACAAAACATGAAAGCGGATTTTCAGAACCAGAGCAGGACTATTCTGTCGGTTTTCGATATTTTTTCGGGGTGTATTTTTTGTTCTCCTGTTTGGTTTTCCAGTAAATATCCATCATGGCCTGCATGACGCCATCCCGATCCTCCTCGGACAGTTCGCCGCCGGCAAAAAGTCCCCCCAGCTCGTCTACCAATTCCATAGCCTGCCGTTTTCCCCGTGGGCCATATTGCTTTTGGGCTTCGGAGATAAAATCATCGTTTTCGTTATGAAGGTAATCCGCATTAATTCCCAGAATTCCGGCCAGAGTAGCGTAGACTTCCCGGTCCTTCGGATAGGTCTTCCCGTTTTCATAGTTGCAGATTGTGTTTAGCCCCAGCCCGGCTTTTCGGGCCAGTTCCGCCTGGGTTAGCCCCTTTTCCAACCGGTATTTGCGGAGCTTTTCGCCAAATTTCATGGATTTCCTCCTCTCACAGTTGCCGTGTTTCCCACGGCATCCATTTACACCCGGAGGGTGTCTCCTGCTTGAAAAATAATTGGTAATAACAGGAAAAAATCATTGACATTCACAAGTGAATTGTGTATAATGAATTCACAAGTTATTTATGAATTAATTTTAAAATAATTTGTGAAAAAAGTCAAGAGGTTTCTTGATTGAAACGTACTGCTTGAAACGTACTGGAAAAGCAGGCTGCATGCAGAAGCAAACGGGAAATGGAGGAAGGATTGGTGGAAAAAGCGGTGCAGAAGCAGATTGTGCGGTGTCCATGCTGTAACTGGCGGCTTCTGGATACCGTAACGCCTGCGGCAGGAAAGATTGCAATCAAATGTCCCCGGTGTGGGCGGGTAGTAGAGGTGGATTTATCCCTGTACCGGTATGTAAACTACCGGACAGAATTTGCGGACAGGCAGAAAAAACAAGAGAATATAAAAGGGTAAAAGAAACAAAGGGATAAAACAACAGAATAGCGGGCGTACCGAGCCACGGAACCGTCAGCCCTGCGGGCTGCCCGAGTTACCAAATAGCCGGACATTGAGTGAAAGGAGAATTCCCCTGTATACTTAATGCCCGGCTGTTTTGTCGTTGTTTCAGAAAGGGATAGCGTGATTATGGAAAATTTGTATAAGTTGGTAAAGTGCGCCCAGGCCAGGGAAACAGAGGCAATGGAAGAACTGTTGGAACGCTTTGCGCCTTTACTCCGGAAGCATGCCAGGGAGCTGGGCTATGAAGATGCGCTGGAAGATCTAGTGCTGTTTCTGATCGAGACTGTGCCTACTATACCGCTGGATCGGATTGGACAAGGGAATATAGGCGGCCTGGTGCGGTATATCCAGACAGCGGTGTGGCACCAGCTATCCAAATTGAGAAAACGTCAAAAGGAGAAGATGGGATATTTGGAAGATATTCCGCAGGAGGCGGAAAGCCCCCGCAGCCCTCTGGAAGAGGAAGTGAATTTCCGGCTTTGGCTGCGTCCGCTGACTGAGAAACAGAAGCGGATTATTCAAATGAGCTATCTGTATCAGCTTTCGGATCAGGAGATTGCGGGAATTTTGGGGATCAGCCGCCAGGCGGTCTATAAGATCCGGCAAAGCGCGATCAAGAAATTGAGGAAAGAGTGGCAATAGAAGGGGGTGCAGGATATGTTAAGAGAGGCAGAAGCTTTTGCGGTTTCCGCGGTTTGGTCCGGTTTCCAGAGATGGTATCCTTTGGTGTTTGCATTTGGCATTGCCATGGCTTGTGATTATATTTCGGGTGTTTTAGCGGCCAAAAAGGAGGCACTGGAAAACCCGGATAATGCGGAACTGGGCCTTAGTAGCAGGAAAGGAATTAAAGGGATCATCAAAAAATTAGGATATATTTTGTTGGTAGGGACCGCATTTACAGTGGATTTTTTACTTCATTATTATGCGGACCCCATGGGAGAGGAGGCATATTCGACTTTTTTTGGTGTGTTGACCCTGATATGGCTGACAACCAATGAACTACTGTCCGTACTAGAAAATCTGGGAAGAATGGGTGTACCCATTCCCTACCGTTTGCGGCAGATTATCCGAGATCTGCGGGCAAAGGGGGAGGAAGGGGCGTAGGAAAGCCCCCGTAGACAGGGCAAAGCCCTCCTGCTCAGATGGGCAGGAGGGCTTTGGCGATATTGAAATAGATGACCAGGGACACCGCGTCCACAATGGTGGTAATCAGCGGGGAGGCCATAATGGCCGGATCCATGCGGACAGCCTTGGCGGCCAGGGGCAGGACCCCGCCGATGGTCTTGGCCATCAGCACGGTAAACAGCATGGTAAAGGCCACCACCAGGGCTGTGGCGGTCTGGCCGGGGTAGCTTACCATCAGCCGGGCAAAGTTGACGGCGCTGAGGATGACCCCGACCACCAGGCTGACCCGCAGCTCCTTCCAGAACACCCGGGCCAGGTCCCGCACCTGGATCTCGTGGAGGGCCAGGCCGCGGATGACCAGGGCGCTGGACTGGCTTCCGGCGTTGCCGCCGGTATCGGTAAGCATGGGGATAAAGGTGACCAGCAAGGGCATGGAGGCGAACGCCGCCTCGTAGTGGCCCAGAATACCGCCGGTGAGCATACCGGAGATCATCAGCACCAGCAGCCAGGGGATCCGGTGCCGGGCCAGCTCCCAGACGCTGGTCTTTAAATAGGGCTTTTCCGAAGGGGCCATGGCGGCCATCTTCTCAAAATCTTCCGTGGCCTCCTGGTCGATGACGTCCATGGCGTCGTCCACGGTGACGATCCCCACCAGCCGGTTTTCCCCGTCCACCACCGGCAGGGCCAGCAGCCCATAGTGGGTCATCAGCCGGGCCGCTTCCTCCTGGTCAGCGCCGGTGGGTACGGAGATCACCTGATCCTCCATCACCTCCTGCACCAGCTTTTCGTCCGGAGCCAGGAGCAGGGTGCGCACGCTGGCCACGCCCAAAAGCCGCCGCTGGGGATCCACCACGTAGCAGGTGTAGATGGTCTCCCGGTCTTCCCCGGTGGCACGGATGTGGCGGATGGCCTGGGCCACCGTCATGGCGGGACGCAGGTCGGTAAATTCCGCGGTCATAATGCTGCCGGCGGAGTTGTCCGGGTACTGGAGAAACTGGTTGATAAGGCTGCGGTTTTCCGGCGTGGTGTTCCGCAGGATCCGCTTAACCACATTGGCCGGCATATCCTCCAGCATATCCACCGCGTCGTCCACGTACAGGTCGTTGACAATGGCGGACAGCTCCGCGTCGGTGGCTGCGTGGACAATCCACTGCTGGGTCTCCGGCGTCAGCTCCGCAAATACATCCGCCGCCGCCTCCTTGGGCAGCATGCGGAACACCAGGACGGCGTCCTCCCGGTCCAGCCCGTTTAAAAAGTCCGCCAGATCCACCTCATTCTGATTCGTCAGGATTTCGCGCAGCTCCTTGTAGGAGCGGTTCCGCAGCAGTTCCTTCAAAACCTCGGGGTTGTAGATACGATTCATGGGAATTTCCTCCTTTCCATAGTTGGCCGCGTCTGCCGCGGCATTCCGGGGCGCCGGATGGGCGCTGTCCGGGAACCGTCCCAGGATTTTCCAGGGACGTCTGGACGGAGGACGAAAAGGGAAACAAAAAAGCCGCGGGAAACCCGCGGCCGGAAAGACTGGATTCAGCGTGCATCAAAAGAAACGCTTACCGGAGGCCTGGACGGACAGGCGGGAAGCATCGGTATGCAGCGGCTGAACACGGTTTGCCCGGCTGCGGTTTTCCATTGGATTGCCGTTTCCTACATCGTCCAACTGGGTCCAAGACACTTCCTCCTTTCCTTGTTCCTGCCGTGCCTTCCACGGCATCCAGTTATACCCGCAGGGTGTTTCCTTGTTCCTGCCGTGTATTCCACGGCATTCAATTATATCCGCAGGGTAAGTCTTCAGGCTCCTTTGTTATTATACCGGAGCGGGCGGGATTTGGCAACCCGTTTTCAAGACAAATTTTTCTAAAAAGGTAGGAAAAGGCAGACATATCAGATAATATAAAAAATTTACACGAAACATACGCGGATTTTACAATAGGACTGTAAACTGTGTGCGGTATCGAAGGAGTTCTTCCCTGGAACAGGGAAGGCGCATACAAAGAGGAGATAGGAGGCAATATGTTGGGTAAAACACGGAGCGTTTTCCCCGCGGCGCTGGCGGCGCTTCTCCTTTTCGTTTCCCCCGCCGCGGCGCTGGCGAAAAGCGCCAGTGCGGACGGCATGACGGTGGAAGCGGATCTGGAA
>CALWEC010000263.1 GCA_944376945.1 uncultured Lachnospiraceae bacterium | reverse complement strand
AGCTCCGCCTCCCCCTGGCGCTTGCACTCGGCGGCGTGGCCCAGCTTGACTACCCGCTTGTACAGCTTGTTGCGCTTGTCCACTTCCCCTTCCGAAAAAACCAGGTGGGTGGTCTCCGGCATCCGCTCCAGGTAATCCGCCAATTCTCCGGCTTCCTTTTTAAAGAGGCCGCTGTTTTCCACCACAATCAAACGGCGCTCCGCAAAAAAGGGCAGGGTTTCCGCCATGCCCATCAATTCCGGCAGGCTCCAATCCTTCCCTTCGTAATACGTATAGTTCATGGTGTCGTCGCCCACCATGGCCCGGCGCAGCCGGTCTTTCCCGGTGCGCCGCAGATAGGCTTCCTCCCCGTACAGCAGGTACACCGGGGCAAAGGTCCCTTCCTTAATATCCTGGTTGATTTTTCGCATAGGCCCTCACAGTCCGCCGGCCGCCCTACGGATCCGGCGGCCGGCGCTCTTGTCTCCTATTGTATCGGGCGCAGGCGGAAAAATCAAGTGGTTTCCCCCGGCCCCTTCCGGCCGCCGTTCCGGCGGTTTACAATCTCCCGGGCGTTGGCCTGCCAGCGGGCGTCCACCCGGCGGGAATCCCGGATTTTCTGAAGGGCCAGCCGCAGCACCTGGGGCTCCAGCCGTCCGCCGCGCAGGCAGGCGTCCGTTTCGTCCGGAAAAAGGGCGTAGCACTCCGCCAGGCACCAGGCGGCGCCCATCTTTACATAAAAATCCTCGTCTCCCACGCTTTCCGCGCTCCGCAGGACGGCCGGCAAATGCTCCGGATCCAGGAAATAGCACTTTTCCATAATCAGCGCAAACCGGCGGAAATAGGGCCGGGGATCGGCCAGGCACTCCTGGATCAGGGCCCAGGCGGCCTCCGGCTCCTTTCCCGCCGCTTTCAGCCCGGCGCAGAAGCTATCGCACACCGACCAGTTGGAAATCCGCGGCAGGAACTCCCGGATATACGGAAGTTTTTGGGAAAAGCTCCCGGAGGCGCAGCCCAGGATCATGCCCTGGAGCATCCATTCCTCAAAATATTCGTCCCCCACCTGGCGGTACGCCTCCAGGCCGTCCGCCCGGGCCATCTCCCGGGCCAGCTTCCGCAGCGCCGGCAGACGCACCCCCAGCATCCGCTCCGGCGGCAGGCCGGGAATCAGCCGCACGGCAAAATCCCGGTAGGAAGGCTCCGCCAGCCGCCGCAGTTCCTCCTTATAAGGCCTGCTCATAGGCCATATCCCAAAAGCCGGCTTCGTACCGGCTGCAGCAGCGGAATACCTCCCGCAGGTATGCCTTCCGCTCCGGGGAGATGCCCTCCGCCAAAGCGTCCACCCCGGCAATGTTTTCCTCCACGGTCCGCCCGTACTCCGGGGAGATATATCCCTGCACCCACTCGCCGTACAAAGGATGCTCCGCCGCCTGGGGGTTTTGGCGGACCAATTCCCGGGCAATCTCCTGATAGCTCCAGGCACAGGCCAGCACCGCCACCAAAATGTCCAGATCGTCTCCGGCGTAGCCCACCGAAAGCATGTAGTGGGTGTAGGAAACATTGGCCAGGGCCGCCGGGGTGGCGGAAAGCTCCTCCTCCGTAATCCCCAGCCGCCGCATGTACGAACGGTGGATCCCCATCTCCCCGTTCAGGGTGGCATACACCATACCGGCAAACATCTGCATCCGCTGCCGGTCCCGGGACTTGGCCACCCCCAGGGCAAACAGCTTGGCGTACTCAAACAGGTACAGATAGTCCTGAATCATAAAATACCGGAATTTGTCCAGCGGCAGGGTCCCGTCCCCCAGCCCCCGGACAAAGGGGTGGGTGTGATAGCCTTGCCAAATATCCTGGGCGCTTTCCCACAGCTCCCGGCTGAACGATGGTTCCATATGGATGCTCCTTCCTGCCGCGTACCCGCGGCTCTCTATCTTGTAGTTTCCAGCTGTTTCTCTTTTCCGGCCCCTTCCTCCGTTTTCCGCTCCGATGCTTCTGCCCTCCGCCCGGCGGCTCACCTTTCCCGCTCCGGCGCTTCCGCCCCTCCGCCCGGCGGCTTACCTTTTCCGCCCCGGCGCTTCCGCCCCTCCGCCCGGCGGCTCACATTTTCCGCCCCGGCGCTTCCAGCAACGCCAGGGTGGCGGCCAGCAGCGCGGTCCGCTGGCGGATGGAGGAGATTTGTACATGCTCTCCGGCGGTGTGAATACCGGTTCCCATGGCGGAAAGGGCGTCCACACAGCCCACGCCAAAGGAACTGTACCAACAGGCGTCCGTGGCGGTATTGTCCGCCGCCTCCTCCACGGAAAGGCCCAGCAGGCAGGCGGCCCGCTCCACCTGGAGGAACGCCTGGTGATTGGCCTCCGTCTGCTCCATAGCGGGAAACAGGGTGTGCTCCTGCACCACAGTGCGGCAGCCGGTATCGTAGGAGGCTTCCCCTAGGGCATGGATTTTTTTCCGTTCCCGGGCAAAATCCTCGTTGGCAGGCAGGCCGGCGCAGCAGAATTCCGCATGGGCGCTGCCGGCTACTACCCCGTTGGGGCGGCCGCCGGAGATGGGGGCCACATTGTAGTAAATCTTCTTTCCGTAATCGTTGCAGGCGTACAAATCCAAAATTTTTTTAGCCAGCTCCTGCACCGCGCTGTGGCCCGCCAGATAATCCTTCCCCGCATGGGCTTCCACGCCGGTGACGTCCAGGCTTCCCAGAATGACGCCGCGGCGGCCGGTGATCAGCCGCAGCACGCCGTTTTCCTCCCGGCCTCCCTCCAGGACCAGGGCCAGACTGGCGTCCGCTGCCTCCCGCTCCATCACCCGGCAGCCGGAGGGGGAGCCAATCTCCTCGTCACAGTTAAAGACAAAGGCAATCTCCCAGGAAGGCAGGAGGCCCGCCTCCCGCAGGATTTCCACCGCGGCCAGGGCGATTCCCACGCCGCTTTTACAGTCGCTGATCCCCAGGCCCCAGGCCCAATCCCCCTCCCGCCGGTAGGGATGCTCCGCCGTCATGCCTTCCCCAAACACCGTGTCCAGATGGGCCGCCAAAATCACCTTGCCCTCCGGCTTTTCCGGGCGAAGCCGGCCCACCACATGGATCCCCAGCTCCGGGTCCTCCACCCATTCTACGGCAGCCCCCAGTTCCCGCAGCCAGGCGGATACCCGTTCCGCCGCCTGCCGGTTCCCCGGAAGGAAGCCGGTGGCACAGTCGATACCGGAAAAAGCTTCCAGCAGCTCCATCTGTTTTTCCAAAAGCCGCTCCGCCCCTTGGGTGACCGTCCGGCGCAGG
>CALWEC010000262.1 GCA_944376945.1 uncultured Lachnospiraceae bacterium | reverse complement strand
GGGTCCTGGAACACATTCTGGGCCAGCATCTCGATGGCCTCCGACTGGGTCCGCTGGGAAATCCCCACGGCCAGCACCGAAGGACTCAGATTCAGGATGTCCCCGCCTTCCATATGAAAGGGCGCGTACCGGTCGTAGTACAGATGCACCTGGCCGGCGAAATCCGGATGGTACTGGAAAATATACTCCCCGTAGATGGTCTCCCGGCCCCGGGTTACCGAATACATCCGGTTCAGGCTGACGCCGTTCCCGATGGTGGCAAAGGGATCCCGGGTAAAGTACAGGTTGGGCATGGGGTCGATGAGCACCTTGGAGGAATCGCTTTTCATGTCCACCAAGGACTCGCTCTGATTGAAAAACACCTCCCCCAGAATCAGGCCCTCCATGGTTTTCTGCACCAATTCCAGGGGATTGTCCTGAAACCGCATCATATAGTCGTAAATCCGCCGCTGCCACTTTTCGGTGACAATGCCCGCCTCCCGGATCCACTGCATCAGAAACTGATCCCGCAGGTTGGCGTCCTGGGCGATGACCTCCGCCATCAGGTCCTCCAGATACACCACCTGGGCCCCGTGGGACCGGAGCAGGTCCGCGAAGGCGTCGTGTTCCTCCTGGGCAATCCGCAGATAGGGGATGTCGTCAAAGAGCAGATGGTGCAGGGTGGCGGGGGTCAGCTTTTCGATTTCCCGGCCCGGCCGGTGCAGAAGCACCTTCTTTAGGGGGCCGATCTCATTTTTTACGTGAATGGCTGCCACTGGTCTCCTCCTGTTTTCGATCTCTCCGGCGCCAGCCAGACGGCAGAAGGCAAGCCGCTCCGCCGCGCCGCCATTGGTTTCAACTTAGGATGTCCCGGAGGAGCCGGTTTCATGCAAAAATTTTCGCAGCAAGCGGGCGCTCCCTGCGAAAATCATCTTGCCAATCCCTGCTTTTAAGAGTATGATGGATAGCGGAAAAGCAAACGCCGCAAACCAGCAGGAGGAAAACCAATGGAAAAGAAATGTTTGAAAGCAGAATTGGAAGGAAACGCGTATCCCGGAAGAGGCATTGTGCTGGGGAAATCGGAGGATGGAACCAAAGCGGTGATCGCCTACTTTATCATGGGAAGAAGCGAGAACAGCCGGAACCGTGTATTCGTGGAGGATGGGGAAGGCATCCGCACCCAGGCCTACGATCCCTCTAAGCTGGTGGACCCCAGCCTGATCATCTACGCGCCGGTACGGGTGCTGGGCAACAAGACCATTGTCACCAACGGCGACCAGACGGATACCATCTACGAAGGCATGGACAAGCAGCTGACCTTTGAACAGACCTTGCGCAGCCGGGAGTTTGAGCCGGACGCGCCTAACTACACCCCTCGGATTTCCGGTATCCTGCATATTGAAAACGGCCGTTACAACTATGCGCTTTCGATTTTAAAGAGCAACCAGGGCGATCCGGATTCCTGCCACCGCTTTACCTTTGCCTATGAGAACCCTAAGGCCGGGGAGGGGCATTTTATCCATACCTACGTGGGGGACGGCAGCCCGCTGCCCAGCTTTGAGGGGGAGCCCACCTGGGTTTCCATCTCCGGGGACATCGATTCCTTTACGGATCTGGTGTGGAACAGCCTGAATCCGGATAACAAGGTTTCCCTGTTTGTCCGCTTTATCGACATTGCCACCGGCCGGTATGAGAGCCGGATCGTAAACAAAAACCAGTAAGCCACTGGCCCCCGTGTTTCCGCGGGGGCCTTCTTGCGGCCGGCTCCGTCCGGCGGGGATTCTCCGGCCGTCCTTTCCGGCAGGAATTTCCTCTTGACAAGCGCCGGCCGGCAGGGATATAATTGAAAAAATTTTGCCCGGGCGGGCGTCCGGCCAAAGAGAAAAAACGGAGGACAGGTGCACCTATGAGACATCTTATTGACCCAACAGACCTGAGTCTGCAGGAAATTGATGAAATTTTAGACCTGGCGGAGGATATTATCCAACACCGCGAAAAATACGCGGAAGCCTGCAAGGGCAAAAAATTGGCCACCTTATTTTATGAGCCTAGCACACGGACCCGTTTAAGCTTTGAAGCAGCTATGCTGGAGTTAGGGGGAAGTGTTCTTGGCTTTTCTTCTGCCGACGCCAGCTCCGCCGCCAAAGGGGAAAGCGTAGCGGACACCGCCCGCACCGTATCCAAGTACGCGGACATTATCGCCATGCGGCATCCCAAGGAAGGCGCCCCGCTGGTAGCCTCCCAACATGTAAACATCCCGGTGATCAACGCCGGGGACGGCGGCCACAACCATCCCACCCAGACCCTGACGGACCTGCTGACCATCAAACAGACCAAGGGCCGTCTGAACAACCTGACCGTGGGCTTCTGCGGCGACCTGAAATTTGGCCGCACGGTCCATTCCCTGATCAAGCAGCTGTCCTGCTATGAAAACATCCGTTTTATCCTGATCTCCCCTCAGGAGCTGCAGGTGCCGGATTACATAAAGGAAGAAACGCTGCTGAAAAAGAATATCCCCTTTGAGGAAGTGACGGAGATGGAGCCGGTCATCGGCCAGCTGGATATCCTCTACATGACCCGCGTCCAGCGGGAGCGCTTCTTCAACGAGGCCGATTACATCCGCCTGAAAGACACCTACATCCTGAACCTGGCCAAGCTGGCCAACGCCAAGCCGGATCTGAAGATCCTGCATCCCCTGCCCCGGGTCAACGAGATTGCCACGGAGGTGGACAGCGACCCCCGGGCCGTATACTTTGACCAGGTGGAGTACGGGAAATTTGTGCGGATGGCGCTGATGCTGAAGCTGCTGGGACTGGAAAACAACACCAAATAGGAGGAAGCCATGCTGAAGGTTGACAGTATTGAAAAAGGAATTGTCCTGGATCACATCCAGGCCGGGAAGTCCATGCGGGTCTACCAGTATCTGAACCTGGACCGGCTGGACTGCAGCGTTGCCATTATCAAAAACGTCAAGAGCAACAAGCTGGGGAAAAAGGATATCATCAAAATCAACGACACCATTGACATCAACTTGGATGTGCTGGGCTACATAGATCCCAACATCACTGTGAATATCATTGAAGACGGCAAGACAGTGGAAAAAAAGCGGCTGGAACTGCCGGAGAAGATCGTCAATGTGGTCAAGTGCAAAAATCCCCGGTGCA
>CALWEC010000261.1 GCA_944376945.1 uncultured Lachnospiraceae bacterium | reverse complement strand
AATGGAATACCCTTGCAATTATTTTACCAGAAAATCTCTGGGAAGTCAGTAAAATCAAGTGTTTTGAGTTAATCATCAGGCACTATATATTAACAAACTTTTTATCGGGGGAATTCAAAAAGGACATCCGATTACCAGGGACGCATTCCTCGGATGCCGTCTATGTAAGACGCCATCTCTTCGGTTTTAAAACGGCGCAGCGGTACCAATCCATATTCCCGGCAAAGCTCCTGGACGGAAGGCGCTGCCCCCTTGGAAGATACCACAATCCACTCTTCCTCTCCATAGAGAGAGGCATCCACCTGAACGTCCTCTGGATACCGCCGCGCAATTTTGCGGATCTGCGCCTCATTAAAATTCTTGTGGAAAATCGTCCGGTCCAAATCCAGCGTTGCCCACGCCGTATGCGCCACCTCTCCCGCCTGCGGGTATTGAACCAAAATCCAATCCCCATTGATATCCGCCACACGGCAGTCGCCTTTCCCCACACTGGTGCTGGTGACCACGTAATAATGGTAGGCGCCTGCCCGAAGCGCCGCGTTCCGCCCGCCGGAAAAGGCGGCCGGCCACACCACCAGTTCCACGTCCCGCTTTGCCATTTGAGCCCAAAGCGCCGGAAAATTCATATCAAAGCAGATGGCAAACCCAACGCGGCCAAAATCGCAGTCGTATACGCCCACCTGGCGTCCCGGTACATTGGGTTCTGCCTGTACCGGCGATTGCTTCAGTTCTTCCATGCTGCATTGATCGCCTTCCGCCATCTGGAACTCCGGCGGGTACGGGTAAATTTTGTCGTACACATACGCCTGCCGGCCTTGGCGGTCCAGCAGGATATTGCTGTTGGATTTCAGCCTTTTGGCGTCCTTCCAAAACCCCTTTGCGCCGGCTGCCCGAAGCTGCCGTTCCTCCTCTGCCGGCAGGTACCGCTCCATGCACACCGCCGTATAGGTGTGATAGCGGGCCGCGATTTTGGCCGCCTGTTCCAAAACCGGAGCGCGGCAAGCGCCATTTTCCTGGGTTTCCGCAATCTGCCCGCTCCATACTTCCGGCGTAAGGATCAGGTCCGCCCCCTTGGAAGCGGCTTTCTCCATCTCTTCCAGGACTGCCTCCGGCTCCGTCTCATATCCTGGCGCCAGGCCAATGCTGGCCACCCGAACCAACCGGCTCATCCCTTTCCCCCTTCCCTCCGCCGAAACAGGCGGGATAAAAGGCTCCCCTGCGGGAAGCCGGCCTGAATTTGTTCAAAGCTGCCGCCTCGGATGGGCGAATCCGGATAGGTATGGCTCCACGCCTTTAAAATCTGCTGCTCCAAGACCGGGCAGCAGGGAAGGGCCAGGGAGCGCAGGGCCGGAATCAAATAGCAGACGATCCCATACGCGCATTCCCGGCGCGCCCGTTTGTAGGAGCCCGGCGTCTCCTTGCATTGCCGCTCCACCTGCTGGATCAGTTCCTCTGCCGCCGCTTTCAGCCCTTCCTCTGTCCCGGACTCCCGGAACGCCTGATCCAGGCTTTCCACGGAGGAACGGCAGTCCTCCCGATACGCCTGGAAGGCTGCCGCATACTCACGCTTATTAAACTGACGGAGCCACTTTTCTCTGTCTTCCAACCAGTTTTTCATAACCATTCCCTCCGGATCAGTCGTCCTTCTTGGAAAGCTTCCGCACCGCGTCTAACGTAATGGCCAGCAGGATGATTAAACCGCGGACAAAGTCTGTCCAATAAGCGGATACATTCATCATATTCAGCCCATTGTTTAAAGCCGCGATAATAATACACCCGATAAAAGCGCCTACTACATTCCCTTTTCCGCCGCTCATGGAAATCCCGCCGATTACCAGGCCGGAAAGGGCGTTCATTTCCGTTCCTTTCCCGGCGTCGGATACTGCGGAGCCCATGCGTCCGGTAAGGACAACGCCGGCGATTACAGCCAGCATGCCGGAAATTACGTAACAGATCCGCTCAATCCGTTCCACGTTGACGCCTGCCAGGAAAGCGGCTTCCCGGTTTCCGCCAATGGCGTAAACTTGGTGGCCAAACACGGTCTTGCTCAAAAAGAACCAGCACACCACATAGATCAGGACCATCAGGATCACCGCCACCGGCACGCTTCCTACTTTTCCAGAGCCCAGCCAGGTAAAGCTGTCCGGAAGGCCGTACACCGTCCGCCCTCCGGAAATGGCCAGAGCCAGCCCCGCCAGCATAATCTGCATGGATAGCGTGACAATAAAAGGAAGCATTTTTAACTTTGTCACCAGTACGCCGTCAAACAGGCCCACCAAAGCCCCGATCAGCAGGATTACGGCAATGGCGGGAATGGTTCCCAGGCCGGCGGATACCAGCTTCCCGCCGATTACGCCGGACAAGGCGATCATAGAGCCGCCAATCAGGTCAAAATCCCCGCAGAGCATTACGAACATCATGCCGGCGCCTACGATCGCCGTGTTGGTCGCCTGCAGAAAAATATTGGAAATGTTGCTGGGGCGCAGAAAGCTGCTGGATACCAAGGAAAAAACGATGCCCATGGCAATAAGGATCGCCAGCGCCGGAATAATTTCCCGCACTTTCATGGGGATCTTCTCGTACATTTTTTTCACTCTACTTTCCTCCTGTCGCGTAGTTCATAACCAGCTCGCTGGTAGCGCTTTCTTTGGGGATGTCCGCCACAACCGTCCGTTCATGCATAACCAGGATCCGGTCCGCCAGCCCCAACACTTCCGGCAATTCCGAGGAGACCATAAGCACCGCGGCTCCCGCCTCCGCAAACGCGATCATCTGCCGGTACATTTCCATTTTTACCGCCACATCAATGCCGCGGGTCGGCTCATCCAGCAGAAACAGGACGGGATTTCCATACGTCACCCGGGCCAGAATCAGCTTCTGCTGGTTTCCGCCGCTAAGCTTCCCGGTTTCCTTGGCGAGGGAAGGGGTTTTTACATCGTACTTCCGCACCCCCTCCTTGGCCATCTGCCGCATCCGTTTCTCACTGACCACGCCCAGGCGGGACAATTCCCGGTAATGGGACAGGGCAATGTTCTGCTGGCAGTCCTGGCCCAGAATCAGCCCTTCTCTTTTCCGGTCTTCCGAAACCATCACAATGCCCGCGTCCAAAACCTTCCGGATGGATTTTTCCCGGAAAGGTTTTCCGCGAAAATACATTTCCCCTTGGGTGTATGGATAGAAGCCGTAAATGGTTTTTAAAAGTTCTGTCCGGCCTGCCCCATTCACGCCTGCGATCCCCACAATCTCCCCTGCCCGGATCTGCAGGTTAATATTATGTACTTTCCGGTTGGATACGTTTTTCAGTTCCAGAATCACCTCTCCGGGTTTGGCGCTGGAAGACTTGGAAGGGAACTGCTGGTCCACCCGCCGGTTGACCATGGCAAAAACCAGATCGTCCACCGTCCACTGGCTGGTAGGGCGCACATCGATGACTTTCCCGTCCCGCAGCACCGCCACCCGGTCCGTAATCTCAAAAATTTCCTCCATATGATGGGAAATAAAAATGATCCCATAGCCCTGTTCCCGGAACCGGCGGATCAACCCGTAAAGCCTTTGGGTATCCTGATGGCTTAAAGACGAGGTGGGCTCATCCATAATCAGCACTTTTGCCTTTCTTCCTACCGCCCTTCCCACTTCAATCAGCTGCTGGGCTCCCAGCCCCAGCTCCCCGGCCTTTACTTGATCCGGCGCGTAACCCAGGCCTAATTCCTCCAAGATTTCCCGGCTGTCCGCGTACAATTTTTTGTAATCCACCATCCCGTTTCCATGCGTAGGCGGATGGCCCAGGAACAGGTTCTCCGCCAGGCTCAGTTCCGGTACGATCGTCAGTTCCTGATAAATGGCGGAAATCCCCAGCTCCCGGGCCCGGATGGCGTTCAGCCTGACTTCTTTCCCCTCAAACTCAATGGTCCCGCTGTTCGGCTGATAAAGGCCGGTAAGGATTTTGATCAGAGTGGACTTACCGGCCCCATTTTCCCCGCATATCCCCAGGACTTCCCCCGGGTAAAGGCTTAGGCTTACATCGTCCAAAACCTTTACTCCGGGAAACTCTTCACTTTGTCGATTGGATTATGTTTTATATAACCTTCCTGCACACAATAACGAAAATACATTTTATAACTGATGATATTTCGGTTTATGTACACCGGGGACAAGTTTTGATCGGTTTGATACTGAACATAAGCTCGTATGGCTTGATGGTGTGTCTCTTCTAGTTCAGTAATTCCAAACTCCCCTTTCAAAAAATTGAACAGCCTCAGGTTCGCATTACGATACCCATCAATAGTCCGTTTACTAAGTTTTCGGATCGTACAGTCAAAAATAAACTCCCGTAGCACGTCTTCATTCAACATAAAAAACTCCTTTCCCGCCATCCTTACGACAGCAAAGAAAGGAGTTTTTATACCTTCGTAGCTGAGCAATACTTTTTCTGCGTGTCTATCTCAGCTGACAGCTTTTCTCCCGTACTTTTTCAAACAAAAACGCTAGACCCACGTTTTTACGTGCTTTCCCACTCAGTCATTCTCATTCCAGTTGTGGTAGACGTTCTGCACGTCATCGTCCTCCTCCAGCAGGTCCAGGATCCGGTTCATCATCTTAATGTCCTGCTCGTCGGACAGGTCCACCCAGGTCTGGGGGATCATGGTCACCTCGGCCTGGGCCATGGGGATACCGGCCTGCTCCAGGGCTTCCCGCACCCCGCTGAAATCGTCCGGGGCCGTCAGGACCTCGTAGCTGTCCTCCTCCTCGTTCATGTCCTCGGCGCCGGCGTCCAAAGCCGTCATCATCAGGTCGTCCGCGCTCATAGGGCACTCCTCCCGGTCAATGAGGATCTGGCCCTTTTGGTCAAACATAAAGGAAACGCAGCCCTGGGTGCCTACGTTGCCGCCGCCCTTGGTGAAGGCGTTGCGCACGTTGGAGGCGGTGCGGTTCTTGTTGTCCGTCAGGGCTTCCCCAATAATCGCCGTGCCGCTGGGGCCGTAGCCTTCGTATGTAACCGACACGTAGTTGACGTTGCCTGCGTCCCCGGAGGCTTTCTTAATGCTCCGGTCGATGGTATCGTTGGGCATGTTGTTGGCCTTGGCCTTGGCAATCACGTCCCGCAGCTTGCTGTTGTTGGCCGGATCCGCACCGCCCTCTTTTACGGCCACGGCGATCTCGCGGCCAATGCGGGTAAAGATCTTTCCCTTGGCGGCGTCGTTCTTCTCTTTTTTATGCTTAATATTGGCAAATTTTGAATGTCCTGACATAGCTTCTCCTTCCAAACCCGGTTTTGTATTTTGATTTTTCCCAATCAGACGGCAGACCGCGTCCTCCGGCGGGAATTTTCTCCCGTCCGCAGGACGCGTCCCTCCGTTTTTCGCGGCAAATATGCTTCAGTATAGCATAGGACCGCGCATCTTGCAAGCCCCCGGGCGGATTATGTATCCAGCTCCAGGCTTACCAGCAGCGCCCGGTCTACCTTCTCCAGGTATTCCGGATCCAGATGGCACACCTTTTCCCGCAGCCGCGTCTTATCCACGGTCCGCAGCTGCTCCAGCAGCACCACCGAATCCCGCACCATGTTGCAGTGGTAGGCGTTCAGCTCCACATGGGTGGGCAGCTTGGCTTTGTTCATCTTCGAGGTAATGGCGGCACAGATCACCGTGGGGCTGTGCCGGTTTCCCGTGTCGTTCTGAATAATCAGGACCGGGCGGACGCCTCCCTGCTCGGATCCCACCACCGGGCGCAAATCCGCATAAAAGACATCTCCTCTGCGAATCATCACATGGGTCACACTCCATCTTCCATATTTTTCATCCATGGACTATCTGTAGTATTTCCAATGCCGCCCGTGTTTATTCGTTTTTCTTTTTTCAGCCGTTCCGGGCGCTGTCCCGGTATACCCGGGGCACCCGCCTTTCCAGGCCGCAGATCAGCTCATAGTTGAACCGGCCGCAGAGCTCCGAAAGGTCCTCCACCAGGATCCGGTTTTCCCCGTCTTTCCCAATCAGCGTCACCGGGTCCCCTTCCGCCGCGCCTGGGATGTCCGTTACGTCCACCATCATTTGGTCCATGCAGATCCTTCCCAGGATAGGCGCCTTCCGGCCCCGGATCAGCACGTACCCTTTGTCGGACAGCAGCCGGGGATAGCCGTCCCCGTATCCCACCGGGATGGTGGCCACCCGGCAAGGGCGCTCCAGATACCGGATATGGTTGTAGCTGATGCCTTCCCCTGCCGCCACTTCCTTTACGTACACCACCTGGCTTTTCAGCTCCAGAGCCGGCTCCAGCGGGATCTCCCGGCTTACCTCGGAGGACGGGTACAGGCCGTACATGGCGATGCCCACCCGCACCATGTCCATCGCCGCCTCCGGAAGTTCCATGGAAGCGGCGCTGTTGGCGCAGTGGTGCAGGGCAATAGGCTCCTGCCCTTCCTCCACCTGCCGGATAAAGCGCTGGAACACCTCCAGCTGCCGGTAGGTATAGGACAGGTCCGCCTCGTCCGCCCGGGCAAAGTGGGTAAAAATTCCCTCCACGCAAAGCCCCGGCAGCCGGCGGATCCGCCGCACCGCTTCCACCGCCTCCCCGGTCAGAGGGAAGCCGATCCGGTGCATGCCGGTATCCACCTTAATATGGATCCAGGCCGGGATCCCCAGCCTTTCCCCCAGACCCGAAAGTTCCTGCGCGTCCTTTTCCTTAAAAACCGTAAACCGGATCTGGTTCCGGATCAATTCCTCATAGTCCTCCGGCCAGGCATAGCCTAGGATCAGCACCGGCTTTTTTACGCCGGCCTCCCGCAGGTCCAGGGCCTCCCGCACCGTGGCCACGGCAAAGAAATCCGCCGTGCCCTCCAGCGCTACCGACACCGCCGTGGCGCCGTGGCCGTAGCCGTCCGCCTTGACCACCGCGCAGGTTTTCACCCCGTCCGGCAGCCGGTTCCGGATCCGTTCCAGGTTCCCCCGGATTTTCCCTAAATCAATTTCCGCTCTCACGCGCTCGCAATATCTCATGGTATCCTCCGTGCAATCTCTCCCGCGGTTACCGCCCGCTCTCCCAGCTCCGCCGCCGCCGCGTCCCCGGCCAGGCTGTGAAGCAGCACCCCGTAGGCCGCCGCCTCAAAGGGCTCCATGCCGCCGGCCAGCAGGCCGCCGATGACGCCGGCCAGCACATCCCCGCTGCCGCCGGTGGCCATACCGGAATTTCCGCAGGTATTGACGTAAAGCCGCGAGCCTCCCTCCGCCACCAGCGTCTTGGCGTCCTTCATCACCAGCACGCAGCCGTACCGTTTGCTGAAGGTCCGGGCTGTCTCCGGCAGGTCCAACGTCATATGGGACACCGGCGTGCCGATGAGCCGGGACATTTCCCCCAGGTGGGGCGCCAGCACCACGTCCGCCCCCAGGCCGTCCAGCATTTCCCGCTGAGCCGCTAGGG
>CALWEC010000260.1 GCA_944376945.1 uncultured Lachnospiraceae bacterium | reverse complement strand
GACGTTCCTGTGTAGCATTGCAAATTGTGTTCACAACACTACTATGATAACCCTTTTCCTCCATTTTTTCAACTAGTTCTTGAAATTTCTTGTGGTGAAATGTTGTCTGGCTCACCACGGTCTGTTTTCCCTCCTGCGGGATCGTGTCAATTTCCTCTAATGTAGATACAACATAAGGTTTTGTGTGGCTCCATCCGCAAATTCCCTGTACTTCCGGATGATTCCGGTCGCCGATGATCACCACCGTGTCCCCGGCGGCGGAGGCTTCCGCCACAATCCGGTGTATCTTCTTTACAAAAGGGCAGGTGGCGTCCACCACCGTCAGCCCCTGGGCTTCCATTTTTTCCTGGACGGCCCGCCCCACCCCGTGGGAACGGATGATAATGGTGCCCTGGCGCAGCCGCTCCAGCTCCGGCTCCCCGTCCACCACCTGGACGCCCTTGGCCGCCAGATCCGCCACCACCTGCTCGTTGTGGATGATGGGGCCGTAGGTATAAATGGGGAAGTTCCCCTTCTCAATCTGCTCGTACACCTTTTCCACCGCCCGTTTGACGCCAAAGCAGAAGCCGGCGGTCTTGGCCAGGATCACTTCCATCCTATTTCCCCTCCTGCTCCCTCTGGGCCACCTGCGGCACCCGCTCCCGGTACAGGGATACGATCCGTTCTGTCACCTGCTCAATGTCCATGTCCGTAGCGTCCACCTGCACCGCGTCCTCCGCCTGGCGCAGGGGCGCCGTCTCCCGGTGCATGTCCCGGTAGTCCCGTTCCCGGATGTCCTGCTGGATCTGGGAGAGTACGCAGGCTTCCCCTTTTTCCTCCAGCTCCCGGAACCGGCGGCGGGCCCGTTCCTCCACGCTGGCGGTAAGGTAAATTTTCAGCGCTGCCTGGGGCAGTACCACCGTGCCGATGTCCCGTCCGTCCATAATCACCGGCGTCCGCTGGGCCAGGGACTGCTGCAGCTGGGTCATTTTGGCCCGCACCGCCGGGTATACCGAAGAGCGGGAAGCCATATTGCCCACCGCCTCCTCCCGAAGGCGGCCGGTTACGTTCTCCCCGTTCAGATACACCTGCTGGACACCATCCTGGTAGGCAATGGTCACCTCCGCATCCCGGCAGGCCGCTGTGATCCCCGCCTCATCCTCCGGGGAAAGCCCCCGCTCCAAAAAGAAAATGCCCATGGCCCGGTACATGGCCCCGGTGTCCACATACACCAGGCCCAGCTGTCTGGCCACCCGTTTGGCCACCGTGCTTTTGCCCGCCCCGGCAGGCCCATCTACCGCGATATTCCGATTCATATTCCGCTTCCCCCTTGCCCTAATTCTGTCTCCCGCAGGATGCCGCCGCCTTTCCTGCCGCGTATCCGGTGGACCAGGCAATCTGCAGGTTATAGCCGCCGGTAAACCCGTCCAAGTCCAGCACCTCCCCGGCAAAAAACAGGTTCCGGATTTTTTTGGATTCCATGGTGGAAGGCTCCACCTCCTTCACCGAGACGCCTCCCTGGGTGATCACCGCTTCCGGGAAGCCCCGGAGGCCGGTAAGTCGTACCGGGAAATGCCTCAGGGTCTGCAGCAGGCGGCGCCGTTCCTCCCGGCTTACCTGCCCCGCCGCCTGCTCCTCCGGGATCCCCGCCAGCCGCAGCACCGCCGGGATGGCCTTGGAAGGAAGCAAGGCGCCCATTAGGTTTTTCATCTGGCGCTTGGGGTTTTCCCCCAGTTCCCGCTGCAGCCGGGCGTCCAACTGCTCCTCTGCCAACGCCGGTTTCCAGTCGATCTCCATGTCCAGGGGCCCTTTTTCCAGCTCCCGGGCCGCTAGGCTGCTGGCAGACAGAAGCACCGGGCCGCTGACGCCAAAATGGGTAAACAGCATTTCCCCAAATTCCTGGGCCAGCTTCTTTTTTCCTTTTTTGATACAGATCTCCACGTTTTTCAGGGACAGGCCCTGCAGCTCCCGGGCCGGCGTGCCGTCCCCCAGCTCCGCCTCCAAAGGCACCAGGCCAGGCCGCAGGCCGGTGACGGCGTGCCCTGCCTCCCGGGCCCAGCCGTAGCCGTCTCCGGTGGAGCCGGTGGAAGGGTACGACAGGCCGCCGGTGGCCACAATCACCGCGTCCCCGCGGAGGATCCGCCCTGTCCTGCCGCCGGAAGCGCTTCCCAGGGCCGGGGCCTGCCCAGCGGCGGAAGCCGCCAGCGCCACGCCCCGGCAGATTCCGTCCTCCCAAAGCAGGCTTTGGACCGGGCTGTGCAGCCGGATCTCCACCCCCAAGGCCTCCAGGGCCCGCTGGAAGGTGCGGATCACGTCCGAGGACTTGTCCGACTGGGGAAACACCCGGTTCCCCCGCTCCACCTTCAGTTTCAGCCCGTGGGCCTCCAGCCAGTCCATTGTATCCTGGCTGCCAAAACGGCTGAAGGAGGAATAGAGGAATTTGGGGTTGGTCACCACATGGGCCAAAAATTCCTCCCGGCCGCAGGCGTTGGTAACATTGCACCGGCCCTTGCCGGTGATGTACAGCTTCTTTCCCAGTTTTTCGTTTTTTTCCAGCAGGATCACCGAGGCTCCCGCCTCCGCGGCGGCGGCCGCCGCCATCATGCCGGCGGCTCCTCCGCCCACCACTAGCACCTGTCCCATAGCCTGCTCCTTCCGGTTTTCTCCTGGTTTTTCCTTGCAACATCATAGCACGGGAAACCGGGATTGGCAAGAGGGAGAGGCCCGGCCGGCCCCCAAGCTCCCGGGGAGAGCAAAAAGGTAGACCAGATGATCAGATTGTGTCAGAGGCGTCCCGCAAATGGCGGATTTCCTGGTTTCTTCTCTCTATTTTGTGGGCAGATTCTTAGAACGGAAAATCATATACCAAGTTTGTTTTTGTTCTTTTTCTTTCTATAATATAATATACAAGTTCCCAATTACGGCCTTGTGCGGCGGCGCTTTCCAGGGCCCGGAAACGCCTCTGCTTTAGGTAAAAAGTGCAGAAAGGAAAGAAAACGGATGACACAAACAGCAACTGCCAAACAAGCAAGCCTTCCCATTCGCATTGTCCAAGGGATCCTGAAGGCCATCCAGGAATGTATGGTCCCGGTTATCCCCATGATCATGGCCGGAGGCTTGGTCAAGGTCCTGGTAATCCTTTTAAACCTGGTCGGCATACTTCCCCAGGGCACCCAGACCTACACCATCCTCAACACCATCGGCGACGCCCCCTACTATTTCCTGCCCTTTGAGGTGGCCGCCTCCGCCGCCGTCTACTTTAAGCTTCCTACCTTGCTTCCGGTGGCCGCGGTGGGCATTATGTTCGCCCCGGATTTCCTGAACCTGTTCGCCGCGGGCACCGTCAGCTTCCTGGGGATCCAGATTGCGGAGATCACCTACAGCTACAGCGTCCTTCCCATTATCCTGCTGGTTTGGGTCATGGGGCTTATCTACCAGGTGCTGAAAAAAGCCCTGCCGGACAGCCTGTTTAACTTCTTCGGCAACATGATCACCCTTCTCCTCTCCTCCCTGCTGGCCATCCTGGTAATCGGCCCGCTGGGCAACGGCATTGCCGAGGTCATCCGCTCCTTTGTGATGTGGATTTCCTCCATCAGCCATGTGATGGCGGAGATTGTCTTTGCGGTGATCTTCCCGTTCCTGAACATGTGCGGCCTCCAGTGGCCGTTGATCCTGGACGCCATCTCCACCGTAGGATCCCAGGGCTTTGAGTCCCTGTGCATTATCTCCCTGCTGTGCGTCAACGTGTCCCAGGGCGGCGCCTGCCTGGCTACCGCCATGCGCGCCAAGAACAAAGAGCGCCGGGAAAGCTGCCTGGCCATGGGCCTGACCGCCGTCATCAGCGGCGCCAGCGAGCCCTCCACCTTCTCCAACTTCGGCTACAAGCGCCCTATGATCGCCGCGGTCATCGGCAGCGCCGCCGCAGGCCTGTACGCCGGTATTGTGACCATTAAGGCCTTCTCCTTTGTTCCTCCGGCCGCCGCGTCCATTCTGATCTTTATGGACGCCCAGAACCTGATGAACATTGTCCACGCCATCATCACCGGCGTTATCGCCCTGGTGGTCAGCTTTGCCGTTGGCATGGCCCTGGGCTTCAAGGAGCCTGCGGAAGAGGGGATCGAAAAGGCAGAGTAACGTCTAATTTATAAAATAGAAACGGAGGATTTGACCATGATCGAACTGAAAGGTACCAGATGGATTGACTTAAGCCACACCTTTGAGACCAACATGCCGGCGGACCCGTCCCTGAAGCTGCCGGAGACTTCCTTCTTCTCCCGGGTGGGGAACGGGGACCAGATCCACAATCTGGAGGTCCTTTCCTACTGCCCTCACACCGGTACCCATATGGA
>CALWEC010000259.1 GCA_944376945.1 uncultured Lachnospiraceae bacterium | reverse complement strand
TGGGCCACAGCTTTAAGGATACCATCTGTCCGGATACCATGGAATTTGAAAAAGACTATTTCAAGATGGGAGAACGGTTTGGGCGAGTCTTGTATCTGAAAGATTACGCTTCTTATATAGAAGATACTATGGTCAGCGAGTTTGCGGACATCAATCAGGATATGATGATTAGTATTGACCTGATCCCGATCCCCACAGACGAGGCGGTGCGGGAGGTACAGACAAGGCTTCTGGGGGTGGAGACCAACATTACCAATTGGCAGCGGAGACAAAATAGCAACCAGAATTTTTCCGCCACGGTCCCCTACGATATGGAGATGCAGAAAGAGGAGAGCAAAGAATTCCTCCGTGACCTGACCACCCGGGACCAACGGATGATGGTGGCGGTGATGACGCTGCTGCACACGGCGGACACCAAGGAGCAGCTAGACGCGGATACCAGCAGCATCCTCTCCCTGGCCCGGAACCGGATGTGCCAGATGGCGGTTTTAAAGTTCCAGCAGGTGGACGGCCTGAACACGGCGCTTCCCATTGGGGTGCGGCGGATTGATACCATGCGGACCCTGACCACGGAGAGCCTGGGGAGCCTAATCCCGTTCCGGACCCAGGAAGTGATGGATCCAGGAGGCATTTACTGCGGCGTTAACGCCATCTCCCACAATTTGATTCTCGTGAACCGTGCTCATTTGCTGAACCCTTCCGCTTTTATCTTGGGAGTACCCGGCAGCGGGAAATCCATGCTGACCAAGCTGTTTATCCTGTTGATCATCCTGACCACGACTACCGACCAGGTGCTGATCTATGACCCGGAAGGGGAGTATGGGCCGTTGGTGGAGGCCTTGGGAGGCGTGAGCTTGCCTATCAGCGCAGGCAGCGAAATCTACCTGAACGCCATGGATATGGTGGCCGGATACGGAGACAAAAATCCCGTTGTGGACAAGTCCCAGTTTGTCCTTTCCCTCTATGAGAGAATCTCGGATGACCGGTATGTAATTGGTCCCAAGGAAAAGAGCATCCTGGACCGCTGTGTGGAGCGGGTCTATTCCCGGAAGCAACCGGGGGAAATCCCTACCTTTTTTACCCTACGGAGAATCCTGCTGGAACAGGATGAACCGGAAGCACAGGACTTGGCTTTGATGCTGGAACTGTTCACAGACGGAACCCTGAACAATTTTTCCCACCCCACCAATATCGAAACCGGGAACCGGCTCATGTGCTTTAACACCCGTGGGATGGTAGAGGATATGAAGGACCTGGGACAGCTGGTGATCACGGACCACATGATTAACCGGGTATCCCAAAACTGGGAGAAGGGGATCCGCACCCATATCTTTTTAGATGAGTTCCATACGCTGCTTCAGCATAAATACAGCGCTAACTTCTTTGACAGCGCATACCGGCGTTTCCGGAAGCGGAACGCTTGGACGACCAGTCTGACGCAAAACGTAGAATATGTGCTGGATTCCCTGACGGCCCGGACCATGCTTTCCAACTCGGAGTTCATTGTTATGCTGAACCAGTCCGCATCCGACCGGGAACAGCTGGCGGAACTGCTCCACATTTCCAAGGAACAGCTCAAGTTTATCACCAATGCCCGGGCGGGGAATGGCCTGATGCGGATCGGAAGCGCCCTGGTGCCGTTCTATAACCAATGGGAGGACAAGAATTCAGCCCTCTTTAAGCTGATGTCTACCCGGCCGGAAGATTTTGCCGGGAGATCCGGAACATAAGCGTCGTTTTCATTCCCCGTCTATCCGGTTTGGTTAGGCGGGGGATTTTCAGCCAGGTTAAAAGACATATAAGGAGGTACCGAATGGAGGCTGGGAAGATACGGGAAAAGAAGCCAGGGACAATCAAAACGTTGGACCGGGCTGTAAACGCCGGGGAACGGATGAAACAGGCTGTCGTCCAGATCAAAGAAAAATCCGAACACAGCCTGTACGCCCCGGAGGAGACACCAGAAGCATACGCGGGGGAACAACTCTCGGAAAAAGGGGCCGCGGGGATCCCAAAAGCGGCCCGCCGGCTGGAGCGGCATGTGAGGAGGGCTGTGCGTGGGCCAAAGCAGAATCAGCTCCAGGAGAAGAAGGAACCCCCCCAGGTCTCAGCGGGAAAGTCAGTGGAAAGGGAAAGCAGCGCGCTGGCCAGACAAGAGAGAACCGTTTCTAACCGTCCGGACTGTCCGAACCGGATTTCGGCAAGCCGCCAGACAGGGAAGCAAGACAACCAGGCGGGGAAGAAAAACCAAGGGGAGCACCGGACGGCCCAATCGGTCCCGCGGTCAAAAAGAGTACCGCTGCCTGCGGAAAGTCCTCCGCTTCCGGAGCGCCAGAAGATTAAACAAAGGAAAACAGATGTATCCGCTATAAAAGTAAGCTGGCCTGCCGGCATCAAGCAGCGGAAAGGCACCATAGCAGTCAAGGATAAAATGTTTTCCTCCGTCACGGCTGCCCCTCCGGCTTCACCGGCACAAATGGCTGGTAGAAGGAGAGCCGCACGGCTGGCAAAGAAAGCCCGGCCTGTCCGGGGGGCGGGCAGGGCCCGGAGAGCTGCCCGAGCGGCTGGAAACTCCGTGAAGGGAATCCTGGCAGCCGGCAGGACCGTGACCATGGCTTTGGCGGCGGGAGGATGGATTATCCTGATGGTATTTCTGCTGATCTGTATGGTGGGGCTGCTGATCGCTTCCCCCTTTGGCATCTTTTTTTCTGGGGAAGACAACGGCACTGGCCAGACCATGCAGACCGTCGTGCGGGAGATCAATCAGGAATACGAGGAGAAGCTTGCCGGGATCCGTTCCAGTATAGCGTATGATTCACTGGAAACTTCCGGGGCGCGGGCACTCTGGCCGGAAGTGCTGGCGGTTTACGCGGTTAAGACCTCTACTAGCCCGGATGCTTCCATGGAGGTAGCTACCATGGATGAGGCCAAAAAGGCAATCCTACGGGATATTTTTTGGCAGATTAACAGTATCACTTCCCGAACGGAAACGAAAACAGAGACAGTGCTTAACGAGACCGATGACGGGCATGGGAACATTTTGCAGACGGAAAGCCAGGTGACACGGACCACGCTGTATATCACCGTAAGCCATAAGACCGCTGTGGAGATGGCGGAGCAATTCGGATTTAGCGAAGAACAAAAAGAGCAGTTGATGCTGCTGCTGGCGGAGAAAAACCAGAGCATGTGGAACCAGGTGCTCTATGGAATTGGGACCGGGGATGGAGAGATTGTGTCTGTGGCGCTTTCCCAGATGGGAAACGTGGGAGGAGAAATCTATTGGCGCTGGTACGGTTTTGGCGGTAAAGTAAACTGGTGTGCCTGCTTTGTCTCCTGGTGTGCAGATCAATGTGGGTATATTGACGCCGGAGTTATTCCTAAATTTGCTGCCTGTGTGGATGGAGCCGCCTGGTTCCAAGAACGGGGACTCTGGCAGGACCGGAGCTATGTGCCCCGGGCAGGGGACATTATTTTCTTCGACAAGCAACACGTGGGAGAAACCCACCATGTGGGGATCGTGGAAAGAGTGGAAGATGGTGTGATTTATACAGTGGAAGGAAACAGCAGCGACCAATGCCGGCAGAGGAGTTATCCGGTAGGGAGCGATAAAATTTATGGATTTGGGGTACCGGGGTATTGAGGTGGTGGCCGCCTGAGATGGCGGCCATGATTCTTTCGACAAACATCGATTTTTTAAATGGAACACAATACATTGACCGCACCATCTAGAAGGATTAAAATAGTAGCAACACATCAGGGGAGGACGCGACTGTGAAGAGTATTTTTGTCTCCAGCACTTTCCGGGATATGCACTATGAGCGGGATATCATCCGCGAGCGTGTGACGCCGGCACTGAACAAGCTGGCTAGGCAGTACGGGGAGAGCGTCTCTTTCCTCGA
>CALWEC010000258.1 GCA_944376945.1 uncultured Lachnospiraceae bacterium | reverse complement strand
CATGGTGCCATCCTCCTGGGTCTCCACCTTCCGCAGGCCGTGAGGGCCGTCGCTGACCATAATGGAAGGAATCCCCAGCCGCTCCACCCCTTTCAAATGCCAGGAATCCGCTCCCGAGCACAGGCCTGCCTTTTCCTCCAGGGTCATGGCCTGCACCAAGGCTTTTACGTCTCGTTCCATACTGTCACCGTCCTTTCCTTGGATGCCTGTACCATAGCACAAAAAAAGGATCTCCTCTAGGGAAATCCTGCTGAAAATATAAGATTCTTGCTGTTTTTTACATTTTCTGCTACCATAAGGATAACCGGCCGGCGTCTTCCGCCCTGGCCAAACCCCCTGACTCTTTCAAGGAGGCCCCTATGAAACGTTTCCACCCTACCCCAGACCAGCAGGCCCAGCGCCGCACCCGCCAGGTGCTGGCCCAAAGCCAGGCGGCTGTCCTGCCCCACACCCCTTACGCCTGCGAAAAGCAGGTGCTGGCCGCAGTCCAGGCCGGCGACCCAAAGCAGGCCCAGGCGGCCTTCCGCCAGATGCGTTCCACCGGCCGGGCCGGGTTTCTCCCTGGGGATTCCCTGCAGCAGGCCCGGATCCTGTTTATCGCCTTTATCACCCTAATCACCCGGGCCGCCATGGAGGGCGGGCTGCCGGAAGAACTGGCCTACGCCAAAAGCGACGCCTACCTGCAGCTGATGGAGGGCTGCGCCGGCAGCGGCGCCCTTCAGGCCCTTCAAGAGCAGGCTCTGGAGGACTTTACCGCCGCCGTGGCCCAGGCCCATCCCCGCGTCCCTGCCAGCCGCCCCATCCGCCGGGCCATCCGCTTTTTCCGGCAGCACCTGGGGGAGCCGCTGACCTTGGAGCAGGCGGCGGCGGTTTCCGGCCTGAGCCCCAGCCGCTTTTCCCATTTGTTCCGGGAGGAGACCGGGGAAAGCCCCATGGCCTACCTGCGCCGCCTGCGGCTGGAAAACGCCTGCCTGCTGCTGGCGGACACAGACGAGCCCATATCCCGGATCGGCGAAATCCTAGGGTTTGGCAGCCCCAGCCAGTTCTGCCAGTCCTTCCGCCTCCACACCGGGATGAGCCCCTCCCAGTACCGGAAAGCTACAGGCCGCTGCGAAGGCCTTCCAGGATCTCCAGGGATTTAAACTCCCGGTCCAGGTAATACCGCTTCAAATCCTCCACCGCGCCGGAAAATTCCTCCAAGGCCCGGGGCTCCAGGGTAAAGGAAAACAGCTTTTCCGGCGGCGTCCGCAGCACAAAGTCCCAGGCGTAGGCCGCCGCCTCCCCCACCGGGCGCAGCGGCTGCTCCGCGTACTCCCCGTTTTCCTCCATCATTTTCAGTTCAAACACCCGGCGGATCAAAGGCGGCGGCAGCTTCCCCTTCTCCAGGGCCAGCAGCGCCACGTACAGCACCTTTAACAGCGGGGTGCCGTCCATCCCCTCCCGGCCGTAGTAATCCGCAAACTCCAGGAAATAGCTGCCGTAGCAGGTCTTTTCCAGATCCATCCCCAGCTTTTCAAAATAGTGCCGGATCTCCATGGAACGGACGGTGTAGGAGGTGCGCCCCTCGTAGAGGGTCAGGATCCCGTAGGAAAAAGGCCGGCTGCCAGCCAGCAGGCTGCTGTTGGGCCGCCGGGCCCCTTTGGCAAAGGCAGAAATCTTCCCCCGCTCCCGGGTCAGGATGACCAGGCGCCGGTCGTACTCCCCAATGGGCATGGAAGAAATCACCATGCCGTTTACCTCCAGCAGGTCACTCATGGTTCTCCCTGTACCCGTAATTTTTTAGATAAAGTTCGTTGTCCCGCCATTCCTTCCGCACCTTCACCCACAGCTTCAGGTTGACCCGGGCCCCCAGCAGCCCCTCAATCTCCCGCCGGGCCGCGGTGCCGATGCGTTTCAGCATGGAGCCCTGCTTGCCTATGATAATGGCCTTGTGGGACTCCCGCTCGCAGACGACCGTGGCCTCAATGTCGAAAAGGCCGTCCTTCCGCTCGCTCATCCGCTCGATGGTCACGGCAATGCCGTGGGGGATCTCCTCCTGCAGGTTCCGCAGGGCCTTCTCCCGGATCAGCTCCGCCGCAATCTGGCGCATCGGCTGGTCTGTCACCGTGTCCTCATCAAAATACTGGGGGCCCGGCTGCAGATAGCGGAACAGCACGTTCAGCACTTCGTCCGTATTCACGTCCCGGAGGGCGGATACCGGGATAATCTCCGCAAAATCCAGCACCTTCCGGTAAGCGTCGATAAACTTCAGGATCTCCGTCCGCTCCACCGTGTCGATCTTGTTGATGATCAGGATCACCGGGGTTTTGACCTGCTTCAGGCGGCTGACAATGTACTGCTCCCCTGCGCCGATGTAGGTGGTAGGCTCCACCAGCCACAACACCACATCCACCTCCCGCAGGGTGTGCTCCGCCACGCTGACCATATAGTCGCCCAGCTTGGTTTTGGCCTTGTGGATGCCCGGGGTATGCAGGAACACAATCTGCCCCCGCTGGTCTGTATACACCGTCTGGATCCGGTTGCGGGTGGTCTGGGGCTTGTCCGAGGTAATGGCGATCTTCTGGCCGATCAGGTGGTTCATCAGAGTGGATTTCCCCACGTTGGGCCGCCCTACCAGGGCCACAAAGCCGGATTTAAACGCTTTCTCCACAGTTATTCTCCTTTCGCGCCGCGCGTTCCTTTCTACCAGCGGATCAGCGGCTCCGTGTGCCGGAACAGCTCCTTCTCTGCCTCAATCTTCAGGGCGTCCCCGACGGTGCACAGGTGGCCGCAGTCCAGCACCGCCTTCACATAGGGGGCCAAGCCCCGGATCACCTCCGGCGTGCAGGAAAGGATCTGCTCCCGGTCCTCCTGCCGCATCGGATCCGTAATCCCGCAAAGGGCCGCCTGGAGGGACGCCGCCCCCCACTCGGAAGGGTTCATGGGCCGGTCCAGGGCCCCGATGGCGCTGATGATAAATTTGGAAAGTTCTTCCTCCTCCATGGAAAAGTTCTCCAGATACGGCACAATGGCCTCGTACACCTGGTTGGTCCGGCCCAGGTTGGGATCCCGGTAGGAGCAGAAATACCCGCCGCCGGTGCGCCCAAAGTTGCACAGGCAGCCGTAGGCCCCGCCTTTGACCCGCACCTGGTTCCACAGGTATTCGTCCCCCAGGATCCCCCGGAGCACCCGCAGGGCCCCGGTGTAGGGAAGGCCGGCGGAAAGGAAGTTGCCGCAGCGGGCCACGTACACCACCTGGCCCGGGGTGGTAAAGCCCTCGTTCCGCGCTTCCAGAGGGAAGCCTTCTCCCAAAGGCTCCCCTTCCGCCGGAAGGCCTTGGGGCAGCTGGGCCAGGAAGCGGGGCAGCTGGGCCGCCAAAGCCTGGTAGCCCTCCTCGTCCGCCGTCAGGCTCACCATAAGGCCGCCCCGGCGGAACAGACGGGAGGCCAGCCCCGCCAGCTTTTCCCTTATCTCTTTCTTTTTCCCCTCAAAATCCCGCTCCAGATCCTCCAGAAAGCGGAAATAGGTAATGCCGCCCAGCTGCTCGTTGTACCAGGAAACCGGGGAGCCGTAGGAGTTGGCCCGCAGCACCGCGGTGGAATGGCCGCTGCTGGAAAGCTGCATCTCCCCCCTGGATTTCATCTGCAGGATCAGCTCCCGCAGGCGCTTTTCATCGTCAAACAGAGAATCCTGGACCAGCTCCCGGACCAGTTCCAGCATCTCCGGGATTTTTTTGTACAGCACCTTGGTCTGCACCTCAAAGTACGGGTAGAACCGGCCCGGCTGCCCTACCTGCTCAAAGACGGAAACCGCCCCGCCTACGCCGCCGGTGTGGATGTTGATCTCGTTGCACAGATCCGGATACGTGTGCTCCCAGGTATCCACCAGGCACAGGATGGAACGGAGCAGGCCCAGGTACGGGATCTCCTCCGGCTCCGCCAGGCGGGCGTCAAAAAGGAACCGCAGATAGGCGATGCCGCCGGTAAAGGTCCGGTGGAACATGACCGGGACGTCCCCGCACATCCGCTTTTCCGTGCACAGGCGGCGGGCACAATGGCCGATGTCCTCCCGCCCCAGACGGGGCAGGGCAGCCAGGGCCTCCGGGGCGGAGGGCTCGTCCTGGTAGGCCTCCAGGGCCTCCGTATCCTGGATCAGCCGCTCCACCTCCGCCGGGGACAGGGAGGCCTTGTAGGCCGAAAGCCGGGCGGCCAGGGCCTCCTCCCGCTCCTCCGCCAGCCCCGGCTGCGGGCTCATCACCACAATGGCCCGATGGCTGTTGTCCAAAAAGTACCGCTTGATCAAGGATTCAAAATATCCGGTATCCAGCTGGTCCTTCAGGAAACGGAAGGTTTCCTCGTACCGCAGGTGCATCAGCGGGTCCCCGCCGTACAGCCAGCTGTCAAAGCACTCGATCCCGTACATCAGCCCCCGGGGATAGGGGCCAAAGTCCGCCTCCCGGCTGCGGAATTCCAGGTTGTTGATGCCGGCCCGCAGGGCCTTGGGATCCAGCCCGTTTTCCACCAGGTCCCAGAGGGTCCGGGCCACCAGGGAGCGGAATTCCCCCAGCCGTTCCTTGTCCGTGTCCTTGGCCACCAGGCTGAAATAGGGCTGCAGGATCCAGTTCCGGTAGCCGCCGAACACATCCTTGCCCAGGCCCGCGTCCACCAGGGCCTTGCGCAGCGGCGCGCCGGGGGCGGACACCAGCACGTATTCCAGCACCTGGAAGGCCACGTAGAGCACCGGATCCAGCACCGTCCCCAGCGCCCACTGAACCGAAAGCCAGGTCTGGCCCTGGGTGCTCTCCCCCCGCTCCAGCGGGTAGAACACCTCCTGCTCCGCCGGCCGCTCAAAGGCCTTCTGGCAGGGGATCTCCGAGGGCACCGGGATCTCCGTGTAATGGCACAGGTATTCCCGGTCCAGCCACGCCAGCTTTTCCTCCATATCCATGTTCCCGTACAGATAGATATAGCTGTTGGAGGGGTGGTAGAAGGTGCGGTGGAAGTCCAGGAAGCCCTCATAGGTCAGCTCCGGAATTTCCTCCGGGTCTCCGCCGGACTCAAACCGGTAGGTGGTATCCGGGAACAGGGCGGCCTGGCAGTACCGCTCCAGCACCTCGTCCGGGGAGGAAAAGGCCCCCTTCATCTCGTTGTACACCACCCCGTTTAGGATCAGAGGATCCTCCGGCCGGCGCAGCTCGTAGTGCCAGCCCTCCTGCTGGAAAATCTTAGGCTCCCGGTAGATGGCCGGATGCAGCACCGCGTCCATATACACGTCCATCAGGTTCTGGAAGTCCTTGTCGTTGCAGCTGGCCACCGGATAGAGGGTTTTGTCCGCGAAGGTCAGGGCGTTGAGATAGGTCTGGAGGGAGCTTTTCTCCATCTCGATGAAGGGATCCTTCACCGGAAACTTTTCCGACCCGCAGAGCACCGCGTGCTCCAGGATATGGGGGACGCCGGTGCTGTCGTGGACCGGGGTCCGGAACCCAATGGTAAACACCTTGTTCTCCTCCTCGTTGGACAGCAGGAACAGGCGGGCGCCGCTTTGGTTGTGGCGCAGCAGAAAAGCTTCCGACTGAAGCTCCTCCACCGTCTCCTGGCGGAGAAGCGTATAGGCTTCCGGTATCTTCATAATTACCTCCGTTGCTGGTATCCCATAGGATGCCTGTAATCCGACGATTTATACGGCCCCGTCCCGGCGGCGGAGAATGTCCCCGGCCTCCAGGGGAATGCCCAGGTCCAGGAACAGCTTCTGCCCCGGGTGGGGAGCGCTTTCCACCTCCTGCCCGTCCTCCGTCTCCAGGCGGCGGACCGTGGCCGGCAGGTTGCTGCCGTCCGGGCGCATGACCTCCAGCGGGTCCCCCACGGAAAACTTATTTTTCTGAAGGAAATAGGGCCGTCCCTCCTCCTTCTCCACCGTCCCCAGGTACACCCAGTCCTTCTGGTAGGTGCTGGCCTCGTAGATCTGGGAATCCGGCCCGGGCCGGCCAAAATAGAAGCCGGTGCAGAACGGCCGGGTGGTGCATTTCTGTACCTCCTCCTGGTACCAGGGAAGGCGGCGGTAATATTTTTCCGGATCCTCCAGGTAGTCGTCCAACGCCGCCCGGTAGGCCCGGGCCACGGTGGCCACGTACAGGGCGTTTTTCATCCGCCCCTCCACCTTCAGGCTGCCGACCCCTGCGTCCAGCAGCTCCGGGATGTGGCCGATCATGCACAGGTCCTTGGAATTGTACAGGTAGGTGCCCCGCTCGTCCTCCCCCACCGGCAGGTATTCCCCAGGGCGGGTCTCCTCTACCAGAGCGTATTTCCAGCGGCAGGGATGGGTGCACTCCCCCCGGTTGGCGTCCCGCCCGGCCAGGAAATTGCTGATCAGGCAGCGGCCCGAGTAGGAGATGCACATGGCGCCGTGGACAAAGGCCTCGATCTCCATGTCCTCCGGGATATTGGCCCGGATTTCCGCCAGCTCCGCCAGGCTCAGCTCCCGGGCGGCCACCACCCGCCGGACCCCCTGCTTGTGCCAGAACATCCAGGTCCCATAGTTGGTGTTGTTGGCCTGGGTGCTGATGTGGATGGGGATGTCCGGCACCAGGCTCTGGGCCAGCAGGAACAGCCCCGGATCCGAAAGGATCAGGGCGTCCGGCCCGTAGTTGTTCAGCAAAAGGAAGAATTTCATAGCGGCCCGCATGTCCCCGTTGTGGGCGAAAATGTTGGCGGCCACGTACACCTTCACCCCGTGATCGTGGGCAAAGCGGATGCCCTCCTTGATCTCCGGCATGGTAAAGTTTTTGGCCTTGGCCCGCAGGCTCAGGACCTCCCCGCCCAGGTACACCGCGTCCGCGCCATAGAGCACCGCCGTCTTCAGCGTCTCCAGGCTGCCCGCCGGCATCAGTAGCTCCGGTTTCTTGTTCATGGCTGTCCCTCGCTTGTCCCTGTTTTCCGGACGCTTACGGCCACCCCGTCCCCCACCGGCACCAGGGCGGTTTCCCACTGGGGCCGGTGCTTCAGCTGGTACAGGTACTCCCGCAGCCGGGCGTGAATGGTCCGGTCCCGCCGCCGCACCGCGTACCGGGATTCCAGAACGGTCCCCTCCTGGAAGATGTTGTCCGTCACCAGCACGCCTCCCGGGGCCGTCAGCCGTTCCAGCTCCGGCAGCAGCGCCAGGTATTGGCCCTTGGCCGCGTCCAGGAAGATAAAATCATAGGGACCGGCCAGGGTCCTCAGGACCTGGGCCGCGTCCCCTTCCAACAGTGTAATCCGATGCAGTTCCCCGGCCCGCCGGAAATTTTCCCGGGCCTGGGGAATTCGTTTTTCCCATTTTTCGATGGTGGTCAGATGCCCGTCCGCCCCCAGGGCTTGGCACATCCGCAGCGCCGAATAGCCGATGGCCGTGCCAATCTCCAAAATCTCCCGGGGGGCTTTGAGGGCCACCAGGGTTTTGAGAAAGGCGGCGGTTTCCCGGCGGACAATGGGGATCCGGTGCTCCCGGGCGTACCGCTCCAGCTCGCAAAGCAGCGGGGAGGGATCCGGCTCCAGGGAGTGGAGGTAGGCCTCCAGCCGTTCCGGGTTCCTCATGTACCGTCCTCCAGGCTGTCCTCCGGAGCCGTCTCCCCGGAGGTAGCCGTAGGCGCCTGGGCCGCGTCGGTGGCGCCGGCCAGGGCGGTGGTTTCCTCCACCGTCTCCGGCTCCTCCGTCATCACCCCGATAATCTCCTCCGCGCTCCAGGAATTGTTTAAGGTGTAGGTTCCCGGATAGATGGGGACCCGCTCGCTGGTGTACAGGAATTCCTGTACCCGGAACACTTCCTCATCCCGGATGACGCCCTTTTCCTTCAGCAGCTGGGCAATGTCCTCCGGCGTCATGTCCTGGGTGATGGTTACTTCGATATCCGCCCCCGGCTCCACCGCCACCGGGTCAGAGGTAAAGACAGAGTAGCCGAACCCGTAGGCCCTGGTAATCCCCACGTAAAAGAGGACCGCCAGCGCCGCGTAGATCAGGATCCGGATGCCGAACCGGCTGAGCAGCCGGGTTACCACATCCAATGTCTGCAGCCTGTCTTTCTTTTTCTTCATGCTCCCTCCTGACGGCGGATTTTAAGCCTCCATGATAATCGGCAGGATCATGGGGCTGCGCTTCATCCGCTTCCAGAGATAATCGCTGAGATCATCCCGGATGGTATTCTTGATCTTGCTCCAATCGTTGACCCGCTTGTCGTGGCACTCGATAAGCGAGCCCATGACCACGCTTTTGGCGTCCTCCATCAGCTGCTCCGACTCCCGCACATACACAAAGCCGCGGGTGACAATCTCCGGGCCGGAGAGCAGCTGGTTGCTGCCCCGCTCCAGCACCGCCACTACGATGATTATACCATGCTGGGCCAGGGTCTGTCTATCGCGCAGGACAATGTTGCCCACGTCGCCTACCCCCAGGCCGTCCACCAGCACCGCGCCGGCCGGCACGTCCCCGGTCACCGAAGCGCCGTTCTCGTCCATCTCCAGCACCGCGCCGGAGTGGAGGACAAAGGTGTTCTCCTTGGGGATGCCCATCTCCTGCACCATCCGGGCGTGGGTCTGCAGATGCCGGTACTCCCCGTGGATGGGGATGGAATACTTGGGCTTGACCAGGGAGTACAGCAGCTTGATCTCCTCCTGGCAGCCGTGGCCGGACACATGGGTATCCTGGAAGATCACGTTGGCCCCCAGCTGGGCCAGCTCGTTGATGACCTTGGAGATGGCCTTTTCGTTCCCCGGGATAGGGGAGGAGCTGAGGATAATGGTGTCCCCCGGCTCAATGGATACCTTCCGGTGGATGCTGGCCGCCATCCGGGACAGGGCAGCCATAGACTCGCCCTGGCTGCCGGTGGTCACCAGCACCGTCTTTTCCTTGGGATATTTTTTCAGGTCCTCGATGTTGATCAGGCAGCCTTCCGGCATCTTGATATAGCCCAGCTCCTGGGCGGTGGAGATAATGTTGACCATGCTGCGGCCTTCCACCACCACCTTCCGCCCATACCTATAAGCGGTGTTGATAATCTGGCGCACCCGGTCCACGTTGGAGGCAAAGGTGGCCACAATAATCCGGCTGTGCTCGTGCTGGGCAAACAGGGTGTCAAAGGTTCTGGCCACGGTCCGCTCGGACATGGTAAAGCCCTCCCGCAGCACGTTGGTGCTTTCGCAGAGCATGGCCAGCACGCCCTTTTTCCCCAGCTCCGCAAAGCGGGTCAGGTCCGTAGGGTCCCCAAACAAAGGGGTGTAGTCGATCTTAAAGTCCCCGGTGTGGATCAAGGTCCCCACCGGCGTAAAAATAGCCAGGGCCGCCGCGTCCACAATGCTGTGGTTGACCCGGATAAACTCCACCCGGAAGTCCCCGGCGGTAATGGATTGGCCGTATTTTACCACCTTGCGCTTGACGCTGCGGGTCATGTTGTGCTCTTTCAGCTTGTTTTCGATGATCCCCAGGGTCAGCTTGGTGCCGTAAAGAGGCGCCGCCACCTGCTTCAGCACGTAGGGAATGGCGCCAATGTGATCCTCGTGGCCGTGGGTGATAAAGAAGCCCTTGACCTTGTGGGCGTTTTCCACCAGATACGTTACGTCCGGGATCACCAGGTCGATGCCCAGCATATCGTCCGACGGGAAAGAAAGCCCGCAGTCCACCACAATGATCGTGTCTCCGTACTCAATGGCGGTCATATTCATCCCGATCTGCTCTAAGCCTCCCAGGGGTATGACCTTCAATTTTAAGTTGTCCTGTTTCTTCAAAAAATAACCTCCTGTTGTTGAAATTTTCCGTCCTGTCTCGTCCTTTTCAAAATTCCAAATCCACATCGTCCAACAGCTCGGCAAATACAGACAGCAGATTGTCCATCTCGTCCTCGTCCTCCACTATCTCGTAAACCGCCGTGTCGTCGGCGCTGTCCGACTTGTCTTTGAAAATATAGCAGTTCCCGTCGCCGGTTTCGGCGTCGGCCGCCAGTATATAATCCACACCGCCAATGCGGGTGCTTTCCAAAACATACAGCTGGATGGCTTCCCCATCCTCGCCCTGAAAGATCAGTTTTTCCAAGATTTTATTGGATCGAATCCAGATAGCCCTGCAGGATCAGGGCAGCCGCCATCTGGTCGATTACCTCCTTCCGGTTTTCCCGGCGCACCCCGGCCTCCATCAGGACCCGGTTGGCCGCTATAGTCGTCAGACGTTCGTCCCACAAAATAACAGGGAGACCGGTACGGCGCTCCAGCTGTGCTTTAAACTCCAGCGTCCTTTCGCCCCGTTCTCCCACCGTATTGTTCATGTTTTTGGGGAAGCCCAGCACAATCTTCTCCGCCTGGTAGGCCTCCGCCAGCTCCCCGATCCGGGCCAGGGTCCGGCGCAGCTTATTTTCCGCCGGACGGGTGATGGTCTCCACCCCCTGGGCCGTAATCCCCAAGGGGTCGCTGACCGCCACCCCTACGGTTACGCTTCCATAATCCAGTCCCAGTATCCGCATAGCGCTCCTTAGTATTTTTCCTGCATCACCTGGATGTAAACCCGCATCAATTCTTCCAGGATCTCGTCCCGTTCCACCTTGGAAATCAAGCTGCGGGCGCCGGCATAGCTGGTGATGTACGTGGGATCCCCCGACATAATGTACCCGACGATCTGGTTGACCGGGTTGTAGCCCTTTTCCGTCAGCGCCTGGTACACCCGCTCCAGGACCTCTCCCACCTCAATTTTCTTTTCCTGTACGGCCACAAAATTTTGGGTTCTCTGTAAATCTGCCATATTGCTACGCCCTTCTCGTTTCTTGCTGAAATTTCCGCTTTCCTACTTATTCTAATACACTTTTGATAAAGAAGCAAGAGAATTATGCTTACAGCCGCGCCAAAACCAGCTCCCCAGGATGGTGGCCTTCCGCCGGCACCGCAGCCTTCACATACTCCCGGGTATAGCCCTCGTACACCCGCTTCCCATCCACCACCGCTTCCTGCTCCAGCAGGATTTCCTCCTGCCGCCCCCGGTAATACTGGCGGAATTCCTCCGAGTGGCGCCGGGTCATATGAAGCAGCACGTTGCTGCGGCGGTTCTTTACCTCCTCCGGCACCTGGTCCGGCATTCGGTCCGCCCGGGTGCCCTTGCGGCGGGAATACTTAAACACATGGATCTCGTACAGCCGGGCCTGCTCCAGGAAGCGACAGGTCTCCCCAAACTCCTCCTCTGTCTCCCCCGGGAAGCCGACGATCACGTCGGTGGTCAGCGCCGGATGGCCAAAGGCCCGGCGCAGGATCTGGCACTTCTCATAGTATTCCCCGGTGGTGTAATGCCGATTCATCCGCCGCAGAGTGGCGTCGCAGCCGCTTTGGAGGGACAGGTGGAAATGAGGGCAGACCTTAGGGTTGGCCGCCAGCTCCGCCGCCAAGGCCTCCGTGATAATCCGGGGTTCCAGGGAGCCTAGGCGGATCCGGGCCAGCCCCGGAAGGGCGGACAGCTCCCGGATCAGCGCCGCCAGGGGAGCCCCGGGCTCCGGGCCCCATCCGGCCTCCGTGCCGTAGGAGCTTAGGTGGATGCCGGTGAGCACCACCTCCCGGAAGCCCTTCTCCGCCAGCCGCGCCGCCTCCGCCAGCACCTCCTCCGGCCGCCGGCTCCGGACCCGCCCCCGCAGGTACGGGATCAGGCAGTAGCTGCAAAACTGGTTGCAGCCGTCCTGGATCTTCAAGAAGGCCCGGGTGTGCTCCTGGCTGTCCGCCAGGCTCAGGGGCTCGTACTCCCGGACGGAGCCGATCTCCAGCAGGGAGCTGGCGTGGGCTTCAATCAGCTCCGCCAGCCGCCCTTTCTGGTTGTTTCCCACCACCAGGTCCACGGTGCCGTCCGCCAGGACCCGGTCCGGATCCGCCTGGGCGTAGCAGCCTACGGCCACCACCAGGGCCTGGGGATTTTTCCGTCTGGCCCGGTGCAGCATCTGCCGGGATTTCCGGTCCGCCATGTTGGTGACCGAGCAGGTGTTGACCACATAGACGTCCGCCGTTTCCTCAAAGGGAACCACCTGGTAGCCCCGGCTTACCATCTGCTGCTCCATAGCCTCCGTCTCGTAGGCGTTGACCTTGCAGCCCAGGTTGTGAAACGCTATTTTTTTCATGGTTTTCTCGCTCCGAATACTTGACTTTTCTCCAGGCCCGATCTACTATAGTAGCTGAAAAGAAAGAAAGGGGAACTTGCCTTATGACAACCGTACAGATTGTCCTGGATTCCATTGACAAGGTAAAAAGCTTTGTCAGCGATATCACTCACTTTCCCAGCGATTTTGACCTGATCTCCGGCCGCTACGTAATCGACGCCAAATCCATTATGGGAATCTTCAGCCTGGATCTTTCCAAGCCCATTACCCTGAACATCCACTCGGATGCCGATACGGACGATATCCTAAAATCCCTGGAGCCGTATCTCTACAAAGGGGAAGAATAATCCCACGCCTTGGCAAACGCCGCCTGGGCTCCGCGCGCCGGAGCCCAGGCGTTTTTTATTCCCTTTTTATTCCCCTACCGAAATCACTTCCACGGTCTCCAGAGCCTTTTCCATCAGCGGGTCCGCCTGGGTCAGATGGGTCTCCGACCGGCGGATTACATTCAGGTTGGGCTTAGTCACCGGGTGCTTGGCCACAAAGATGGTGCAGCAGTCCTCAAAGGGCTGGATGGAGGTTTCAAAGGTGCCGATCCGCTTGGCCACGTCCACAATCTCCTGCTTGTCAAAGGCGATCAGCGGCCGGAACACCGGCAGGGTGCACACGTCGTTGGTGGCGGCCAGGCTCTGCATGGTCTGGGAGGCCACCTGGCCGATGCTTTCCCCGGTGATCAGGGCCTGGCAGCCGTTTTGCTCCGCCAGCCGCTGGGCAATCCGCATCATATACCGGCGCATAAGGATGGTCAGCTCCTCGTGGGGGCAGGTTTCGTAAATGTGCAGCTGCAGGTCGGTAAAGTTGACCACATGCAGGCGGATGGGGCCGGTGTAGCGGCTGATGATCCGGGCCAGGTCCACCACTTTCTGCTTGGCCCGCTCGCTGGTGTAGGGCGGCGCGTGGAAATACACCGCGTCGATCCACACGCCCCGGCGGGAAACCATATAGCCGGCCACCGGGCTGTCGATCCCCCCGGAGAGCAGCAGCATTCCCCGGCCGTTGGTGCCCAGGGGCATCCCGCCGGCGCCGGGGATCACCTGGGAGTAGACGTTGATCTGCTCCCGCACCTCGATGTTCAAAAGCACGTCCGGGTGGTGCACGTCCACCCGCATTTCCGGGAAGGCTTCCAGCACCGCCTCCCCGACCCGGCTGTTGATCTCATTGGAATCCAGCGGGTAGCGCTTGTTGGCCCGCCGGGCCATCACCTTAAAGGTCCGCCGCCGGTCCGGGTAGGTCTCCCCCATGTAGGCCACGGTCCGCTGGCACAGGTCCTCAAAGCCCTGGTCCGGGAACTGGAGCAGGGGGCAGATACCGGCGATGCCGAACACGTGCTGCAGGGCGTCCACCGCCTCGTCAAAATCGTAGGGGCCCAGGGCCTTTACGTAAATCCGCCCCTGGGACTTGTACACCTCAAACTGCCCTTCCACCGGCCGGAGGGCGTGGGCGATGCGGCTGACCAGGGTGTCCTCAAACATGTACCGGTTTTTCCCCTTGATGCCGATCTCCGCATATTTGATCAAAAACGCTTGATAGGTCATGGTTTATCCTTTCTCCCCCGGCGTCCCGGGCGGGGCGTCCCGCCTTTACCGGCGGGTAAAGCGGCGCAGGAAGGGAAGCAGCTCCGCCAGGGCCGCCAGCACCGCGTCCACTTCCTCCTCCGTGGTATCCAGGCTCATGCTGAAGCGCAGCGTGCCCTCCAGCCATTTTTTGTCCAGCCCGATGGCCGCCAGGGTGGAGCTGACCCCCGGATGGTGGGAGGAGCAGGCGGAACCGGCGGACACGTAGATGCCCTTTTCCTCCAGGGCGTGGAGCAGCACCTCGCTGCGGATCCCGGCAAAGCTGGCGCTGACAATGTGAGGCGCCCCCTCCCGGCCCTCCGGGCCGTTGACCCGCACGTCCGGCAGTTTCCGCAGCCCTTCCGCCAGCCGGGCCTTGCAGACATACAGATGGTCCGTCCGGGCCTCGTAGTCCCGGTACACCTCCTCCACCGCCGCCCCCAGGCCGGCGATGCCCGGAACATTTTCCGTGCCGGAGCGGAGGCCGTGCTGCTGGCCGCCCCCAAAGACAATGGGATGCAGCCGCACTCCGTCCCGCACATACAAAAAGCCGATGCCCTTGGGGCCGTGGATCTTGTGGGCGCTTACGGAAAGCAGGTCGATCCGGGCCGCCCGGGGCCGCAGCCGGTACTTGCCGAACCCCTGGACCGCGTCCACATGGAACAGGCAGCGGGGATTTTTGGCCTTAATCCGGGGGCCAATCTCCTCCACCGGCTCCCGGGTCCCAATCTCGTTGTTTACCGCCATCACCGACACCAGGATGGTCTCCGGCGTCACCGCCTCCTCCACCGCCTCCGGGGCCACCCGCCCCTGGGAATCCACCGGCAGCCAGGTTACGGAAAAGCCCTGCTCTTCCAGGTACCGCATGGTCTCGGACACGGAAGGGTGCTCCACCGCCGTGGTCACCAGGTGCTTTCCCTGGCGGCCGGCCGCCAGGGCCGTGCCCAGGATGGCCAGGTTGTTGGACTCGGTGCCGCCGGAGGTAAACAGGATCTCCTTGGGATCCACCTTCAGGCTGCGGGCCGCCTGTTCCTGGGCCTGGCGCACGTACCGCTCCGCCTCCACCCCCTTCCGGTGAAGGGAGGAGGGATTGCCGAAATCCTCCGCCATGGCCTGCATCATAATCTCCCGCACCACCGGGAAGGTCCGGGTGGTGGCGGAATTGTCCAGATAAATCTCCATTTCTCTCTCCTGTTCTAAAAGGGGCCAAACGTCCCCGCCCCGCCTGCCTCCGGGCCGGACGTCCCCGCCGCCTGCTCCGCCCTACACTCCAGGACGGTCATACAGAGGGCCAAGGCCGCCAGCCCGGCGGTCTCGGTCCGCAGGATCCGCCGTCCCAGGGACAGGACCCGGGCCCCGGCCTTCTCCAGGGCCTCCGCCTCCTCCGGCTCAAAGCCGCCCTCCGGGCCGATAAAAATCCCCACCCGCATGCCGGGCCTAAGGGCCGCCAGGGCCTCCGCCGTGGCCTGCATGCCCCGGGCGTTCTCGTAGGGGAGCAGCGCCAGATCCAGCTCCCGGGCCTCCCGGACGGCCTCCGCCATGGAAAGCACCGGGGAGACCTGCGGGATCTTCCCCCGGCCGGACTGCTTGGCGGCGCTTTCGCTGACCGCCTGCCAGCGGGCCGCCTTGGCCTTCTCCCGCTTGGGATCCAGCTTGACCACCGAGCGCTTCATGGCCACCGGCACAATCCGGCTGGCCCCCAGCTCCACCGCCTTCTGGAGGATCCACTCCATCTTGTCCCCCTTGGGAAGGCCCTGGTACAAAATCAGCTCCGCCGGCAGCTCCGCCGCCGGGGATTCCGCCTCCGCCCGCAGCAGGACCGCCTCCTTTTGGACGTCCGTTATCACGCAGTACCAATCCCGGTCCCGCCCGTCGCTGACCACCACCCGCTCCCCCGGCTTCATCCGCAGCACGTTGCGGATGTGGTTGACATCCGGCCCGGTGATGGTAAATTCCCCTTCTCCGGAAGGGCCTTCCGGCACAAAAAAGTGATACATGGAGGCCTCCTCTCCCGCCGCCTTTTTACGCAAGGAACCGGCAGGCTCCTGCTTTTTGCCTGCCGGTTATTGTAACAAATCCCAAGGGAAAATACAATACGTTTTTCTATTTCCGGCGGGCGGTAAAGGAAACCCACTCGCCCTGGCGGGCCTCCTCCAGGATTTCCCACTCCGGGCGGGCCTCCAGGGCCTGCCGCACATCCGCCGCCTTGTCCTCAATAATGCCAGAGCTGATCCAGACGCCGCCGTGCTTCAGGTGGCGGCCTATCTCCCCGGCCAGCCGAACAATCACCGGCGCTAGGATATTGGAGACAGCCAGGTCGAAGGCTTCCTCCCCAGCCTGCCGCTGCAGGGCCGCGTCCTCCAGGATGTTGCCCTCCGCCACCTGGAAACGGTCTCCCGCCCCGTTTAGCGCCCCGTTCTCCCGGGCGGTCTCCGCCGCGTGGCCGTCCAGCTCCGTGCCCAGGGCCTCCGAAGCCCCCAGCTTTAGGGCCGCGATGGCCAGGATGCCGCTGCCGGTCCCTACGTCCAGCACCCGGTCCCCCGGCTCCAGATACTTCTCCATCTGGCCGATGCACAGCTGGGTGGTCTCGTGGGCGCCGGTGCCAAAGGCCGTGCCCGGATCCATGGTAATGCACAGCTTGTCCTCCGCTCCCTCCGGCAGTTCCTCCCAGGTGGGCTTAATCAGGAAGCGCCCTACCGTAAACGGATGGAAAAACTCTTTCCACTTGTTCATCCAGTCTGTGTCCTGGGTTTCCTCCTCCCGGATGGCGCAGCTGCCTGCGTCCACAAACAGGCGCACCTCCTCCAGGGCCTCCCGCACCTGCTCCAGCACCCGCGGGTGATCCGTCAGG
>CALWEC010000257.1 GCA_944376945.1 uncultured Lachnospiraceae bacterium | reverse complement strand
TCCATGTGGTCCGGTCGCTTTTCCCATAGCTGGTCCGGCTGAAAGCCATGAGGCCATAGACGCCGTTTTGGTATTCCACCAGGCAAAAGGCGTTATCCTCGCCGGATACCAGGGCTGCGTCCGGCTTGTCCGCATCCAAAGTCACCAGGCAGCCGAATGCCCTTTTGGCCTCGGATCCCAACAGGTACCGCATTAAATCCATCCGATGGGTTCCCAATTCCGCCACCGCGTTTTTCCAGGGTTCCCCCTGAGATACTGCGGAACTTCCTCCTACGCCCAGAAACGTACGGAAAGAAAGGATCCGGCCCAGGCAGCCCTCCTGTATCCATTCCCTGGCTTTCTCGTTGGGAGCGTAAAGCCGCTGCACATGGCAGACCATCAGCTTCCGCTGCCGGCGCCTGGCCTCCGCCACCATCTTTTCCGCTTCCTGGCTGTCCATAGCCAAAGGCTTTTCGCACAGCACATGCTTGCCTGCCTGTAAAGCCGCCATCGCTAACCCATAATGGGAGGGGGTGGGCGTGGCGATTAATACCGCGTCCACCTTCGGATCCTCCCAAATTTCTTCCAAGGTCCGGTACGCCTTGCCGCCCCACTGGCCGGCGGCCTCCTGGGACCGGGAAAAATTCCGGTTGTAAAAGCCATAAAGTTCCCCATTGGGCGCTTGGAGGATGCCAGGAATATGACGCTTCCGGGAAATATCCCCACTGCCGATAATCACAATCCGAACCATACCGTATCCTCCTACATTCCCAAATAGGCCTTCTGTACCTGATCCGAACGGAGCAGTTCCTCCGCCGTGCCGGAAAGGACAATCTTCCCGGTTTCCAGCACATACGCCCGGTCCGAAATTTTCAGGGCGCTTCGGGCGTTTTGCTCTACCAGCAGCACCGTTGTCCCCAGATCCCGGATTTTCTGGATCAGGGAGAAAATATCTTTTACCACCAATGGCGCCAAGCCTAAGGAAGGCTCGTCCAGCAGCAGCAGCTTGGGGCCGCCCATCATCGCCCGGCCCACCGCCAGCATCTGCTGCTCCCCTCCGGATAACGTGCCCGCCGGCTGGTTTTCCCGTTCCTTTAAAATAGGGAACAGCTGATGTACTACCTCCAAGGTTTCCTCACACTGGGCTTTGGTCCGCAGATACCCACCCATGCGCAAATTCTCCAACACGGAAAATCTGGGGAAAATCTGCCTTCCTTCCGGAGACAGCACAATTCCGTTTTCCACTTTTTTCCGGGTGCTCCACTTGCTGATGTCCTGTTCCTGGTAAAAGATTTTGCCTCCTGCCAATTCCTTCAGCCCGGTAATGGCCCGCATGGTAGTAGACTTTCCCGCGCCATTGGAACCAATCAGGGTGACAATCTCTCCTTCCTCCACGGTAAAGGATATATCCTTCAGGGCCTTAATGCTCCCATAGTTTACTACTATATGTTCCAGCCTCAGCAGCGCCATATCAATCCTCCTCCCCCAGGTACGCCTCTATGACTGCCTGGTTCTGGGAAACCTGCGCCGGTGTCCCCTGGGCAATGAGTACGCCATGGTTCAGGACGTAGATCCTTTCGCAGATATTCATAACAAATTTCATATCGTGCTCAATCAGAAAAATTGTCAGACCCATCTGCTTCAGCTGCAGCACCATCTCCCGCAATTCTTCCGTTTCCTGTTCATTCATACCGGCTGCCGGTTCGTCCAAAAGCAGCAGCTTCGGTTCCGCGGCCAGGGCCCGGGCAATCTCCAAACGCCGCTGATGGCCATAGGGCAGGGAGCTGGCCAAAGAATGGCGGTCCTCCCACAGATCCATCAGCTTCAGCAATTTTTCCGCTTTTTCCTGGGCCTCCCGCCCTTCCCGGCGCCTTCTCCCCGTCTGGAAAATGGCGTCAAACAGGTTGGTTTTCCGGCGGGTGTGCATGCCTGCAATCACATTGTCCATCACGCTCAGTTTCCCAAACAAGCGGATATTCTGAAAAGTTCGGGCAAAGCCGGCTTTGGCAATCTCATGGGTTTTATACGTTGTGATTTCCGTATCCTCCAGGAACACCTGCCCTTCCGTTGGATGGTAGATCCCGGTAATCACATTAAACAAAGTGGTTTTTCCCGCGCCATTGGGGCCGATAATCCCCACAATCTCCCCTTGCCCAATATGAATGCTGATATTGTCCAAGGCTACCAAGCCGCCAAAACGCTGGGTAACACCGGAAACCTTCAACACCTCGCTCATGCCTTGGCCTCCTTTTCCGCCTTCATCTGAAGCCGCTGGCGGATATACTTAAAGTTGACCCGTCCCAGCAGTCCATCCGGCTTCACCAGCATCATGACCACAATAATTACGCCGTAAATCATCTGCCGGTACTCCATCAAACTCCGCATTGTTTCCGGCAATACCGTCAGAAGGGTGGTCCCCAAAATCGCTCCCGGGATACTTCCCTGGCCGCCAAAGATAGCCAGAATTACCAGATCCAAGGAAGCGCTGGTAGTAAAGCCGCTGGGATCGATAAAACTGATATAGTGGGCATAAAAGGCGCCTGCCAGCCCAGCCAGCATTCCCGCCACAATAAACACCATCACTTTATAGCGGAATACAGGAATCCCAATGGAGGCGGCCGCCACATCGTCATCCCGGATGGACATCACCGCCAGCCCCACCCTGGAATTGATAATGCTATGCACCACGTAAACCGCCAGCACAACCAGGACCAGCGCGACAAAATAAACGCTCCGGCTGCTTTTAAAAATCTGGCCGAAAAAGTTCAGCGGCGGGATAGCGGCAATCCCCAGGGAACCGCGGGTCAGATCCATCCAGTTTAGTTCCACCAGCCGCACAATCTCGCAAAAGCCCAAGGTGACCACGGTCAGATAATACCCCTTCAGTTTCAGCACCGGCAGCCCCAGCAGCAAGCCGAAGAGGCCGGCCACCACCATAGCCGCCAGGAAGGTCCCCAGGGAACTAAGATTCAGACGGGTGGAAAGGATGGCCGCCGTGTAGGCGCCGATCCCCCAAAACGCCGCATGTCCCATGGACATCTGCCCCAAGAAACCTACCAGCAGGTTCAGGCTTAGGCTCAGCACAATGTACATAAGCACCGTAATGGCAATCCGCAGCACATAGGAGGAGGTAAACACAAAAGGAAAAACAATGGCCAGCGCCAAGGCTCCCACCGTCAGTTTGCCGGAATGCCACGCGCAGAATTCAAAAATCTTATTCATGCCATCCCCTCCTACACCTTGTTAATCTGTTTGCGCCCAAACAGGCCGGAAGGCTTAAACAGAATCACAATAATTAAGATCGCAAAGGATATGGCGTCCCGATAGCCGGAACTGATATAGCTGGCGCCCAGGGTTTCAAAAATCCCCATCAAAACGCCTCCCACCATAGCGCCAGGCAGGACGCCTACGCCGCCTAGGACCGCGGAGGCCAACGCCTTCATGCCTACGGAAGCGCCCATAGACGCGTCTATATTCTGGTAATACATGCCGACCAGGGTCCCTGCAATAGCGGCCAGAATGGAACTGATCATAAAGGTAAGGGAGATAATGCCATTGACGTTGATTCCCATCAGCTGAGATGCCTCCTGGCTTTGGGAAACCGCCAGCATAGCCTTCCCCATCTTGGTCCGGTAAACCGTAACGGAGGTCAGCAGCATCAGCAGAATGGAAATCATCAGAATAATAACCTGACTGGATGTAATGGTCACATTCCCAAAGGTCACTTGACCAAAATCCAGCATGTTGGGATAAGGCTTGGTTTCGCTTCCGAAAAAGATCCGCACCGCGTTTTCTATAATCTGGGAAAACCCTAGCGTAGTAATCAGCCCGGCGATTTTGGGCACCTTTTTTTCCCGGAGACGGCGCAGGCCAAAGCGGTCAATGGTATATCCCACCAAAGCGGTCAGCAAAAGCCCCAGGCCAAAGGAGAGACCGAAACTGCCCACCAGTCCAGTGTACAGCATAAGGGTCAGATAGCCGCCCAGCATGTACACCGAACCGTTGGCAAAGTTGATCAGCTCCAACACGCCGAATACCATGGAATAGCCAATCGCGACTAGGGCATAGGTACTGCCAATGGTAATCCCGTTGATAAGCTGTTGTAAAAACATACCCGATTCCTCTCTTGTGACTATTCCTCCGGCAGATATACAAATTCCCCGTTTTCTACCGTAAAGGTGAAAACCTCCCGCTGCAGGTCCCCATTGGCGTCAAACCAGGCATCTCCCGCGCATAGAGGAATATCCATTTTTCTGATTTCCTCCGCCAGCACCTCCGGGTTATCGGTCCCCACCTCAGCTGCCGCATGCATAGCCAACATTGCCCCGTCGTAAGCCAGAGCCGCAAAATTATCAAATTCTACGCCGCCATCTGCCGCATAGGTCGCGTTATATCTTTCTACAATGTCCGCCGTATACTCGCCAAAATCGTTATTGGCCATTACCTCATCGGTATAAATCCGGGCAATTCCCATCAGCAGCATTCCGTCCGCATTGGTCCCGGCCAGATCCAAGAACTCTTGCTTAAAGACGTTTCCTACGCCTACCAGCTGCACATCTTCCATCCCCAGCTGCTTCGACTGCAGGACGATGGAAGCGCCATCGCTGTACTCTGCCACAATAAACAGGATATCCGGATTGGTCCCTTTGATTTTGGAAAGAAGCGGTGTAAAATCCTTCGTCTGGTTTGGCACAAACGTCTCCGCCGCGCATATCGTTCCGCCCAGGGATTCAAAACGTTCCTGTACTGCCTCCAATGTGGTAATTCCCACATCGGTATTTTGGTAAATTACCGCCATGTTGCAAGCGCCAAACTGTTCGTATAGCATCTCCGCAATGCTGCCAAAAATCACTTCCGACTTGCAGGCCAGCGGAACCATCATGCTTCCCATTCCAGGATAATCCGGGTGTGAGGTGTTGGGAGAAAGCATCGGGACCGCACCCTCCTGATATACCGGCGCAGCTGCCATAGATACGCTGGAGCCATAGCTGCCAATTACCGCAAACACATCTTCATTGCTGATAATCATGTTGGCAACATTAATGCCTTCTTTCTGGTCTCCTTTGTCATCGTAAACTTCAAACTTTACATCCTGGCCGTTCAGGCCTCCCGCTGCGTTAAAATCGGCTACCGCCATCTCTATGGCGTTTTTGTAGGAAGTTCCATACTGCATCATATTCCCTGTTAAAGGGACCGACGCCGCCAGGGTATATTTGGTAATTTCTCCTGTGCCCTCAGCGGAAGCTGCCTCTCCAGTCGAGCCAGCCGGTGCAGTGGTTTCATCCCCGGAAACCCCACATCCTGCTAAAAGAATCATTGCCAAAATCATTGCCACTACTCTGTGTTTCTGTTTTCTCATGTTCTTCCCTCCATTTACTTTTTATTGTTTTCGGATATACTATCTATCCGGACCAAATACAATATCCATTGCCTGTTTCAGCGTGTTAAAACGATATTCGGGTATATCGCTTCCCTGGGCACATCCGGAAGCAATAATCAAGCGATTGGCTGGCACCGTCGCGCTTGCGGCTTTTACCCGTTCTACCATGTTCTGCAGCAATTGTTCCCGGTTCTCCACGCGGAAATCCTGCCAGCGCTCTACGCCGCCTACCAGGATTTTTCCCGGAAGCAGTTCCGCTCCCTGTTTCAAGGACACATTCGTGATAATATCCTCCCAGTTTACAGATTCCAAAGGATATTCTGCCGCGAATTCCATAAACAAATTGGTCTGTCCATGGACGTGCATCATGTTAAACCAGGTTTTCCCTACCGCCGGTTCAAAAGCGGCTAAGTCATAGGGGACCCCAAAACGGCGGTACAGTTCCGGAGTGAACAGTTTGTCATTCATAAACTGGCTGGAATAGAAAATTCCATCCACACCCACTTTTACAAATTCTTCTATAATATTCCTGGTCACTTCCGTAATCACTTTCAGCCCTTCTTCCAGATCCTCCCCGTAATACCGGATCAGATCCGCAAAAGGCCAAGGGTTCTGCCAGCCATTGTAAAGCTCCATCGCATAGGTAGCCGGGGTAAACACCGTGGCCAATACGGGAACTTTTCCGTGATATTTGTCTACCAGGCGCTTAGCTACCTCTACCTCCCGGGCTACCGCGCCAGACTTTACATCTACCGGTTTCAAATGGCGGAAGCCACGGGGACTGTTTACAATACGTTTGTTTGTAGACGGAAAATCATTGGCGTGGCGGGACCAAGTAATGTCCGCGCCATACTGCTCCTGAAAATAGACGCCATTGGACATAATTTTCACAAGATCCCATTGATTCTGTTCTTCAAAGGCAATGTGTTTTTTTACACTGTCTTCCACTACACGGTCTTCCAGGAAAAAGTGTTTCCAGATCGTTGCACCCGGACGATCCACATCCTTCCCTTCTACCATTGCGCGCAGCCGTTCGTAAGAATTCATGTCTCATTTCCTCCCTACAGCATATTTTTATTTAAATTGCCTGTTTTGATATTTGTTTTACATTATTATTCTATATCTTCTGATCATTCTATACAAATACCGGATTTTTATCCAATTGATAGATTGGCTCTATTGTTTGATTTGAAAACTCACCCAAAAAAACTGTCCTCGATATCTTCATCAAGGACAGTTCATTGGGATTTTAAAATTTTCTCTTTTCTGCTTGAAATTCAGCCATATGATGAATTACAAAATCTCGGAATCGTTCCGCAGCTGGGGGGAAAAAATGGTTTTGCGGCCAAATCATATACATTGTCCGGCTGGCTTTTTGCCCTTCTATTTCCAGCATTCTCACATTTTCATAATCACGGCCTAAAAGCCTTGGAACAATACCAACCCCCAATCCTTTGGCTACAATGCCTGTAATCATTACTTCGTCCTGTACTTCATAGGCAATATTAGGAGTAATATTCGCGTTTCGGAAAAGAGCCTCAATTTCCGGTCTGCTGGCACAACATTTTTTCCATGTCACTAAATTTTCTCGAGCAATTTCCGCTAGGCTTACAGCTTTCCGTGTAGCCAAAGGATGCTGAAAAGGAACTACTATCACCATTTTTTCCTTGTAAATAGGTGAGAAAAACATATCCGGATCGTCTGTCCGAGATCCAAATCCAATATCGATTGAACCTTCCCGAAACAGTTTTACGGTTTCTAGCGTAGATCGCTGTTCAAATACAAACTCAATTTGGCGGTTACTTTCCTCCTCATAAAAACAGCTAATGATATAAGGAATAAAATTAAACCCCATGGAACTGGCATAAGAGAGGACTATGGTTCCCCGATCCGGATACAGCATCTGGGCAATTTCTTCCTTTCCATCCTCCAGTTCCTGAAGGGAGCGTTCCGCATGGCGTAAAAAAGCCTTTCCAAACTTTGTCAGCGTCACCCCACGCCCTGCCTTGCGAAACAAAGGGGCTCCCAATTCCCGCTCCAATTCCGACATAGCATAACTTAAACTAGGCTGGGAAATTAGCAATTTTTCTGCCGCCCGCGTGTAATGTTCCAGCTCAGCGATCACTTTAAAGTAGTTGATTTGCTAGAGGTTCATCTTAGCATCCTTCTCTTCTGTGACAGATATTTGCGAGTTTTTATCATTATATGCCACGCCTTCTTTTTTGTCAAATTATCTCCCGCTTTCCCCGTAATTCTTCAGCACCCGGGCGCTGGGGTCGTCTACATCGCAGCCTTCCCAGGAGCGGTTGGGCATCCAGAAATCCGGGATCATATGGGCCTGCCCCGGATAGTACTTTTCAAACAGTTCCCGGTACAGCAGGCTTTCCTTGGTAAAGGGCTGGGCAAAGTCATACTGCTTCCGTTTCTGTTCAAATTCCGCGTCTGTGTACCGCCCTTCCGCGTATTCTTTTAAGTCGTCCACCATGCTGTGGCCTACCGCGTCGCTGAAGGCGGCCTTTTCCCGCCACAAAATACTCTCCGGCAGCCAGCCGCCTTCCGAAAAAGCTTTCCGCAGCAGATATTTTCCCTTTCCATAGGTGTTGAGTTTCCGGGCCGGATCAATGGACATTACGTACCGGACAAAATCCAGATCCCCGAAAGGCACCCGGGCCTCCAGGCTGTTCCCCGCCAGGCACCGGTCTGCCCGCAGGACGTCGTAAAAGTACAATTCCCGCAGCCGCTTTTCCGCCTCTTCCTGGAAAGCCTGGGCGCTGGGGGCAAAATCTGTGTACTTGTAGCCAAACAGCTCGTCGGAGATTTCCCCCGTCAGCAGCACCCGGATGTCCGTGTGCCGGTGGATGTAGCGGCATACCAGATACATGCCCATACTGGCCCGGATGGTGGTAATATCGTAGGTGCCTAAAGCGGCGATTACGGTCTCCAGGTTTTCCAGGACCTCCTGCCGGGTCATGATGACCTCCGTATGCTCCGCGCCCAGATATTCCGCTGCCTGCCGGGCATATTTCAAGTCGATGGCGTCTACGTCCATGCCGATGGCAAAAGTGCGGATGGGCTTCTTTAAGATCCGGGCCGCAATGGCGCAGACCAGGCTGGAATCCAGCCCGCCGGAAAGCAGGAAGCCTAAAGGAGCATCGGCGTCCAGGCGCTTTTCCACCCCGGCAATCAGTTTTTCCCGGATGTTCCGGGTGATCGACGGCAGATCCTCATGACGGTACTCCGCCACATCGGCAATATCCGCGTACCGCTCAAACCGGCCGCCGCAGTAATAGCAGCCTGGCGGGAAGGGAAACACCTCCTGCACCCAGCCTACCAGGCACTTGGCTTCACTGGCAAAGGCTATATGGCCGCTTTCCGAATAGCCGTAGAACAGCGGCCGGATGCCAATGGGATCCCGGGCGGCGATTACCTGTCCGCTTTCCGCGTCATAAATCAGGCAGGCAAACTCCGCGTCCAGGTGGCGGAACATTTCCAGGCCGTATTCCCGGAACAAAGGCAGCAGCAGTTCGCAGTCCGACTGGCTTTCAAAAGAAAAGCCCCTCTCCTCCAGCTCCCGTTTCATCTTCCGGAAGCCGTACAGTTCCCCGTTACAGACCACCCAGCTTCCATCCTTTTCAAATGGCTGCATGCCATCGTCCGTCAGATCCATAATGGCCAGCCGGTCAAAACCGATATAGCCAAAGCCAGTTTCCACCAGGCGCTGGTCGTCCGGCCCCCGGCGCACCGTCCGCAGCAGATACTCCCATAATACCTCTCTGTCCATGTCGTGGCCCACGTAACCAAAAATTCCGCACATACCGCTTCTCCTCTCTTTCTTCTTTCCGGCGCCGGCTGCCTATGCCGGCGGCCTAGCCTGCAGGTTCCCGAGAGGCGTGGCAGATTCCCTAAGATGGAAAATGGGAACGAAAAGGCAGCGTATCCGTCCTCTCCTGCTCAGGACGGATCGCTGCCTATACCAATCCGCGGTGCCACCTAAATTGCCGCCTGGCCGGCGGCCTCCTTTTCGCGTTCGCCTTTGAAACGCTAGCTCTATAACGGGAGCGGCCCGTCTCCCCTACTTTCCGGCCTCCCATGGGACCGTCCGAATTTCAGGTTGCGGCTCCGGAGTGTTCTTTCGTGCCTTCCCTGGTACGGGGCTCCCACCTTACCCCCGCTCTCTGGAACAGCGGACTGCCTTACTTTTCTCCTTCTTTGCCTTTGGGTGTCATATGAATTTTTTAGAATCCTACCACGATTCGGGGTGTGTGTCAAGAAGAAACGAAAACAAATTCACCACTCTTCCTGGCACGGAAACTTCCAAGGTAACTGCAACATCCCGTTGCAGTTACTCTGAAAGGATGCCCTGTTGCACTTACTTTGACAAAATGCCCTTCGTTGGCCCTCTACGTTGGGCACTCATTTCCTTGGATCAGC
>CALWEC010000256.1 GCA_944376945.1 uncultured Lachnospiraceae bacterium | reverse complement strand
GTCCCTTACAAAAATGTAAGATTTCAGAAGGAAAATGTAAGCCAAAGAAATGGCGGGCATTTTCCTTTTTTGCTAGGATAAAGGCAAGCGAAAAACAAAGCCCCCACGGAAGCAAATGGAAAAGTGGAAACCCAAGGAAGCCAACGGAATCGGGGGCTGCGGGCATCCCCGGCCGCCAGCGGCCGGGAGCAGAAAGGAATGGTGGGATATGAGCCGGGAATCGAATACGATCCAAAAAAACACAGTCGGCCGTAGAGACACGGCTGGCCGGGAAGGCCGGAATCACGGCTGCCTGGGAACCACGCTGTGCGTGGCGGGGCTGTTGGCCCTGGCGCTTTGGGCGCTGGGGAGGCCGCCCAGGAAAAAAGAATAGCCTCTTAAGCAGGAAAATTCTGGCTTGGCAAGCTGCCCCTTCCATGGACCATGGAAAAGGGCGGCTTTTTTTGTGCTGGCAGGGAGAGGACAGTTCCCAGAGAGGAAAGGGCCCGTGGAACCGTCCGGTATTTTGTCCGATACACTTGTCAACAGCCAGTGGGATATGCTAGAATAAAACAGATGTGAAGGAGGAAGCCCATGAGGATTCGGATTGAAAATGGAAGAGTGCTGGACCCGGCTTCCGGGCGGGATGAGATTGGTACGGTTTGGATCCAGGACGGCCGGATCCAGGCGGTTGTGCCGGCAGGCCAGCCGAAGGAGCCGCTAGGGGAACAGCCGGAGGGCCGGGACATGCCGGCAGAGATACAGGAGATCGACGCGGCCGGCTGCTGGGTGCTGCCGGGACTGGTGGATCTCCATGTCCATTTCCGGGATCCGGGCTTTATCTATAAGGAAACCCTGGCCACCGGCGCACGGGCGGCGGCCCGGGGCGGTTTTACGGCGGTCTGCCCTATGGCCAACACCAATCCGGTGGTGGACACCCCGGAGCGGGTGGCGGAGCTGTTAAAGCGGGCGGAGACAGAGTCCGTGGTGCGGATCCTGCCCATCGGCGCGGTGACCAAAGGGCTGGCCGGGGAGGAACTGACGGATATGGCCGGCATGAAGGCGGCGGGAGCCGTGGCCTTCAGCGAGGACGGAAAGACCGTCATGAACGCGGCCCTGTACCGGAAGGGGCTGGAGCAGGCGGCGGCCCTGGATATGGTGGTGATGGATCACTGCGAGGACGCCAACTTGCTGAAGGAAAGCGTTATGCGGGAAGGTACGCCGGCGGAAGCCCGGCGGGTCAGCGGCGTCAGCCATGCTTCGGAGGATGTAATTACGGCCCGGGACATCCTGCTGGCCCGGGAAACCGGGGCCCGGCTGCACCTGTGCCATGTATCCACCGGGGCCAGCGCCCGGATGGCGGCCCAGGCCAAGGCGGAGGGGGTGCGGCTTACCGCGGAGGTTTGCCCCCATCATTTTACCCTGACCTATGAGGACATCCCCCAGGGGGATACCAATTTCAAAATGGCCCCGCCCCTGCGGGAAAAAGAGGATGTGGAAGCGCTGCGCCAGGGACTGAAAACCGGCGCGCTGGATGTGATTTCCACAGATCACGCCCCCCACAGCGAGGAAGAAAAAGCCCGCCCGTACCCGGAGGCGCCCAACGGCATCGTGGGTTCGGAGACGGCGGTGGCCCTGGCGGTAACGGAGCTGGTGGAAACCGGCGTCCTGACGCCTCTGGAGTTGGCGGATCGCATGAGCTTCCGGCCGGCCCAGATCCTGGGGCTGCCCTACGGCACCCTCCGGGAGGGAAGCCCGGCGGACGTGACCATTGTGGATCCGGCGGCGGAGTATGTGATAGACAAAAACCAATTTGCCTCCAAGGGGCGGAACACCCCGTTCCATGGACGGCAGGTCCGGGGAAAAGTACTTTACACCATCGTGGATGGGAAAATCGTATACGCGGCGGAGGAAGAAGAACATGATTGACAGATTAAACCAGAGAATCCGGGAGCTGGACGCCCCGGTGGTGGTGGGGCTGGACCCCATGCTGAAATACGTGCCGGAGCCTATTCAGAAGCAGGCGTTCGCGGAGCAGGGGGAAACCCTGGAAGGGGCCGCGGAGGCCATCTGGCAGTTTAACAAAGGCATTGTGGACGCCATCTGCGACCTGGTGCCGGCGGTAAAGCCGCAGGTGGCCATGTACGAGCAGTTTGGCGTGCCGGGGATGGCCGCGTACCAAAAGACCATTGGGTACTGCAAGCAGAAAGGGCTGGTGGTCATCGGCGATGTGAAGCGGGGGGACATCGGTTCCACCTCGGAGGCCTACGCGGTAGGCCATCTGGGCCATGTGCAGGTGGGAAGCCAGAGCCTGTCCGCCTTTGACGAGGACTTTGCCACGGTGAACCCTTACCTGGGTTCGGACGGCATCCGCCCCTTCCTGGAGGTATGCCAAAAGGAAAAGAAGGGTATCTTTGTGCTGGTCAAGACCTCCAACCCCTCCAGCGGGGAATTCCAGGACCGGCTTATCGACGGACGCCCCCTCTATGAATGGGTGGGCGAGCAGGTGGCCCGCTGGGGCCAGGAGGCCATGGGAGAAGGAGGCTACAGCTACGTAGGCGCCGTGGTGGGCGCTACCTACCCGGAGATGGGCAAGGTGCTGCGGAAGATTATGCCCAAAACCTGCATCCTGGTGCCGGGCTACGGCGCCCAGGGCGGAAAGGCCGCGGATCTGGCTCCGTATTTCAACGAGGACGGCCTGGGAGCCATCGTCAATTCCTCCCGGGGCATTATCGCCGCCTACAAACAGGAAAAATACGCCCAGTTCGGGCCGGAGCATTTCGGGGACGCGGCCCGGCAGGCGGCGCTGGATATGATTGCGGATCTGAAGACCATCCGCTAGGAGGGACGTATGGGAAAGGTGAAGGAAGAAGCCCAGGTCCTCTCCCAGGAGCGGATCGGGGTAGGCATTTACAGTCTGTGGCTGCGGGCGGAGCAGATTGCCAAGACGGCGGCGCCGGGGCAGTTTGTCTCCCTGTACTGCCAGGATGGCGCCCGGCTTCTGCCCCGGCCCATCAGCCTTTGTGAGATCCAGCCGGAGCAGGGGAAGCTTCGGCTGGTGTACCGGGTGGCCGGCGCCGGCACCCGGGAATTTTCCGCCTTGTCCGCCGGGGACACGGTGGAGGTGCTGGGCCCTCTGGGCAACGGGTTCCCTCTGAAGCCCGGAAAGGTCTTGGTGGTGGGCGGAGGCATCGGCGTGCCGCCGCTTTTAGAGCTGGCCCGGCATCTGCCGGGGGAGGTTCAGCTGGTCATGGGCTACCGCACCGGGGAGACGTACCTGGAGCAGGAGCTTTCGGAGGCGGGAACCCTGTACCTGGCCACGGAGGACGGAAGCCGGGGAACCCCCGGCAATGTGCTGGACGCCATCCGGGCCCACGGCCTGACGGCGGAGGTGCTTTATGCCTGCGGCCCGCTGCCTATGCTGCGGGCCTTGAAAGCTTTCGCGGAGGAAACGGGCATGGAAGCCTGGGTTTCCATGGAAGAGCGGATGGCCTGCGGCATTGGGGCCTGCCTGGCCTGCGTATGCCAGTCCACGGAGGTGGACAGCCACAGCCAGGTAAAGAACAAGCGGGTCTGCCAGGATGGACCGGTGTTCAACGCCCGGGAGATAGAACTGTGAGATCGGTAGAGAAGCGAGCGGGGGTGGAACCATGAATCTAAGCGTAAATCTGGCGGGAGTGGAGCTGAAAAATCCGGTGATGACGGCCTCTGGCACCTTTGGCTCCGGTATGGAGTACAGCGAACTGGTGGACTTAAACCGGCTGGGCGCGGTGGTGACCAAAGGGGTGGCAAACGTCCCCTGGCCGGGAAACCCGACGCCCCGGATCGCGGAGACCGCCTCCGGGATGCTCAACGCCATCGGCCTGCAAAACCCAGGGGTGGAGGTGTTCTGCCAGCGGGACCTGCCTTTTTTAAAGCAGTTTGACACCCGGGTGATCGTCAATGTTTGCGGCCACACGGAGGAGGAGTACCTGGCGGTGGTGGAGCGGCTTGGGGACGAACCGGTGGATCTGCTGGAGATCAATATTTCCTGTCCCAACGTCAAGGAAGGGGGCATTGCCTTCGGACAGAACCCGGGGGCCGTGGAGCGGATTACCGCGGCGGTGAAGAAGAAAGCCAAGCAGCCGGTGATCATGAAGCTGAGCCCCAATGTGACGGATATTACGGAGACGGCCCGGGCCGCCGAGGCAGGCGGCGCGGATGTGCTCTCTTTAATCAATACCCTTACCGGCATGAAGATCGATGTGCACCGGCGGACCTTTGCCTTGGCCAACCAGACCGGCGGCTTGTCCGGCCCGGCGGTAAAGCCGGTGGCCGTGCGGATGGTGTACCAGACGGCCCGGGCGGTGTCCATTCCCATCATCGGCATGGGCGGCATCCGCACCGGGGAGGACGCGGTGGAATTCCTGCTGGCCGGTGCCAGCGCCGTGTCCGTAGGCACCGCCAACTTCCGGAACCCGGCGGCTACGGTGGAGGTGCTGGAGGGCCTGGAGGCCTACATGAAACAATACGGAATGGAGCGAATTTCCGAAATCAAGCTGCGGTAACGGCGGCGGAAGGCCCACGGGCGGAAGGCATCGGCCGGCGTTCGGGCCTGCGGAAACAGGAGGAGCTATGGAACAGTATCAAAAAGAGTTTATCGAGTTTATGGTGGACTGCCAGGTCCTAAAGTTTGGGGATTTTGTCACCAAAAGCGGACGGAAAACCCCGTTCTTTATCAACACCGGCTTTTACCGGACCGGGGCGCAGCTGCGGCGGCTGGGCCGGTACTACGCCCAGGCCATAGAGGCCAAGTTCGGCACGGACTTTGACGTGCTCTTCGGCCCGGCCTACAAGGGCATCCCGCTGACCGTGGCGGCCACCATCGCCCTCAGCGAGTCCTGCGGGGCGGACATCCGCTACTGCTCCAACCGGAAAGAGGTGAAGGACCACGGGGATAAGGGTATTCTGCTGGGCAGCCCCATCGCCGACGGAGACCGGATCGTGATCGTCGAGGACGTGACCACCGCCGGCACCTCCATCCAGGAGACCATGCCCATCCTGAAGGCCCAGGGAGCCGTGGACGTGAAAGGCCTGGTGGTGTCCGTGGACCGGATGGAGCGGGGCCGGGGAGAAAAGAGCGCCCTGGAGGAAATCCGGGAAACCTACGGCATGGAGACCACCGCCATCGTGACCATGGAGCAGGTGGTGGAGCACCTGTACAACCGGCCGTACCGGGGACAGGTGATCATCGACGATTCCATCAAGGAGGCCATTGACCGGTACTATGAGCAGTATGGGGCGCGGTAAGCGCAGCCGCGGCCTGCAGCGGAAAAAGCGGAAGACCCTGGGACAGCGGCTTTCGTCCATGAGCTATATGCAGGCGTCCCTGGCGTTCTTCGGCGCGGGCCTTCTGGCCCTGGTTTTCTGCCTGTGGAGGGCGGTGGCCAGCGGCGGCGCGGCAGGTCCGGTGGCGGCACTCTTGGGAATTTTGGCGTTTATTCTGGCCTTGGTGGGACTTGGCGTCACATTTTACGGCCATTTCGTAGTGAAAATGGAGGGAAAGATCAAATGGGGCGTGGGACTGGGAACCAACGGAGCCCTGGCGGCGCTGACGCTGCTGCTCTATCTCTCCGGACTGGGAGGTTGACACACATGAAGAAAATCGGCATCATCGGCGGCGGCCAGCTGGGCAAGATGATGATCCTGGACGGAAAACGGCTGGACACCTGGTTTTCCATCCTGGACCCCACGGAGCACTGCCCCGCCCACAGCATCGCGGACAAGCATATTGTGGCGGATTTTGAGGACGTGGACGCCATCCTGCGGCTGGCGGAGGACGTGGATGTGGTCACCTACGAGTTTGAGCACATCAGCGTCAAGGCCCTGCAGATTTTGGAGCAGGAGGGGCACAAGGTATATCCCAGCTCCGAAACCCTGCTGCACATTCAAAACAAGCTGGTGCAGAAGCGCTGGCTGGCTCAGCACCAGATCCCGGTGCCGGCCTTCCTGCCGGTGGAAAGCCTGGAAGATATTTACGCGGCCGGGGAACAGCTTTCCTATCCCCTGATCCTAAAAACCTGCACCGGCGGGTACGACGGCAAGGGCAACGCGGTGATCCCGGACCGGGAGGCGGCGCCTCAGGCCTACGAGGCCCTGGGAGCCGGGAAGCTGCCGCTGATGGTGGAGGAGTGCGTGGACTTTGAGAAGGAGGTTTCCATTCTGGCCTGCGGCAGCGCCAACGGGGAGATGAGCGTATTCCCGGTGGCGGAGAACGTCCACAAAAACAGCATCCTGGACGAGACCACGGTGCCGGCGCGGATTTCGGAGGCCACGGCCCAGGAGGCCATGGAGGTGGCCAAAGCCTGCCTCCACGCCTTCAAGGCCTGCGGCATGCTGTGCATGGAACTGTTTGTGACTCGGCAGGGGCATATCCTGGTCAACGAGCTGGCGCCCCGGCCCCACAATTCCGGCCATTACACCATCGAGGGCTGCTACACCTCCCAGTTTGAGCAGCACGTCCGGGCCATCCTGGGGATGCCCCTGGGCAATCCGGGGCTGATCCGGCCCACGGCTATGAAGAACCTGATCGGCGATCACACGGCCCAGGCGGAGCTTTTGGGCCTGGAGGAGGCCTACCGCTTCCCCAACGCCAAGATTCATATTTACGGAAAAGAAGTGGTGAAGCCGGGGCGGAAGATGGGACACATTACCGCCACCGGGGAAACCCTGGAGGAAGCGCTGGCGGAAGCCCGGGGGGCTCACGACGCCCTGCGGTTCCGCTGAGAGGAGGAAAACAATATGAAACCGATTGTGGGAATTATCATGGGGAGCGATTCGGATCTGCCGGTGATGTCCAAGGCGGCGGAAATGCTGGACCAGCTGGAGGTTCCCTATGAGCTGACCATTGTCTCCGCCCACCGGACGCCGGACCGGCTGGCCCAGTACGCCAAAAGCGCCGCGGGCCGGGGCCTCCGGGTGATTATCGCTGGGGCCGGCGGGTCCGCCCACCTGCCGGGGATGGTGGCGGCCCAGACGGTGCTGCCGGTCATCGGCGTGCCGGTGCAGACCAAGGCCCTGGGCGGGCTGGACTCCCTGTATTCCATCGTCCAGATGCCGGGCGGGATCCCGGTGGCCACGGTGGCCATCAACGGCGCCCTGAACGCCGGCCTGCTGGCGGCCAAAATCCTGGCCGTCTCCGACGAAGCTTTGACGGAAAAGCTGGAGGCCTACAGCCGGGGCCTGAAGGAGTCGGTGGAGAAAAAGGCGGAGAAGCTGGAAACCATTGGATATAAGCAATACTTGAGTGAGAAGTAGGGGGAAGAAAAAATGGCAACCATGGATTACAAGAGAGCCGGCGTAGACATTGAGGCCGGCTACCAAGCAGTGGAACTGATGAAGGAACATGTGAAAAAGACCATGCGGCCGGAGGTGATGGGCGGCCTGGGCGGCTTTTCCGGCGCCTTTTCCGCCGCTGCCTTTAAGGACATGGAGGAGCCGGTGCTCCTGTCCGGCACCGACGGCGTAGGCACCAAGCTGAAGCTGGCCTTCCTGATGGACCGGCACGATACCATCGGCATCGACTGCGTAGCCATGTGTGTCAACGATGTGGCCTGCGCCGGTGGGGAGCCGCTGTTTTTCCTGGATTACATTGCCTGCGGGAAGAACGAGCCGGAGAAGATTGCCACCATCGTCAAGGGCGTGGCGGAAGGCTGCCTCCAGGCAGGCGCGGCCCTGGTAGGCGGGGAGACGGCGGAAATGCCTGGCTTCTATCCGCCGGACGAGTACGACCTGGCCGGCTTTGCCGTAGGCGTGGTGGATAAGAAGGATATGATTACCGGGGAAAACCTGAAGGCCGGGGATGTGCTCCTGGGCCTGGCTTCCTCCGGCATCCACAGCAACGGCTTTTCCCTGGTGCGGAAGGTGTTCCTGATGACGGAGGAAAACCTGAACCGGTACTACGATTCCCTGGGGGACACCCTGGGCAACGTGCTGCTGGCCCCTACCAAAATCTATGTGAAGGCTCTGAAGGCTGTAAAGGAAGCAGGCGTCACCATCCAGGCCTGCAGCCACATTACCGGCGGCGGCTTCTATGAGAACGTGCCCCGGATGCTGCCGGAAGGGGTGAAGGCGGTGATCCGCAAGGACAGCTACCCCATCCCGCCGGTATTCCCCATGCTTCAGGAAAACGGCGGCATCAGCGAGCATGTGATGTACAATACCTTCAACATGGGTATCGGCATGGTGCTGGGCGTCCGGAAGGAGGATGCGGAGACGGCCAAGAAGGCCCTGGAAGCGGCTGGCGAGACGGTCTATGAGATCGGCCAGGTCCAGGCCGGGGAGAAAGGTGTGGAATTATGCTAAGATTTGCGGTGCTGGTTTCCGGCGGCGGAACCAATCTGCAGGCCATCCTGGACGCTATGGACGCAGGGAAGATCACCAACGCTTCCCTGGAGGTGGTCATCAGCAACAACCCGGGGGCCTACGCCCTGAAGCGGGCGGAGCAGCATGGGATCCCGCACCGGGTCGTCTCCCCCAAGGAGTACCCGGACCGGGAGGCCTTTCATAACGCCCTGCTGGCGGCCTTGGAGGAATATCATCTGGAT
>CALWEC010000255.1 GCA_944376945.1 uncultured Lachnospiraceae bacterium | reverse complement strand
AACAGCGACGTTTTTGAGGAAATCTGCATTGCCAGCCGGACCAAGTCCAAGTGCGACGCTCTCAAGGAAAAGCTGGAGGGAACCACCAAGACCAAGATTACCACCGCCCAGGTGGACGCCAACCAGGTGGACCAGCTCATCGACCTGATCCAGCGGGAAAAGCCCCAGGTGGTGCTGAACCTGGCTCTGCCCTACCAGGATCTGACCATTATGGACGCCTGCCTGGCCACCAAGACCCACTATGTGGACACGGCCAACTACGAGCCGGAGGACACGGCCAAGTTTGAGTACAGCTGGCAGTGGGCCTACCGGGAGCGGTTTGAGAAGGCGGGCATTACCGCGGTGCTGGGCAGCGGCTTCGACCCCGGGGTCACCGGCGTTTTCTCCGCCTACGCCCTGAAGCACGAATTCGACGAAATCCATTACCTGGACATTCTGGACTGCAACGGCGGCGACCACGGCTATCCCTTCGCCACCAATTTTAACCCGGAGATCAACATCCGGGAGGTATCCGCCAACGGCTCCTACTGGGAGAACGGCCATTTTGTGGAGACCAAGCCCATGGAGATCAAGCGGGTCTACAACTTTGACGGGGTCGGGGAGAAGGATATGTACCTGCTTCACCACGAGGAGCTGGAAAGCCTGGCCCTGAACCTTCCGGGCATCCGGCGCATCCGCTTCTTTATGACCTTTGGCCAGAGCTATCTGACCCACCTGAAATGCCTGGAAAACGTGGGCATGACCTCCATCCAGCCCATCCTGTTCGAGGGAAAAGAGATCGTGCCGCTGCAGTTTTTAAAGGCGGTGCTGCCGGATCCCTCCACCCTGGGCCCCCGGACCGTAGGCAAGACCAACATCGGCTGCATCTTCCAGGGCGTCAAGGACGGAAAAGAAAAGACCTACTACCTGTACAACATCTGCGACCACCAGGAATGCTACCGGGAGGTAGGCTCCCAGGCGGTGGCCTACACCACCGGCGTGCCCGCCATGATCGACGCCATGATGGTAATGACCGGCAAGTGGAATACCCCTGGCGTCCACAACGTGGAAGAGTTTGACCCGGATCCCTTTATGGACGCCCTGAACCAGTGGGGCCTGCCCTGGATCGAGAACCGGAATCCGGTTCTGGTGGACTGATGGCCGGGGCGCAGACAGCCGCCGTGCTGGAGCGGGCGGAAGGAACCATGGGAAAGCCGGAGCCCCTCCGGGGGGAGGAGCTGCTGGCCCAGGCGGAGGCCGCCGGGTTTTCCACCCCCTTCTACCTGGTGGACGAGGCCCGGCTGCGCCGGAACCTGGAGCTTTTGCGGCAGATTTCCCAGGACACCGGCTGTAAGATCCTGCTGGCCCAGAAGGCCTTTTCTCTGTTCGCCTGCTACCCACTGCTGCGGGAGTACCTGGCCGGCTCCACGGCCAGCGGCCTCTACGAGGCCCGGCTGGGAGCGGAGGAATTCGGCGGGGAGACCCACGTGTTTTCCCCGGCCTACCGGCCGGAGGAATTTCCGGAGATCCTCTCCTACGCGGACCACGTAGTGTTCAACTCTCCGGACCAAGTCCGGGCCTTCGCCCCGGCGGCCCGGGCCGCCGGAAAATCGGTGGGTCTGCGGATCAACCCGGAGTGCTCCACCCAGGAGGGCCACGGCCTGTACGACCCCTGCGCCCCCGGCTCCCGGCTGGGCACCACCCGCTCCAATTTCGACGAGTCCATCCTGCCCCTGCTGGACGGCCTCCATTTCCACACTCTCTGCGAGCAGAACGCGGACGCCCTGGAGACCACGGCAGCGGCGGTGGAGGAAAAATTCGGGGAATTTCTGCCCCGGATGCGCTGGCTGAACCTGGGCGGCGGCCACCACATTACCCGGGCGGACTACGACGTGCCCCGGCTGGAGCGGATCCTCCGCCATTTTCGGGACACGTACCAGCTTCAGCTGTATCTGGAGCCGGGGGAGGCGGTGGTGCTAAACGCTGGGTTCCTGGTCTCCCGGGTGCTGGAGCTGGTCCACAATGGCATGGACATTGGGATCCTGGACACCTCCGCCGCCTGCCATATGCCGGACGTGCTGGAGATGCCCTACCGGCCTCCCATCCAGGACAGCGGAAAACCAGGGGAAAAGCCCTTTACCTACCGGCTGGCCGGCCCCACCTGCCTGGCCGGGGACGTAATCGGAGACTACGCCTTCGACGCCCCCCTGCGGAAAGGGGACCCGGTGATCCTGGAGGACATGGCCCTGTACACCATGGTAAAAAACAACACCTTCAACGGCATGCCCCTGCCTGCCATCGCCTGGCGGGACACGGAAGGAGCGGTAACCTTGGTGAAAAAATTTGGATACGAAGATTTTAAAGGAAGGCTGTCCTAAAAAGGACAGCCTTCAGCTGATCTGCCAGCGGACATGGCTGCCGTCCTGGTCCTTGGTCACCAGCAGCTGATCCTCCATCTCCTGCTTCAATTCCGTCACATGGGAGATAATCCCCACCAGCCGGGAACCGCCGGCCATCTTCTGCAGCACTTTCACCGCCTGGCCCCGGGCCCGTTCGTCCAGGGATCCAAAGCCTTCGTCCAGGAACAGGATGTCCAGATGGATGCCGCCGGAACCCGCCTGGATCTGATCCGCCATACCCAGCGCCAGCGAAAGAGCCGCCATAAACGACTCGCCTCCGGACAGGGTGCGGATCTCCCGCTCCTTGCCGGTAACCGCCGAGTAGACCATCAAATCCAAGCCACGGTTTTTCCCTTCGCCGGCTTTTTCCAGGCTGTACATCCGCAGTTCAAACTGGCCATCGGTCATCTCCCGGAAGCGCCGGTTGGCCGCCGCCAAAATTTTCTCCAGATAATACCGCTGGACATACGTTTCCAGATCCATCCGGCCCCCGGAGACGCTGCCGGACACCCGCCGGTACAGCGAATCCAGCCGGCTGTACGCGGCTGCCTGCTCCCGCCGTTTTCCCAGCCGGGCCTCCAGCGCATCCCGCGCCCCTTGGTTGGCCTTAAGGGAAGCCAGCAGCGCCTCCTGCCGTTCCCGGGCCTCCCGGCAGGCAGCCTCCGCCTCCGCCGACTCTTGTTCCAGCTGGGCCAGCACCGGCCGCCTCTGGCGGCCGATGGCGTCCCGGGCCGACTGTCCCAGCTGCCGGGCGGCTTCCTGCCGGGCCCGGAAGGCTCCTGCCTGCCGGCGGAATGCCTCCGCCTCCTGCCGGGTATACCTTTCGGTGAGCCTTCTCCACTCTGCCTCCGGCAGCCCCAGGCTTCCGCAAAGCTCCTGATATTCCCTTCCCCGCTGTTCCACCGCCTGACGCCGTTCCGGCAGCTCCTGGCGGTACCGCTGGATCAGCGCTTCCGTCTGCCTCCAGACGGCTTCCGCCTGCTCCGCCTGCTTCCGGGCCTTTTGGAAAGAAGCCTCGCCGGCGTCCCGGCTCTCCTGGGCTTTTCTCAGGACCTCCTGGGCCGCCGTCTCGTCCGGAAACTCCTGGTTCCCCTGAAGCTGCCGCCAGGCGGCGCGGCTGGCAGCCAGCTCCTCCGCCGCCTGCTCCGCCTGCCGCTGGGCCTTTTCCCACGCCTTCCTTCTTTCCTGCCTGCCTTCCTCCGCCGCCTGCAGTTTTTCCCGCAGCCGCTCCCAAACCGCGCATTGGCGCTGCCATTCCTCTTCCTGCCGTTCCAGTTCCTCCTCCCGGTCCGCCAGGGTTTGGAAGATCTCCGGAAGGCCCTCCGCCGGGGAAACCGGTTCCCCCGGCAGCGGCATCTTACCGGCGGCTTGTTCCCCGCCGGTTTTCTCCCGAAGGCGCTGCCATGCCTCCCGGAAGGCCTGCTCCTTTTCCGCCAGCCGCGCCGCCTGCTCTTGGGCCTGTCCGGCCAGCTGTTCCTGCCGTTCTCGCAGCTTGGCCGCTTCCTGTTCCTCCTGCTTAAGGGTGTCCCGGTTTATGTCCGCAGGCAGGGAGGTTTCCGGGCAAGGCCGGGGATGCTCCCGGGAACCGCACACGGGGCAAGGCTCCCCAGGCCGCAGTTCCCGGGCCAAAAAACCGGCCTGGGAATCCAAAAAAGCCTGCCGGTTCCTCTCGTAAACGGCCAGGGCCTGCCGGCTCTCCTCCCGGATCCTGCCGTACCGCTCCCTTGCCTGCTCCGCCTCCTGCCTTTGCCGCCGGACTTCCTGCCAAAGCCGCCTGGCCGCCTGGGCTTCCTGCTGGCGCTCCCGAATTTCCCGCAGCTGGCTCCGGCATAAGAGCAGCTGGCCAGGCGCTTCCTGCCTTTCTTCTGCCTGCCGGCGCCACTGGGTTTCCTGCTCCTCCCACAAAGCCTGATTTTCCTGGGCCTGCTTCCGTTTTTCCTCTGCCCGCTCCCAGGCTTCCTGCCGCTCCCAGGCTTTCTTCTTTGCCTCTTTTTCCCTTTCCAGCCCTTCCAAAGCCTGCCGGACCCGCTCCGCCGTCTGGCTGTAAGCCAAAAGCTGCCGGTCCCGCTGGGCCTGGGCCGCTTCCCTCCGGCCAAGGGCTTCTTCTGCCGCCTGCCTCCGCCCCGGAAGCGCTTCCTGCTCTTTTTTCAGCCGTTCCTCCCCGTCTGCCGCCCCTTTCTGGGCGTCCGCGTACCGCCGGTGCACCGCCTCCACCTGCCAGGCCTCCAGGATCCGGGACGCCAACCGTTCCTGTTCCCTTACCGCCGGTTCCTCCGCTTGACAGGCCTCTAAGATTTCTTCCGCCTGGTCTTTCTGAAGGAACAGCTTCTCCAGGCTTTGGGCTGCCGCCAAGGCCTTTAGCCCTGCGTCCCTTCGCTCCTCCGCCTCCTGCCGCTTTTTCTCTGCCTGGGCCTTTTGTTCCTGCAGAAAGCCGCAGGCACGGGACAGCTTTTCCAGCAGCGCTTCCCAGTGGGTGACAGAAAACCGTTCCGCGCCGGCCGCCTGGGCCGCCCAAGCTTCCAGGTCCTGGCTTTCCGCCCAGCCGGGAACCGGCGCCACCCGGGCCGCTTCCCCCTGGCAGGCCTTCCAGTCCGCCGTCAGCTCCGCCTCCAAGCTTTTCCGCCGCCGCCCCAGTTCCTCCGCCACCTCCTGGTACAGCTCCGTGTGGAACAGCCGGCGGAAAATTTCCTTCCGGTCGTCGGACCGGGCCCGCAGCAGCTCCATAAATTCCCCCTGGGCAATCATGGCCACCTGCATAAACTGGGCCTTGGTCAGGCCTACAATCTCCCGCAGCTTCCGGTCCGTCTCTTTGGCCGGATACTCGGAGCCATCGGGCATCCGCAGGGAAACGCTTCCGCTTTCCGGCTTTACGCCGCTTCCCCGGCGCAGCCGCCGCAGATGCCGGGGAACCCGGCGCACCGTGTAGACCGGCGCCTGGGGCCCGTCCCCTTCTCGGAAACACAATTCCACAAAAGGCTCCGCCTCCAGCCCTGCGTACTGGCTTTGGAGCTCCAGCCCATCCTTCCGGTTGATCCCCGAACTGGCCTCCCCGTAAAGGGCAAATACCATCGCGTCAAAAATCGTGGATTTTCCCGCGCCTGTATCCCCCGTAATCAGAAACAGGTTCTGGTTGGGCTTTTCAAAATCGATCTCGGTGCGCTTTCCATAAGAACCAAACGCCTGCATGGTCAGCCGCAATGGCCTCATCCGCTGTCTCCTCCTTTCCGCTGCCCCATGTTCCCCCGGTGTTCCAGGCTTCCTACTGCCCGGCCCGCTCCTGCACCGTCCGAAGGACATCCCGCAGAAGCTCCTCCCCCGGCGGATCCAAATCCGGCAGAAACGCCCGGCACAAAT
>CALWEC010000254.1 GCA_944376945.1 uncultured Lachnospiraceae bacterium | reverse complement strand
GCTGTTCCAGCCTGACTTCAAAGGGAAAGCCACCGGCGCGGAGCGACTGACGCAGAAAGACATTGATCGCTGTGGTAAGGTTCACGCCTAATTCATTGTAAAGCGTTTCGCACTGCTTTTTGATGTCACTATCCATACGGACGCTGAAATTTGTCGTGTTAGCCATTGTATCAGCCCCTTTCAAGTTTATTGCACTTATAGTATATGCCATTTGCAACGCAAGATCAACTCAATAGCCTTAAAATTTACAAAAAATTAAGAAGGAACCACCTATGACTACCGCTCACTATCTTGTGACCGTCCACCTGAATATTGACCTGCCCCTTGCCCTGTTGCAGCCGGAACCGGCAGACGCGCCCACCGGCCCGGAGCTGGAGGCCCATGCCGGCCAGGGCTGCGGCAACTGTATCGCGCTGGAGAAGGGTACAGCGTGGACAATTAGAGGGCAAAAACCCCTTGTAAAAAGCCGTTTCTTGGCCTGGCTACACAGAGTGTAGCTGGCTTAGCGGCTCTAATTTGGCTCTAAAAATTCTGCAAAGCCCCGAATTCTCCGCAAAAACCTCTTGGCAAACGACGTAAAATCGTGTATAGTAATACCTGCAAGTAAATAGAAGAAACGAGCCCCTTATTCAGAGTGATGGAGACCCAAGGATCGATGATATCACGGCAACCCCTGAAACATGGAAGGTGCCAACCTGAGCGAGCAATCGAACAATAAGAGGATTCGGTGAAGCCATTCAACGAGTCCGCTTTTTGCGGGCTCGATTTTTTGTGAAAGCCCCGGACGGCGGCTGTGTGTTCCGGCGTGCTGGCACGGCGGAACACACAGACATCGGACGGGGCCGGAAGCATGAGCAGGAAGGCCGGTAGGCCGGAGTGCGAATGCGGCCGGCCGCTGCGGGAGCGCGAGAGCGCGGAGCAGCAGGCTGGGGAAACGGCGGCTGCGCGATCCGGCGTGCCGGGAGGCGGCCGGTCGAAAAACGGCGGAAAGAATGGAGGAGGACGAATGGAAAGAAAACTGTTTACATCGGAATCGGTGACGGAAGGGCATCCGGATAAAATGTGCGACCAGATCTCGGATGCGATCCTGGACGCGCTGATCGAGCAGGATCCTATGAGCCGGGTGGCGTGCGAGACCTTGACCAACACCGGCTTTGTGGTGGTGATGGGGGAGATTACCACCAAGGCCTACGTGGATATCCAGCGGATTGTCCGGGATGTGGTACTGGACATTGGCTACAACAAATCCGAGTATGGCTTTGACGGCAATACCTGCGGCGTATTTGTGGCCATCGATGAGCAGTCCCCGGATATTGCCATGGGAGTGGACAAAGCCCTGGAAGTCAAAGAGCACGAGATGAGCGAGGAAGAGATGGGCAATTACGGCGCCGGGGATCAGGGGATGATGTTCGGCTTTGCCTCCAATGAGACGGAGGAATATATGCCTTATCCCATCGCCCTGGTCCACAAGCTGGCCCGCCGCCTGGCGGAAGTCCGGAAAACCGGCGTGATTCCGTATCTGCGCCCGGATGGAAAGACGCAGGTTACGGTGGAGTACGACGAGGCCGGCCGCCCTGTGGCGCTGGACTGCGTGGTGCTTTCCACCCAGCACGACCCGGATGTGACCCAGGAGCAGATTCATCGGGACATTCAGAAATACGTATTTGACCCGATCCTGCCGGCCCATATGATTACGGAAAATACGAAATTTTATGTGAACCCCACCGGACGTTTTGTGGTCGGCGGTCCCCAGGGGGATAGCGGCCTTACCGGCCGGAAGATTATCGTGGATACCTACGGCGGATACGCCCGCCACGGCGGCGGGGCCTTCTCCGGCAAGGACTGCACCAAGGTGGATCGCTCCGCTGCCTACGCGGCCCGCTATGTGGCCAAAAACCTGGTGGCGGCCGGGCTGGCGGACAAGTGTGAGATCCAGCTGTCCTACGCCATCGGCGTGGCCACCCCCACCTCCATCAATATCGAAACCTATGGAACCGGCCGGCTGCCGGATTCCCGGCTGGTGGAGATTGTCCGGGAAAACTTTGACCTGCGCCCGGCTGGTATCATCAAAATGCTGGATCTGCGCCGGCCTATTTACCGTCAGACGGCGGCCTACGGCCATTTTGGCCGCACCGATCTGGATCTGACCTGGGAGCGGCTGGATCGGGTGGACGCGCTGAAAAAGTATCTGGAGCCGTAAGAGAGGAAGGCCGCGGAACGCTGCTTCAGAGGCGGCAAGGAGGAAGCCATGAGTTTTTATTATGGGGTAGACATTGGCGGGACCACCGTCAAGCTGGGACGCTTCCGGGAGGACGGGACGCTTCTGGAAAAATGGGAGCTGCCGACCCGGCTGGGAGAAAATGGGAAATACATCCTGGACGACATTGCCGCGTCCATTCTGAGCAAAACCGTGGAGGCAGGCGGCTCCCCTTCCCAAATCCAAGGGGTGGGCATGGGGATTCCCGGCCCTATCCTGCCGGACGGGTGTATGGAGGTAGGCGTCAACGTAGGGATGCGCCATGCCTACCCGGCCCGGGAATTAAGCGAACGCCTGGGGCTTCCGCTGGTTCGCTGTGAAAACGACGCCAACGTGGCGGCGCTGGGGGAAGCCTGGAAAGGGGGCGGAGCCGGCTTTTCCAGCATCTTCCTGTTTACCCTGGGCACCGGAGTGGGAGGCGGCGCCGTCCGAGACGGCCGGATCCTTTCTGGAAGCCACGGGATTGCCGGGGAAATCGGCCATACTACGGTAAATCTTACGGAGACGGAGGCCTGCAACTGCGGCAACCGAGGCTGCCTGGAGCAGTACGCCAGCGCCACCGGGCTGGTGCGGGTGGCGCAGCGGGCGCTGGCGGCCAGCCAAGCCCCCAGCCTTCTGCGGGATATAAAAAACCTGACGGCCAAGGACGTGATGGACGCGGCCAAGGAGGGGGATTCCCTGGCCGGGGAAGCGGCGGCCGTCATGGGCCGGTATTTGGCCTGGGCCATGTCCTGGGTCAGCCACATCCTGGATCCGGAGGCCTTTGTCATAGGAGGCGGCGTGTCGGCGGCAGGGGAATTCCTGTTGGGCCTGATGCGGGAGGAATACGAAAAACGCACCCCTATGCTGAGCCGGAAGGCGGAACTGCGGCTGGCTACCCTGGGAAACGAGGCAGGGATCTACGGGGCGGTGCGCTTGGTGCTGGAGCCGTAAACGGCGGACGGCAGAAAAAACTTGCCAAAACCAGGTTTTCCGTGTAGAATAAAAAGAAGTATTACAGAGCAGAGAGGTAACCTGCCATGAGTGAGGAAAAAAATAATTCCAACAGAAAATATGACCGCCGGATGGAGAAAGAGCGGGAACGCCAGAAAGAAAAGCGGGAACTGTTCCTGTGGAAGGTCGGCGGCGGCGTGTTTGCCCTGGCGGTGATCATCGCCTTGGGCGTAACGGTTGTAAATCAGTACCGGGCTTACCAGGCCAGCCGTCCGGATTACAGCCGCACCCAGATGGTGGTGGGCGATATGGCCGGCGTCCTGGAGGAAGAGGAAAGCAGCGAAAGCGCGGCAGAGTAAATCCAACAAGCAGTATGGGACTGTCATTCCGAACCGAAAGGGGAGGAATGACAGCTTTTGTGTGTCCGGACAGGAGTGGGCCGGGCCGGCGGAAGCCGCCGCGCAGGGGGCACCCCTAGAATAAGAGAGATAGGAAGTAGCGCCATGTATCAGATTGATTTTAATCGACCCATATGGATCCATTTTATTGGTATCGGCGGCATCAGCATGAGCGGCCTGGCGGAAGTGCTCCTGGGGCGCGGGTTCCGGATCAGCGGTTCGGATATGGCCCGGTCTCCGCTGACGGAAAAGCTGGAGGCGGACGGGGCGCAGATTTATTACGGCCAGCGGGCCGCCAATATCGCGGAAGGGGTGCAGGCGGTGGTGTATACGGCGGCGGTGCACCCGGAAAATGAGGAATTCCAGGCGGCGGTACAGAAAGGGATCCCCATCCTGACCCGGGCGGAGCTTTTGGGGCAGATGATGCGCAACTATCCGGTGGCGGTGGCCATATCGGGGACCCACGGCAAAACCACAACCACTTCCATGGTAACGGAAATCCTGCTGGCGGGCCACTGCGATCCCACGATTTCCGTGGGCGGCATGCTGGACAGCATCGGCGGCAACATCCGGGTGGGCCATTCCCAGTATTTTGTCACAGAGGCCTGCGAATATACCAACAGCTTCCTGTCCTTTTTCCCTACGGTAGGGGTCATCCTTAACGTGCGGGAGGACCATCTGGACTTCTTTAAGGATCTAGAGGATATCCGCCATTCCTTCCGCCTGATTGCGGAGCGGATTCCGGCGAACGGCCTGCTGATTATCGGCAGCAACATTCCGGACAGGCGGAAGCGGGCTGCCGGGCTG
>CALWEC010000253.1 GCA_944376945.1 uncultured Lachnospiraceae bacterium | reverse complement strand
GGCCGCCTGCTTCTGGTCTGCCGGAATATTTTCGTTGTTCACAATTTCCAGCAGCGATTCCTTGTTCCGCGCCCGCACCTGCTCCTTGTTCAGGCTGATCTCCGACATAAATTCCACCACGTTGGCGCCGCTGGTAAATACCGCCTCCCCCGGCTGTGCCTGGGATTCCCCGGCCTGGCTTTCCTCCCCCTGGCCTGCCTGCGTCTCCCCGGAGGCCGCCCCCACCGCCTGGTTTTCCATAAGGATGTCTTCCTCGGAAATGTCCGTCAGCCCAGCTTGCCCTGTGTCCTCCCGGCTTATGTAGTTCAGGTACCCGGCCACCGCGATCATCACGGCCAGCAGGGTGAGGACCACCTGGTTCTTCTTGATTACCCGTTTCACTGCATACGCTCCTTTCACTCAGAACCCCGTTTTAATACTCTTATCTTATGAGCTTCCACCGGGAATAATGCCTGTACCGCTTCCATTAGCTGAGACTGGACCGCGGCGCTGTCCGCGCCGTCTGCCAATACCAGGACCCCCTCCACCTCCGGGACCTGCTCCTGGATCACGTAGGGCGCGCCGGAGCTTCCGCCTGCCAGGAATGTGTCGGAATCGTAGGAGTTTTCCTGCTGGCTGCGGACGCCGCCGCTGCTGTCCGTTTCCTCCACCTGCTTTTCCGTCCGGGAGGTGTCTTCCTGCAGGATTTTTTCCCCGCTGTCCTTTAGGGTAACCATCACCCGCACCGTCCCTGCCCCTTCTACCTGGGAAAGGATGTCCTCCAGCCGCTCCTCCAGCCTTTCCTCATAGGGGACTTCCTCCTCTCCTCCCGCCACGGCAGCGGATTCCGCCGCCTCCTCCGGTGTGTTCCCGCCGGAATCCGGCCAGGCAAACAGCACCAGCAGGAGCCCTGCGGCCAGCAGCAGGATCATTTTTTCCGTCTTGCCCCATTTTTTTTCTCTCCACCGAGCCCAAAAATCCATACGCCTCTCCCCCTACTCCTGCCCTGTCCCGGAAAAGGACAGGGTAATCCGTTCGGCCGGCATCTGAAAAAGCGCCGCCAGATCCTGGATCAAAGCCTCTGGCTCCTGGCCGCCGCTTTCCTTCCCCACCTGCACCGGTTCTATCCAGATTTCCGCCGGCGGTTCCCTGGACAATTCCACCGACAGCCACTGCACCTCCCCAAAAGCTTCCGCCGTTTCCTCCCATTCCACCTGGGCGGAAAGGGAAACTACCTGATAGCCGTAGGCGGCCGCCGCCGTTTCCACCTGGCTTCGCAGGAGGGCCTGGTATTCCGCTTCCAGGCCTTCCTGCCGGGCCTCCTCCGCCTGATCCAGGATACCGGCGGCTTCCCCGGAGGCCGGAAAGGCTCCCAGGGAATCCAAGGACTCCACCAGCCGCTGCTTCAGGCCGCCGGCCCCCAGCAGAGGGGACGCCACCAGCAGCACCAGGACCAGCCCGGAAAAAAACCGCAGGTATTTGCGGTACCGTGGATGCGGCAGCAGCTGGAACAACAGCTGGCTGACAATCAGATACGCCGCCAGCTTTTTTACCCATTCCAATAAGCCTGTCATTTCTACCCCGCGTAATAGCTGGCGTTGGAGGCCGCGCAGACCAGGGCCACCGTCACCAGAAACAGCACCAACGTATAGAGCACCAGCTTCAGCAGCAGCCGGGTGCCGCTTCCCACCGCGCTGATGCAGGCTACAATCCTCCGGTCTGCCGCCGGCTGCACCACAGCCGCCGCCCCCTGGTACAGCAGGGAAATCAGCGCCAGCTTCAGCACCGGCACCATGCAAAGCAAGATCAGGAAGATCAGCGCCGCCGTACCGATGGCATTTTTAATCAGCGCCCCGCTGCCCAGCAGCACCTGCCCCACCGCGTCCGCTCCATTCCCCACCCAGGGGATGGCGGAAACCGCCTTCCGAAGCGCCGCGGACTTTACCGAATCCACCAAAGGCAGCACCAGCCCCTGCACCAGGTTCAGCCCTAGGATCAGGCCCAGGAGGGACTTCATGCCCCATTCCGCCGCCGTCCGCAAAAGCCCCGCCAGCCGGGACAGGAAATCCTCCCGGGACAGGGAATTGACCAGCAGCAGCGTCACATAGATCTCAATGGCCGGCACCAGAAACGTCAGGAACAGCCATTGGACCCCTCCTACCGCCAACAGGGCCAGCTGATAGAACCCTAGGGAGGTGGCGGTGCCGCCGGCATAGGCCACGGCCATAAAAAACACCGGGATCAGCAGGGTCAAAAAACCCAGCAGCGTCTCCAGCACCTGGGTACAGATCTCCAGGCTGGCATGGAAGGCGGAAAACAGCACCGCTGCCAGCAGCAGATAGCTGACGTAAAAGCTGGTTTCCCCTACGGTATTTTCCGAAAAGGCGTCCGCCAGATAGGTCAGCAGCGCGCCGAACAGCGCGATTAAGATGGCCTGCCGCACGGCGCTCTGGTTGGCGGAAAGTTCCGAAAACAGGGCGTCCCGAGCCATCTGAAGCCCCTCGGAAAACGCTCCCGCCAAATCCCCCGCCGCCACCTGCCGCAGCATTTCCTCAAAGCCGCCGGCCGAGCCGCCCAGCTCCTGATCCAGATACTCCTCCAGATCTGAAAAATCATAATCCTCCACTTCCGTGCCTGCCGGCCAGGCGGCGCAGGGCCAGAAAAGCAGAACCAAAGCCAGCAGCACCGCCGCCGCTTTCAGGACAGGAAGGAATCCAAGGCGTCCAGCAGCGCCAGCAGGATGGGCATGCTGACCGCCAGCACCGTCAGCTTCCCGAAAATCTCGATCTGGGTCCCTACCGCCTGGTACCCTGCGTCCCGGCACAGGCTGGAGGCAAACTCCGCCACATAGGTAATCCCGATAATCTTGAGCAAGGTCTCCAGGTACACTGGCTCCATCGCCAGGTACTCCTGGATCCGCTGGATCCATTCCAGAATGCCCGACACGGTGCCCAGGCAGTAGAAAAAGATCAAAAGCGTGCCTGCCAGGGACAGCAGCAGGCTGTATTCCGGCTTTACCGCCCGCAGCGGGATCGCCGCCAGTACAATCAGGACGCCGGCGCAGGCCACCGCCACCATTTCCAACTTTCTCCCTCCTCATAGCGCAAACAGGTCCCGAATGGTCTGGAACAGATCGTAGATATAGGGGATCAGCCAATATAAGACCAGCAGGAGCCCGGCCATGCTGGTGAGGAACGCGTGCTCCTCCCGGCCGCTGTGTTTCAGCACCTGGCAGAGGACGGAGACCAAAATCCCCACCGCGGCAATCCGAAAAATCAAGTTGATGTCCATTTGCCCTCCCTCACAGCAAAATCAAAGCCAGCGTCAGCCCGGCCGAAATCCCCAAATACCGGAAAATCCGTTTCCGGGCCGGAAGATCCCTGCGTATCTCCTCCATCTGCCTGCCCCAGCGCTCCCGGAAATGTTCCAGGGTGTTCAGCTGCATGGCCAGATCCAGATATCCCAGTTCCTTCCCCAGGGACGCCAATTCCCGCCGTTCTTCCTCCCGCAGGCCGCATTCCGCCGGAAGCCCGTCCACCTCTTCCTCCCACACCTTCCGCAGCCGTTCCCCGGACATTTCCTCCAGGCGGCGGGCCATTTTCAGCAGGAAGGCCTCCCAAGGAGGGGCCATCCGGGAGGCCACCTGCCGGAACGCCTGGGGGAAGGGGATATAGGAGCAGCGCAGTTCCCCCTCCAGCAGCTGGATCAGCTTTTCCACCTGCTCCATGGCCGTCAGCCGCTTCTCCGCCGCCTCCCCTGCCGCCAGCCCCAGGCCGCTGCAGGCCAAAAAGATCAGCAGGAGCCCGGCCGCCTTCAACGGCTGCCCTCCCACAGGGTTTTGGCCGCCGCGTCCTGGACACGCCATTTTACCAAGCCGCCGGCGTCCGCGGAAAGAATCAGGTAGCGCTGAAAAATCCCCTCCTCCACCAGGCGGCTCAGCACCGGCTTCCGGCGCAGATCCTCCAGGGAGCTTCCATGGACCGTGGCCAGGATGGCGCAGCCGCAGTGGAGGCTGTAGGACAGGGCCTCCAGATCCTCCTGGCTTCCCACCTCGTCCACCGCCAGCACTTCCGGGGACATGGTGCGCAGGAGCAGCCGGATGCCTTCCGCCTTGGTGCAGCCGTCCAGCACATCCGTGTGCCGACCCAGGTCGTTCTGGGGAATCCCGCAGGAACAAGCCCCCAGCTCCGAACGCTCGTCCACCACCCCCACGGTCCGGGGCGGATGGACGCCTCCGTTGGATACCTGCCGGATAATGTCCCGCAGCAGGGTGGTTTTGCCCAGCCGGGGCGGGGAGACGATCAGCGTATGACAGAGCCGGTCTCCCTTCCACAGATAGGGAAGCACCCGGTCCGCGCACCCCCGGACCTGATGGGCCAGGCGTACATTCAGGAACGAAATGTATTTTAGGCCCCGGATCTCCCCGCCCTGCACCACCGCTTTCCCGGCCAATCCTACCCGGTGGCCGCCGGGAACGGTAATAAATCCCTGGCGCAGCTCCTCCTCAAAGGCGTAGAGAGAATACCGGCTCACGTATTCCAAAGTTTCCCGGATATCCTCCCCAGTCACCTGGTACGCCTCCTGCCAGCGGCCGGACATTCCGCCGTCCGGCTTCAGATATCGGCGGACGCCGCTCTGGCAGACGCACAAAGGCTGTCCCGCCCGCAGGCGGATTTCCTCCAAGAAAGAAAGATCCACAGCACTCCTTTCCAGGATGCCGCGGATCTTTTTGGCAAACATACAGGTAAATCCTTCTTTCTTCATACTCCCGCGCTCCCTTACCCCCAATATATGGGAGCCGCGGACAAATTATTCCAGCGCCCCTTTGACCCGCTGGCGGGAAAGGCAGCGCTGCTGCCGGTTGGCCATGGCCTTTTTCCGGCCTTCCAGCAGGATCCGGCGGCCCTCCGCGTTCCGGGTGTACACCGCCCGGTACCGTCCCAGCGCTCGGGACATGGAGGCGGCGAACCGGTCCGCGTCCTCCCTCCGGCGGGCAAAACAGTCCGGCACGGCAAAATAGCCGTCCAGCCGGCGGCGGCGGGATTTCCGGTACAGGATATACCGCTGGTTTTCCATCTCCCCAAAAAATTCCAGCACACAGCGGGCAAACAAGGCCTTGTCCCGTCCGGTTCCGCCTTTCAGGTACACCAGATGGTACGGGCCGGAGGATTCGGTCTCCACCACGCTCTCCCCAGCGTCCAGCTGCCCACTCTCCGCCAAGGCCTGCCGGATGCCTTCCCCGTAGAGGGACAGCCGGCCCAGCGGCGTACCTACCGTAAACAGCTTTCGGGCGCAGGGCAGCTCCAGGAGCGCCAGCAGCACCGTATAGACCAGGGAGACGGTGGAGGAGAAGGAATGCCGCGCCTCCCCGCCTGCCAGGAGCCAGCCGCTGATCCCAGCCGCCAGCAGCACGGCGGCGGCCCGGAGCAGCATACTCCGAAGCACATCCACCAGCAGGACCGGAGAGAGGAACGGCGTTTTAACCCCCGTCCCCCGCACCGTCTCCACCTGGCTGTACAAAGCCAGGGAACGCTGCCAGCGATCCCGCAGCTCCTCCCGGCGGCAGGAAAGCTCCCGCATCCTCCGGTTGGTCTCATCCAGATGGGCGCGGGTAAAGGGCGTCTGGATGGCCGACAGCCGTTCCAGCCCGTTTTCAATCAAATCCTTCTCGTAGTGGAGGCCCAGGAAATGCTCCATCCTCCTAGCCAAGTTCCGGAAGTCCTCGCTGTCCTCCTCCCGCACCAGCCCGGCCGGGCGCACGCACACCAGATGCCAAATGTTGCTGGTTTTATCCGGGTCCCCGGCAAATACCCGGATGGCCCGGCCCCGCATCTGGTTGCTGAGCATGTAGGAGCCCACAAAGCTGGCCAGGATCAGGGCGTTGACGCAGGGGGAATCCCAGCCCTCCCCCAGGAGGGATTTAGTCCCCACCAGCACCTGCAGGTACCCGGCCTCAAACAGCCGGGTGACCAGCCCAGTCAGGACATGCCGGTCCCCGGCCGCCTCCACCTCCACGTAATCCGAAAGGTTCCCCGCCGGGGCCAGCCGCAGCTTTTCCGGCTCCTCCGCCATGGCCCGCAGCGCGTACCCTGCCTCCGCCGGGATCACAGCCAGGGAGCCGCAGAGGATGCCCAGGCGCAGCGGGCAGCCGCGGCTCTCCGCCTCCCGGCGTAGCTGCTCAAACAGGGGCACCACCCCCAGGTTTTCCACCGGCCTCTCCGGACGGCCCAGGGCCGGCTCGTATTCCCGGCGGATGTAATCCGCCAGGATCAGCAGGCGCAGCCGGCCGCCCATATGGCCGTATTCGTGAAAAACAATCTCCCGAATGCTGGCGCACTTGCCCAGGGAATGGATCATGCTCCGTTCCAGGGCCTCGTTTACCTCCAGGGAGACCCGGCGCTTCTCCAGCAGCCCGGCTGCCTTCAGGGAGCGGATCTTTTCCTCCCGGTACGCCGGATCCACCGGGTAGGAAGCCGCGTCCTCATACAGAAAGCCCTGGAGCAGGATGCCCATCCACTTTTCCGACATTTCCGGCAGCCGCTGGAAGCCCAAAAGCTCCCGGAGCGCCGCCGGCCAGGGGAGGCCGCAGGCTTCCAGGTAGATCAGCAGGGCGGACAGGTAGGACGGGTTTTCCAGCATCGCCTCCTCGGAGGCCTTCCCATTCAGGAACGGATGCGCCTGCACCGCCTTCCGCAGGGTTTCATCCGCCAGGTTCTGTTCCACCGCCTCCTGGGCCCGTTTTCGGAACGCCCGGAGCTTTTCTTCCTCCTCCCGGGTTGGGTAATTAAAATATACGTAATCCTGATGCGGACAGAGGGTGCCTTCCTTGACCAGTTCCGGCACGGTGATCTCCTCGTCCACCTCCCCGCACATAGACAGATACCGCTCCCACTGGGCCGGGGTGGAATCGTAGGGCGGGGTGGCCGTCAGCGCCACGGCGGCAATCTCCGGGAACTGCTTCCGGAACTGCTCCAGCGCCTTCCACCATTCGCTGCGCAGGTGATGGCATTCGTCCAGGCACAGCGTCCCCAGGTCCTGGGCCCGCAGCGCCTCCACCACATCGAAATCCGGATCGCCCGCCGGCTCCCGTTCTTCCTCTGCCGGTTCCCGGCCCTCCTCTGCCGGTTCCCGGCCCTCCTCCGCCGGCTCCCGTTCTTCCTCTGCCGCCTCCTGGTCCGCTTCGCCGTCCTCTGGTTCTTCCAGGGTTCCTGCGCAGCGGATCATGGCGCTGTGCAGCGCCTGGTAGGTTGCCACGGTGATCCGTTTAGGATCCCGCAGATCCTGGGAGATGTACGCTTCCTCATCCTCTGGGCGGCGCAGGAAATTGTCCCGGATCCGCTGCACCCACTGCTCCCGGATGGTGATGGTAGGCGCTAGGATAAGGGCCGGCCGGTCCAAGCGGCGAAGCAGTTCGATCCCCAGGACCGTCTTGCCCGCGCCCGGCGCCGCCACGATATGGATCTTCCGATCCGTCCGGTACGGTTCCAGCCGGTCCAGCACCCGCTGTTGATAGCGGCGCCAGGATCCACGAAATTCCAGAAATTCCTGCAGCATTCGTTTCCTCCCTTACAGGCCGGCAAAAAACAGTTCGTAAAAATCGTCCTCTCCTTCCAGAAGAGGGGAGTTTTCCCCGCCGCCGTTGGTGCTGCGGCGGATGGCCGCGTAAAATTCCTCCCCGGCGCAGACAATATCCATGGGATAAATCTCGCACCCTGCCTCCCGGCCTATCTGGCAGAAGGCCTTCAGGGGATCGGTTTCCGCCCGGGCCGCCAGCAGTTTTTTCTTAAGAGCCGGATCCTTGCGCGCCTTCTCCTGCAGTTCCTCTAGTTTTTCGGCTGTCGTCATGTTTGCCATACTCCTTTCCATCCCGGCGCACGCCGCGCCGCCCCGCAAGGGTGTTTCTTTTATAAAAGGGCCCTGCGCGTTCCGTTCGGATCCGCACAGGGCCTTTCCGTCTTTACACGGAGCTTCCCGTGGGCTTCTTCCGGAAAGCCGTTCTCAATCCTTATAGTTCCGCACCGCGTTGTGGAAGTAATAGTACGGAATCACCAGCCCCAGGATGACCGTCAGGAGGGACTTTTTATTGGAAAGAAGAAGTCCCAGCAGGCCCGCCAGGATCCGCAGCCCATTGACCACGTACAGGCCGGTAATGCCCCACAGGGCCCCTCCCAGCGCCGCTTCCGTCAGCCCTTCCCATGCTTCCTCCGCGCCCAGCAGCAGCCGGACGGCCAAAATCGAACCCGCTCCCAGCAGGATTACCAGGATACTGGCAATCCGCAGATGCGTACAACCCTTTCTCTTCGTACGATACTCTCCTTTCCGCTTGCGCGGTCTTTGATTTGCCCTAAAAGTTTCTTTCTTTTTCCTCGGTAACGATAGCATATCCCTGGAGATTTTGCAACCAAAATCTTTGCGGAAACAGCAGAATCCGCCATAGGGCAATCGCAAAGTCATAATTAGAAGAGAGAGTGGCGGAAAAGCAACATTTTTCTGCTGCTCTCTTACTTTTTGCTTGCATTGTATTATATATTATGATAATACATAGGTATGAAATATCCAGA
>CALWEC010000252.1 GCA_944376945.1 uncultured Lachnospiraceae bacterium | reverse complement strand
ATGCGCCCCAGGATATAGTTTCCATACTGGTGCAGGATCTCGTTCATCCGCGCCGTAGAGGACAAATCCTCCACCACAATGCCGATCAAGGCAATCCGCGTCTCCATCCCATGCTCCTCCTTCCCTGCGGCCCGCCGTTCGGACGCTTTCTTCTTTCCTGCGGCCCGCCATTCGGACGCTTCCTCCGTCTCCGATGCCAAGCCTGCGCTTAGCGCCGCCGGGGATTCAAAAAGCTGCCGCAGACGGTTCCGGCGCTCCCAAAGGAGACAGCCGGCCCGCCTTCCGGCAGCCTCTGTCCATTCCACCTTTTTCTTCGCCTTTTCTCTCAGGACAAACCTTCGAGGGTCAGTACGCTTTTTTCCGGCCTGTCTCCCAGGCCGACGCCAAAAGTATAGCAAACCCAGGCGGAAAATGCAAGCCTATTGGCAATCTTTTTCCGGCGCCTCCGGGCCGCCGTCATACGTCCGCTGGCTGATAATGTACCGGGGGCGCTGCTTGGTCTCCAGGTAAATCTTCCCGATATACTCCCCAATTACGCCCAGGCTCAGCAGCTGGATGCCACCCAGGAAGCAGATAATGCAGACGGTGCTGGCCCACCCGGCGATGGTCTTTCCCAGCACAGCCATGACAATGGCCCAGATAACCGCCAGGAAGCCCAGCACCGAAACCACACAGCCCAGGGCGGTGATCATGCGGATCGGCTTTACGCTGAGGCTGGTAATGCCGTTGAAGGCCAGCGCCAGCATTTTCCGCAGCGGGTAGTGGCTTTTGCCCGCCAGCCGCTCACGGCGCTCATAGTAGACGCAGGTGCTGGGGAAGCCTACCAGCGGGATTAGGCCCCGGAGGAACAGGTTTACCTCCTTGAAATTGGCGAACTCCTGCAGCACCCGGGAGGAAATCAGCCGGTAGTCCGCATGGTTGAACACCACCTCCGCCCCCATCCAGCGCATCAGGTGATAAAAGCCCTCTGCCGTAAAGCGCTTAAAGAATGTGTCCGTGTCCCGGCGGCTGCGGACCCCGTAGACCACCTCCGAGCCCTTGACGTAGGCCTCCACCATCCGGTCCATGGCATGGATGTCATCCTGCCCATCGCAGTCGATGGAAATGGTAATGTCCGCCCGGTCCTTGGCCTCCATCAGCCCCGCCAGCACCGCATTCTGATGGCCCCGGTTCCGGCTCTGGCAGATCCCCAGGTAGTGCTCGTCCTGACGGGCCAGCCCCTGGATAATCTCCCAGGTCCCATCCTTGCTGCCATCGTTGACAAACAGGATCCGGCTTTTTTCGCTGATGGCCCCCTGTGCCACCAGCTGCCTCAGCTTTTCCCGGAACATGGGGGCGGTAATAGGCAGGACCTCCTCCTCGTTGTAGCAGGGGATCACAATGTACAAGACAGGCTGCTGAATCATGCTGTTCTCCTTCCGTTATGAGCCTTTTTCTCCCATTTTTCCCACCAGCCTGCCGCGCGTCCGGCGCACGCCCGCCATCCCTGGAGAGCGTAGGGAACCAAAAGGAAGAAATAAAACACGCTGTACTGTCCCTTCGCCTCCCACACCAGATGGAACAGGAAGCCTCCCAGGAAAATGATGGCCGGCAAAAGCTGGCAGAGGGAATTTCTCCGCCACCGCCAGGCCAGCCACGCCAGGCTGAAGAAATAGACAAAGGTTTGAAACAGGTTGCAGGCCGCCACGTAGAGCCTGTTCCAAACGCCTTCCCGGTGGAGCAGGCTGTTCACAAACTCCGGATGGGGCAGCGCCGAGCCCTTCACCTCCTGGATCCACACGCTCTGGAAGGTGGGCTCGCTCCAAAGGGAAGCAATTTTCCGTGCGAAGAAATCCGCGGCCTCCGCCGGATGCTCCTTCATTTCCCGGAGGGTATCCGCCAGGTCCTCCCGAACCAATTCCGCTGCCTTCTGGCTGTCGTCCCCCGCTTCCTCCATAACATTCCAGATGTAGAAATTAAACCACCCAGGCCCCCGGGTTCCTTCCCGCAGGCCCATCTCCACCCAGGCCAGCTTGGGAATCCCTTCCTCCACCTTCTGGCCGGTGATGCCCTCGACGGCGGCGGTCACCAGCTGGGAACCGGCCAGGCAGCTGGCCGCCAAAGCTGCCGCCAGCGCCAAAGGCTGCCATCTTCTCCGTGCCAGGGCCAGCGCCAGGCAAAGAAGCACCAACGCCACCGCCACAATGCTGTAGTTGGATTTGAAATTCACCGCCAGGGCCAGCGCGCCTCCTGCCTTCCACAGGGCGGGGAGCCCCGGCGTCTCCAGGAAGGAAAGCGTATACCAGCAGGCGGCCATAGAGGCCGCAAAGCCAAATATCGTGCCGTATGAAAAGGTAATGTAAAACGTAAAGGGCAGGCAAAGGGCCAGCACCCACCACATCCAGGGACGCACGGAGCCGCTTTCCTTTCTCATCATCCGGTACAGATACCCGATCCCTAAGCCCAAGGCCGGTATGTTCAGCACCTGCACCGCAAAGCCGGTGGCCTCCCCAAATATCCGGTACAGCAAAGAAAAAAAGAGGATCAGCCCATTCTGGTTGGGGTACTGCCAGGCATAGCCGCCTACCTCCCAGCTGCTGGAATCGCCTTCCACCAGCCCCTTGGCAGAACGGATGCAGTACGCCTGGTCGGATATGGGCAGCAGCAAGGTCAAGAGAAGCCAAAGCAGATAGGCTATCGCCAGCAGCCATGCGGCCCGGCTGGGGAAGAAGCCTTCCGGCCTCCGCGGGGAGCTTCCGGCCTCTGGTTCCCGGGCGGCCTTATACCGGATCCACGCGGCTCCCACCCCCACAAATACCAAGAGGGCCACTGCGTGGAGCCAGGGAAAATCCGCCTCGTATTCCACCACCTCGGTGCCGCCGTATACAAGGCAGGTAACGCAGGCGCTGAACAACAGAAGCACCGCCAAAATTACCAGCGTGATCCCGCCCACGGCCTGGGCGCAAAATTTTTCAAAACCATACGGGGTATGTTCTTTCCTCATGGCTTTGATTCTAGCACAAAAATCCAGGAAGGGGAACCCCACTCCTGCAAATGGCAAATTCCCGAAAGGAATTCCGAAAAGAATTTTCAAATTCTCTTTGCCTCGGTGGCGGCTCCCTTAAGGATAAAATGCAGGCCCAGCCGATCCAAACGGCTTTTGGGGAAAAATTCTCACAAAAAGCCGTCCTGCCTTGTGGGCAGACGGATTTTTCTGCTGAAATTGCTCTGGGAACCGTTTTTCCCCAATTCCAAGCCATCACTGCCATAAAAAAAGGAGCCACAACACAGGTTATGGCTCCGCCGCAGAATATTTCTTTATCCCATGCAGCCGGTATGCGTTGGCAAGGCTTCCCATTTATTCCGCCTGCTCCAGCTGGCGGATCAGATTGACCATTTCCACCGCGCTTTCCGCGCATTCCGAGCCTTTGTTTCCCGCCTTGGTGCCGGCGCGCTCAATGGCCTGCTCAATATTCTCTGTGGTCAGCACGCCAAACAGCACCGGTACGCCGGTTTCCAGCGAGACGGCGGCAATCCCTTTGGACACTTCATTACAAACATAATCGTAATGGCTGGTGCTGCCCCGGATAACCGCTCCCAGGCAAATCACCGCATCGTACCGGCGGCTCTTGGCCATTTTGGAGGCAATCAAAGGAATTTCAAAAGCCCCGGGCACCCAAGCTACCTGTACGTCTTCCTCCGAAACGCCCCGGCGCTTCAGACCATCCAGGGCCCCTCCCAGCAGCCGGGAGGTGATAAACTCGTTGAACCGGGAGGCTACAATCCCAACCCGCATATTCTGTGCTGTCAGTTTTCCTTCCAAAACCTTCATGTTTTTCCTCCTGAGATACTCATTTTTCTTGCAAAATTCGTTCCAACCCGCCCTAGCGAGCATGTCCAACCCGCCTTGGCAAGTATATCCGGCCTGCCCTGGCGAGTATGTCCCGCCCGCTCTGGCGAGTATATCCCGCCCGCCCTGGCAAGGGTGCCATACGAAAATTTCCCGCCAACTGCGCCGTCAATATTTCAGCAGATGTCCCATTTTTTTCTGTTTGGTCAGCAGATAGGAGCGGTCGTAGGCCGTGGCTTCCATTTGGATTGGCACCCGCTCCACAATTTCCAGCCCGAAGCCGGAAAGCTGGTACACCTTATCTGGGTTGTTGGTCAGCAGGCGCATGGTCCGCACCCCCAAATCCCGCAGGATCTGGGCCCCTATGTAGTACTCCCGCTCGTCCTCGCCAAAGCCCAGGGCCAAGTTGGCTTCCACCGTATCCATCCCCTGCTCCTGCAGCTCATAAGCCCGCAGCTTATTGATCAGGCCGATGCCCCGGCCCTCCTGCCGCATATAAAGCAGCACGCCCCGGCCCTCCGCCTCAATCTGCGTCAGGGCGGAAGCCAGCTGCTGGCCGCAGTCGCACCGGAGAGAGCCGAAGGTATCCCCGGTCAAGCACTCCGAGTGAACCCGGCAGAGGACATTCTCCCCTGCCCCGATTTCCCCTTTGACCAGCGCCACATGGTGCTCCCCATTTAGCCGGTTCACATATCCGTAAGCCACAAAATTCCCGTACCGGGTGGGCATGCGGGTCACCGTTACCCGGTCCACCAGCTTTTCGTGGAGCTTCCGGTAATTCTGCAGGTCCCGGATGGTGATAAACGGCATCTGCCAGCGCTGGGCCAGCTCCGCCAGTTCCTGGGTCCGCATCATAGTGCCGTCCTCCCGCATAATCTCACAGCAAAGACCGCAGGTTTTCAGCCCGGCCAGGCGCAGCAAGTCCACGGTAGCTTCCGTATGGCCGTTCCGCTCCAATACGCCGTTTTTCCGGGCCAGCAGGGGAAACATGTGGCCAGGCCTGCGGAAGTCCTCCGGCCGTACCCCCTCCTCCACGCACTTGCGGGCCGTCACCGAGCGCTCCGCCGCGGAAATCCCTGTGGTGGTGCTGGCGTAGTCAATGGAAACCGTAAAGGCGGTTTCGTGGTTGTCGGTGTTGCTGGCCACCATCTGGGGAATCTGAAGTTTCCCCACGTATTCCTCCGACATGGGCATGCAGATCAGCCCCTTTCCATAGGTGGCCATAAAATTCACATTTTCGGTGGTGGCAAACTGGGCGGCGCAGATAAAATCCCCCTCGTTTTCCCGGTCCGGGTCATCGGTTGCCAGGATAATCCGGCCCGCCCGCAGCGCCTCCAGCGCTTCCTCAATCCTGCTAAATGAAACCATTTTTCTCTCCTTCCGGTTCAGCAAAACCCGTTTTTTGCCAGCAGCTCCCAGGTGACGCCGCCTTTGTTTCCGGCGGCCCCGTTTCCGGCGGCCCCATTTCCGGCTGACTGCAGCAGCTTTTCCACATATTTCCCAATGATGTCGGTTTCCAGATTCACCAAAGCCCCAGCCTTCTTGGCCTGCAGCGCAGTGGCGCGGGCGGTGTGGGGAATCACGGAAACAGAAAAATCTTGCTCCGTCACCGATGCCACCGTCAGGCTGATGCCATCGATGGCAATGGATCCCTTCTCCACCACATACCGCAGCAGGGAAGGGGCCGCCCGTACCGTATACCAGATGGCTGTATCGTCCTGCCGCACCTGGGAAATGGTTCCGGTTCCGTCCGCATGCCCCGCCACCAGGTGGCCGCCAAAACGGCCGTCCGCCGGCATCGCCCGCTCCAGGTTCACCGGGATTCCCGGTCCCAGGGCCGAAAGCGCCGAACGGTTCAGGGTTTCGTGCATCACATCCGCCTCAAAAAACCGGTTCCCGGTCCGGACCACCGTCAGGCAGACCCCGTTGACTGCCACGCTGTCCCCAATCCGAAGCCCCTCCAGCACAATCTGGGCCTCCACCTCCAGCACTGCGGAAAGACGGCCGCGGCGGATGCTCCGGATATGGCCCACTTCTTCAATCAATCCTGTGAACACAGGGAATCACCTCGCTTTCCACCAAAATATCCTCCCCCAGCCGAAGGACAGCCTCCGTTTTCAGGCGCACCGCCTCTCCTGGGGAAGGGAAGCCTTGGCCCTCCACCGGAGTCGGCGCCTGCCTGCCGCCCAGGATTTTGGGGGCCAGGTAAGCAAACACCCGCTGCGCCAGCCCTTCCCAGAGGAAGGACCAGCCTAGCGTTCCGCCGCCTTCCACCAGGACGCTGTCGATCTGTTCCTGGCCCAGCCGGTCCAGCAGCGCTGCCAAGTCCACCTGTCCGCCGTGCCCCGGCAGTTCCCATACCTGGCAGCCTGCCTGCCGGAACCGCTCCGCCCGCGCCTTCCAGGCAGAGGCCGTAGGCTCCGGCATTGCTGGGGCAGCCGTACCCGGAGCTGCCGCGGACGCCGTGCCCGGCACCCCGCCCTCCCCTGGGCGGCAGACGGCCAGAATGGTGGGGATCTCCCGCGCCGTCTGTGCCAGCTGGGAGGAAAGGGGGATCCTTAACCGGCTGTCGCAGACAATCCGCACCGGGTTCCGGCCCCCTTCCATGCGGCAGGTCAGCAGCGGGTCGTCTGCCAGCACCGTTCCTGCCCCTACCAGGATCCCCCGGTACCGGTGGCGCAGCCGGTGCACGTGACGACGCGCTTCCTCCCCGGTAATCCAGCGGGAAGCGCCGGTATAAGCCGCGGTTTTCCCATCCAGGGTCATGGCGTACTTCAGCGCCACGTAAGGGCGGCCCGTGCGGATGTAGTGGAAAAACACCCGGTTCAGCCGGTCGCATTCTTCCTGCATCACCCCTTCCGTCACCTCCACGCCGTGGGCCCGGAGAATGGCCGTCCCTTTCCCATTGACCAAAGGATTGGGATCCCCGGATCCCACCACCACCCGGCGGATGCCTGCCTCCAGGATCGCGTCCACGCAGGGCGGCTGCTTGCCATGGTGGCAGCAGGGCTCCAGGGTCACATAGAGGGTGGCCCCGGCCGGGGATTCCTGGCAGGCTTCCAAGGCGTTTCGCTCCGCGTGCTTTTCCCCATACCGGGCGTGGTAGCCCTGGCCAATCACCCGCCCCTCCTTTACCACCACCGCCCCTACCATAGGGTTGGGGGAAACCCAGCCGCAGCCTTCCTTGGCCAAAGCCAGCGCCATGCCCATATAGTCCCAGTCCTTCATCCCATACCGCCTCCTAACCGGCGGAAGCCGCCTCTAAAATCCAGCCCCGCCCAATGCAAAAGCCCTGAACCGCAGTCTGGTCCAGGGCCTTCTTTCTCGAAAGAAGAAGCTTAAAAAAGAAAAACCTGGAACCGTTTGCACGTTCCAGGGCCTCCTTCTTCCGGAAAACGCCTTTGCCAGGCCGCCTTCACAGAAAGCTTCCGCACATTTCCTCTTCTTTCATCCAGACTATACTGTCGGTTTTGGAATCGCACCAAATCCTGCGCTTGCGCGCTCGCGGACTGTACCGCCGATCGGGAATTTCACCCTGCCCTGAAGATTGATTCAATTGTAGCCTGATTATACCTCCAAATCCGAGACTTGTCAAAGCTTTTCGGAGGTGCTTAATTCCTCGTAATCTTTTGAAAATCTTTCGGAATTCTCCGTTTTTTCCTCCATATTTTTTATTGTATTCCCTAGGCCCTTCGTGATATACTGAACCCAGCAAGCAAAATATGACAAAAATCGCGAGATTCCGCCCCGGCGGGATTCTAGGGATGGAAAGCAGGTGCCGTATGTTAAGCCGTTTCTTTTCCAAAAAAAGACTCTGGGTGATCCCCCTTTATTATGCCCTCTATATGGCTGCCTTCTGGGCGCTGGAAAACCACACGCCCCAGCGGCTGCACCTTCTTCACACGGTGCTGGACGACTGGATCCCCTTCTGTGAATACTTTATCCTGCCCTACCTGCTCTGGTTCCCCTTTATCGGCGCGGCGGTAGGCTATTTCGCCCTGTTTCACCGGAACGTTCGGGAATATTGGCAGTTCTGCCTTAGCATGGCCATAGGGCTTACGCTGTTCCTGCTGATCTCCTGGCTTTACCCCAACGGGCAGAACCTGCGCCCTGCCCTGGCGGCCGGGGAAAATATCTTTGTGGATCTGGTGCGGATGATCTACCAGGTGGATACCTCCACCAACGTGCTGCCCAGCATGCACGTCTTTACCACCATGGCCGTAGCCTCCTCGCTGGACCGGTGCCGGAGCCTGAAAAAATACCGGGGCTTCCGCCGGGCTGTGTGGGGCCTGTCCATTCTGATTATCCTTTCCACCCTCTTTGTCAAACAGCACTCCGCCATCGACATGTTCAGTGGGATTCTTCTTTACGGCGGCATTTACTGGCTGCTGTACCGGAAGGAAATTGGACGTCAGCCGGAGCTGCAGGCGGAGAACCTGTAGCCCCGGATACAAATTGATTTTTCCCATTCTGCTTGGCCTCGTACAAAAGCCGGTCCGCCCTGCGGTACAATTCCTCCAGGGAAAGGGATTCTTCCAGGGGGATCGCCCCTATGCTGCAGGTTACCGTCCCTTCCGGCAAAGGGATTTGAGCCACTTTCTGCCGGAACCGTTCCAGCGCGGCCTCTGCTTCCGAAAGAGACATGGACCGGCGCGCCAGCGCCACAAACTCATCCCCGCCGAGGCGGCCCAGGATCCCGTGGGAGCCAAACTCCCTCCGGAGGCAATCCGCCACGCCCCGGAGCACCTGGTCCCCGGCAGGATGGCCGAACCGGTCGTTAATTTCCTTAAAAGCATCCACATCTAAAATAATAAAATATCCCGGTTCCGGCTGGCCAGGCTCCCTTTCCCCCAGCGCCTTTTCTCCTGCCTGGAAAAACTGCCCCCGGCTCAGCAAGCCGGTAAGGCCGTCCAGCCCCGCCTCATAGTACAGATAGTCAAAGTTCTTCAGGTACAGCACAACCACCAAAATGACCAAAAGGGCCAGGGAAATCATTCCCAGCAGAAACTGGATCTGCAAATGCATCATGTCATAGGAAATCGGATCCGTAAGCCGGATGCCGTACCGGGACATTACAATTCCCAGCCGGTTGGTAAAGTAAAGGGCGACGCTGAACGAACACGCCCGCACCAATACGATCATCCCGGCGATGCCTCTGCGCCGGCCTGCCTCCCGGGCCGGATCCGGTTCCTGCCGGCGGCTCCGGCGCAGGGCCTGCCGTACCAGGCCGGACCGGAGAAACCGGTAGATCCCCAGGACGATCCCATCGGTCAGGACCGCCACCACAAAAAAGTCCCATTCCGCCATCCCCTTCAGGGCGTCCCAGGCCGTATGGCCGGCCTCCGGAAATAGGACTCCCATAAAGGCGTATACAAAAAAGGTGTGAAGGGTCCTGCCAAAGGTGGTTACCGCCAGAAGCCCCGCCTGGGGATGCTTCCCCTTCATGGCGGCCCGGTACAAAAGCCCTGCCGCCAGGCCAAACAGCGCCCGGGCCCCTACGCTCAGGAGCACGCTTTGCAGCGGCTTCCCGCTGGCAAGGGGGGAAAAGATGGCGTCTCCGGTGCCCACATAGAAAGCGGAGGCCTTCCACATAGAGGCCAGGCCGAATACCGCGCCCAGCAGCGCCGCTTCCCAGGGGCCCAGAAGGCAGCCGGCCGCCAGAACCGGAATATACACAAAAGTCATGGAAATAGGCTCTATATGGATATACCCCAGGAAAGAAAAAGACATAAACAATTCCAGCGCGATCAGGCCCCACAGCAGGTACCCGTTTTTTTCCGAAGCTTCTGGCTGTTTCCTCTGTAAGATGGACATGGCATTCTCCCCTTCCATCCTTTATTGTATTTTTTTACCGAGCCTTGTCAATCCATTTCCCCTGCCAGGCGTTCCAGCCAAAAGAGCCGCCTGCCAGCTTTATGGAAAAGCGGATTGGGATCTCCTATTTGGCTCTTTCCGCTTTTTTACTGAATTTCGTAGATCCAGCCTTCCGGCGCCTCAATCCGGCCCATCTGGATGCCGGTAAGGGTGTCGTACAGCTTCTGGACGGTGGGGCCCATCTTTTCCATACCGGTAGGGAAGCAGATTTCCTTGCCGTGATCCACAATCTTGCCTACCGGGGAGATGACGGCGGCGGTGCCGCACAGGCCGCACTCGGCAAAATCCTTCACCTCGTCGAAGAAAACCTCTCTCTCTTCCACCGCAAGCCCCAGGTATTTCTCCGCCACATAGATCAAAGAGCGGCGGGTTACCGAAGGCAGGATGCTGGAGGACTTGGGGGTTACCACTTTCCCATCCTTTGTCACAAACAGGAAGTTGGCGCCGCCGGTCTCCTCCACCTTGGTGCGGGTTCCCGGATCCAGGTACATGTTCTCATCGAAGCCCTGGCGGTGCGCATCCATAATGGCGTGCAGGCTCATGGCGTAGTTCAGGCCTGCCTTGATATGGCCGGTCCCATTGGGCGCCGCCCGGTCAAAATCCGAGACGCGGATGGTAATGGGCTTGGCGCCGCCTTTAAAGTACGGGCCTACCGGCGTGCAGAACACCCGGAACTGGTACTCCGCAGAGGGCTGGACGCCGATTACCGCGTCGCTGCCAAACATAAAGGGACGGATATACAGGGTAGCGCCGGAACCGTAGGGAGGCACGTAGGCCGCGTTGGCCTTTACCACCTGCCGCACCGCGTCCAGGAACCGGTCCCTGGGGAAAGCCGGCATTTCCAGCCGCTTGGCGGAAGCCTCCATCCGTTCCGCGTTCAGATCCGGCCGGAAGGTCACAATCCGGCCGTCCGCCGTGGTGTACGCCTTCAGCCCTTCAAAGCAGGTCTGGGCATACTGGAGCACCCCGGCGCTTTCCGAAATAACCACATTGCCATCTTCGATCAGCGCGCCTTCATCCCAGGCGCCGTCCTTGTAGTGGGAGACGTATCTTTTATCCGTTTTAATGTAATTAAAACCAAGATTCGCCCAATCGATGTTTTTCTTTTCCATTGGTGATGCACTCCTTTCCTGTATACCCTTTGGGCAAAACGGCATACTTATACAAAAATCCGTTTTATTATACACCCGAATTCAGGATTTTCCAAGCCTTTTTTTACTGAATCGGCTCAAAATCCGCAGCGCCGTGCTTGCACAGCGGGCACACGAAATCCTCCGGAAGTACGTCGCCCTCATAAATATACCCGCAGATCTTGCAGACAAAGCCTTTTTTGCCTTCGGTCTGGGGCTTAGGCTTTACATGGTTCTGATAATAGGTGTAGGTCATGGTCTCCTTGTCGCTCATGACCCGGGCCTCGGTAACCGAGCAGATAAACATACCGTGGGAGCCTAAATCCACATGCTGCTCCACCTTTAAGGACAGCACCGCGTTGATATACTGAGGCAGGATCCGCAGGCCATTGTCCGAGCGCACCTCCGCCCAGCCGGCAAACTTGTCCGCCACCCGCCCGCTCTGGAAGCCAAAGTTCTCAAACACAGAGAAGGGGGCGTCCACCGACAGGCAGTTGATATTCAAAATCCCGGTCTGGCGGACCACATGGTAGGTATAATTGGCTTTGTTAATATTCACCGCCACCCGGTTGGGGTTATCGGAAACCTGGGTCACAGAGTTAATAATCATGCCGTTGTCCCGTTTCCCGTCATGGGAGGTAGCCACGTACAGGCCGTAGCCAATCCGGTACAGGGCAGTCAGGTCGTTCTTGTTGGCCGCGTCCGGGGACTGGGCCACATATTCCCGGCACAGCTCGTCCGCCATGGCCTCCAACTGCTCCATGGTATCCGCCTTGACCGAAGAGAGGATCCGCACCGTGGTGTTCAGCCAGGTAATCTTTTTGCTGTCCGCCAGCATTCCTTTCATCACCTTGGCTGCCAGCGGCGCCCAGGATCCATTTTCAATCAGGCCGATGGTCCGGTTCTGGAAATTCCGCTCGGTCAGATGCTCAATGAAATCCCGCATAAAGGGGAAAATCCCGGCGTTGTAGGTGGTAGTAGCCAGCACCAGCTTGCTGTAGCGGAAAGCGTTGGCCACCGCCTGGGCCATATCCTCCCGGGCCAGGTCGCAGACCACCACCTCCGGGCAGCCCTTGGATTTCAGCTTGGAAGCCAGCGCCTCCACCGCCTTTTGGGTGTGGCCGTAAACCGAGGTGTAGGCAATCAGGATGCCTTCCTTTTCCACCGCATAGGAAGACCAAATATCGTATTTCTCCAGATAATGTCCCAGGTTTTCCTTCAGGATAGGGCCATGCAGCGGGCAGATCATGGAAATATCCAGGCCTGCGGCCGCCTTCAGCAGCGCCTGGACCTGAGGGCCGTACTTGCCCACAATCCCGATAAAGTAACGGCGGGCCTCGTCGTCCCACTCTTCCTCCACGTCCAGGGCTCCAAACTTGCCGAAGCCGTCCGCGGAGAACAGCACCTTCTGGGTGCTTTCATAAGTTACCATTACCTCCGGCCAGTGGACCATGGGGGCGTACACAAAGTTCAGCACATGGGTCCCCAGGCTCAGGGAGCCGCCGTTTTCCGCCACCAGCTTCCGGTTTTCCAGATCCATATCAAAGAAATGATCCATCATAGCGAACGCTTTGGCCGTAGCCACCACCGTAGTGTCCGGATAGGTATTCATAAAATTCTGGATGTTGGCCGCATGGTCCGGCTCCATATGCTGCACCACCAGATAGTCCGGCTTGCGCCCTTCCAGCACATTGGCGATATTGTCCAGCCACTCATGGGTAAAATGAATGTCCACCGTGTCCATTACCGCGATTTTTTCATCCAGGATTACATAGGAATTGTAGGACATGCCATGGGGCACCACATACTGGCCCTCAAACAGGTCCACCTGATGATCGTTGACGCCTACGTAGCGAATGCTGTCTGTTACTTTCGTCATGGTCTCCTTGAACCTCCCTGTTTTTTCTATGGATTTTTCTATCTATTATGAGAGAAACTGCCTCAAACGTTTTCCATTTTACCGTTTTCTCAAGCCTCCGGCCCGTCCGGCACCCACACTGCGTACAGGGTCAGGGTCTCCGTAACCGTATTGGCTTCAAAATCCCAGAGGGCTTCCCCCTCCGGGGCTGTGCTCCAGCCGGCCAGCTGGTAGCCAGGCCGCACTGTCTCCCCTGGCTCCTCCAGGGTTTCCCCATACCGCACCGACTGGCTTTCCACCGCGCTGCCTCCCAGGGCATCGAAGGTTACGGTAAGGCCGGAGGACATGGGGGTAAGGAACAAAACAATCACCACTGCCAGGGCCATCACGCCGATAACCACCCCCAGCAGCCGGGACATATCCGCCCGCTGCCGCTCCCCCATCCGGCTTTTTTCCGGGTAGGCGGAGACGCCAAACAGGCCGTACCGCCGGCCGGGACGGGATTCCCCTCCCTCTGCCGGCGGTACCTCTTGCCTCTGCGGCCCAGGGGCCGGGCCCCCGCGCCGCTCTTCCTCATTTCTTTGCATAAATCCTCTGTCTTATTTCCGGGTCAGATACTTCCGCATATCAATGGAGCAGGCCAGCAGGATGATGGCGCCCTTGATTACGTACTGCAGGTTCTGGTCCACGGACAGGAACTGCAGGCAGACGTAGATGATACGCAGCAGCACCACGCCCAGCAGCACGCCGCCTACGGTACCGGTACCGCCTACAAAGGAGACGCCGCCAATGACGCAGGCCGCAATGGCGTCCGACTCGTAGTTGGTTCCGGTGTTGGCCACGTTGGAGGCGATACGGGCGGACTCAATCAGGCCCGTGTAGCCGTAGGTCACGCCGGCCAGGGTATGTACCATCATGGTGGTGAAGAATACGTTGACGCCGGATACGTTGGCCGCCTCCGGGTTGGAGCCTACGGCAAACATGTTCTTGCCGAAGGTGGTCTTATTCCATACAAACCACATGATGATAAACACCACAATGGCGTACAGCACGTAGTTGGGAATGGCCAGCCCGCCAAACTTAGGCAGGATAGAGCCGGTAACAAAATTCCGGAACGCCTGGGACAGGCCGGAGATGGGCTGCCCGTTGTTGCCGTTGGAGTTGTAGAAGATCAGGCAGGCGCCGTATACGATCATCTGGGTGGCCAGGGTCACGATAAAGGGATGCAGCTGGAAGCGGGCTACAAAGAAGCCGTTGACCATACCCACCAGGCCGCCGATGACCAGCACCAGCAGCAGGACCAGCAGCACCATGCCGATGCCGGGCTCGCCCAGATTCTCAAAGTACTTGTTGGCCGCCGAAGCGCCCTGGAGCAGGGCCGCCGAAAGGCCGGCGGTCAGTCCTACGATACGGCCGGCGGACAGGTCGGTACCGGTCAGTACGATACAGCCGCCGATACCCAAGGCCATGGGCAGGTTGGCCGCCACCAGGGTCAGCAGGTTGACAATGGCGGACGGGGAAACGATCAGCGGGTTCTTGGTGTAGGTGTAAATCAGGAAAATAACCAGGATGATGTAGATGGCGTTGTTCAGGATTCCATCTACCCAAAAGCGTTTCTTATCCTGGGCGTCCAGCGTTTTGTAGCGCGCGGACGTCTCCTTGATTGAAGTGACAGGATTCTTCATATTCTAATTGCCCTCCCTCTCAGACGTATTTCGCAGCCAGGGTCATGATCTCTTCCTGGGTGGTGGTTTTGGCGTCCACCTCGCCGGCCAGACGGCCGCCGCTCATAACCAGGATCCGGTCGCAGATGCCCAAAAGCTCCGGCATCTCCGAGGAAACCATCAGCACCGTGGCTCCCTTGGCGGCCAGATCGATGATCAGCTGGTAAATTTCATATTTGGCGCCCACGTCGATTCCGCGGGTCGGCTCGTCCAGCAGCAGCACCTTGGGGGTGGTCAGCAGCCAGCGTCCCAGGATTACCTTCTGCTGGTTGCCGCCGGACAGGGAACGGATCTTGGTCTCCTGGCTGGGAGTTTTAATCCGCATGCTGTCGATGGACCACTGGGTATCCTTTTTCATGGATTTTTCATTCAGCCACAGATGCCCCACCAGGTGTTTGCCCAGGCTGGAAATCACCGTGTTGTCCCGGATGTTCCGGATGCCGAAAATACCGGTGGCACGGCGTTCCTCCGTCAGCAAGGCGAACCCAGCCTTAATGGACTGGCCGGAATTTTTGTTCTTAACCGCCTTCCCGTCCAGCTTGATGACGCCGGATTTCCGGGTGGCTACGCCAAAGATATTCTCCAGCACCTCCGTCCGGCCGCTGCCGTCCAGGCCGGACAGGCCCAGGATCTCTCCCTTGTGAGCCTGGAAGGATACGTCCTTCAGGTTGGTGTACTGGCCGGAAAGATGCTCCACCTCCAGGGAAACGCCCTCCGGCTTGTTGGTCTTGGGAGGGAACTGATTGCCCAGCTCCCGGCCTACCATCAGCTTGATGATGGTGGGCATATCCAGCTCCGCGGCCGGGCGGGTGGCCACCCACTGGCCGTCCCGCATGACGGTAATATCATCGGAAATCCGCAGGATTTCCGCCATCTTGTGGGAGATATAAATAATTCCGCACCCTCTGTCCCGCAGCATGTGGATGATCCGGAACAGGTGCTCCACTTCTTCCTCTGTCAGCGATGAGGTAGGCTCATCGAATACGATAATCTTGGAATGGTAGGAAACGGCTTTCGCGATTTCCACCATCTGCCGCTTGGACACCGGCAGCTTGCTCATAATCTGCCGGGGATCCACATCAATCTCCAGTTCCTGGAAAAGTTTCTTGGTCTCCTGGTACATTGCGCGCTCGTTTACCATAATGCCCGCGGTTTTAGGGTAGCGCCCCAGCCACAGGTTGTCCATTACGCTGCGCTTCAATGCCTGATTCAGCTCCTGATGCACCATGGACACGCCGTGCTCCATGGCTTCCTTACTGGTCTTAAAGTCAACCTCGTTTCCCTCCAGGAGGATCGTCCCCTCATCCTTCCGGTAAATGCCGAAGAGGCATTTCATAAGCGTGGATTTTCCCGCTCCGTTTTCTCCCATCAGAGCATGGACAGTGCCGGGCCGGACATTCAGGGACACATGGTCCAAGGCTTTCACGCCTGGGAAGCTCTTGCAGATATCCTTCATTTGCAGCAGCATCTCCTGCGCCATCTGCAATCCTCCTTTCTCCTTTTCACTTCACATTGCACCGCGCCTGAGGCGGCCATTCAGGGAAAAAGGGCTGCCGCCAAAGCGGCAGCCCTCCTGTGCCTGTTGCGATTTTCCTTACCGGCCTTCCATCACTCGCCGGTGTAGGCAGAGTAAGCTACGTACAGTTTGTTGGCAACCGCCTCGGACACGGAGTACAGCTCCGCGTTGGTCCCTACGACGGCTTCCACAGCGGCGTCCATAGTCTCGCCAGCCGCTACGTTCTGAACCATGCCCAGCAGAGCGTCCGCCATACCGGTAGCGGACTGCTCCACCGTACCGGTCATGGAACCAGCCGCGATCAAGCCCTTGGCGGACTCGGTGGCGTCTACGCCGAATACCGGGATGGTGGTGGTGCCTTCGCCGTTGTTGTAGCCAGCGTTCTGCAGCGCCTGGATCGCGCCCTCAGCCATGTTGTCGTTGTTGCAGATGATCAGCTCGATCATGTTGCCGTTGGCCTCGCTGTACTGGGACAGATTGGTCTGCATGTACTCCATGGCAGCCTGAGCCGACCAGTTGCCCTGCTGATCCGCCTGGTACTTGTCCGTGTTGTCCGGGTTAAAGTATACCAGAGCCGGGTCGTCCGCCGTGCCGTGTCCGGCTTCCGCCAGGACCGTCACCGCGTCCTCTACGCTGTACTGGGTACGGTAGATGGCTTCCACGTTGCCCACCTGGCCCATGAACATAGCGTAGCTGATCTTGCCGTCGCCGTTCAGGTCTACGGTGTCAAAGTTCTCGGTCAGGTACTCACCGATCATCTGGCCCTGCAGATGGCCGGCTTCCGGAGCGTCCGTTCCTACGAAAGCAACGGTCTCGTAAGCGTTCAGAACCTGGCCCTCCTGATCGTCTCCCTCTACCGCGCGGTTGAAGAAGATAACCTTGGCGCCGGCGGCCTCCGCCTGCTCAATGATGGTGGTAGCGGCGTCCACGGAAGCCGTGTCCACCAGGTTCACCAGCAGCAGGTTGGTTCCGCTGGAAAGGGCGGTGGTAATGCTCTCGTTCTGGGTGGCCTGGCTGCTGTTGCCGTCATAGTTCTGATACTCGATGCCGGCTTCCGTCAGGGCCGCGTCCAGCTCCGCGCGCACGCTGGAGATGAAAGCATCTGCAAAGGAATAATAGAATACGCCTACCTTAGGGGTAAAGGCCTCGCCGGCCGCTTCGCCGCCGGTGGTCTCGGGAGCTTCGGTCTCGGCTCCGCTTCCTGCCTCGGTGGCAGCTTCCGTCTCAGCAGCAGTGGTCTCTGCCGCAGTGGTCTCCGTTCCGCCGCTGCCGCAGGACGCCATCGCGCACACCATAACAGCCGCCAGGAACAGGGACACCAGCTTTTTCTTGTTCATTGGTTTTTCCCTCCTTGGATTGCTTTATCAGGCTTCCGCCTGACGCCCTTATTATAGCACTTGTATGATGTAATTTGCAAGACAAATTTGCATATTGTTCTGGATTCTCTTATTTATTTTTCGGCTCAATTCAAGACTTTTTCCATATATGTAATGCAAAAAAGCTTTTTTTCCATTTTTCCGCCGGGAGCGTGGTTCCGAAGGCTCCGGCTGCGCGAAAAAGGAAGGAGGGCGCAGGGGTTCAGCCCTGGTCCTCCTCTTTATTTTCAGAATTTTCTTCTATCTCTGGCTCCTCCGGCTCCTTTTTAGGAGGCTCCAGATGGGTCATGCGCCAGGCCATGTACCCCAGCAGAACCATCCCGCCACCCAGCACCACCACGCCCAAGACCAGATGCAGCGTTTCCGGGGCGTTTTCGCCCCCCTGTACGGCGTTCCGGATCAGCTGGAACAGCAGGTAGCCCAAATACAGCAGGCCCAGCAGGTAAATGGTGGCATGGGAACCGGGCCGGAATTCCCGTTTCGGCCGGCGTGCAGACTGTGACATAGCTTCTCTCCTATCCTTCCCACGCGGCGCCAACCGGCCTTTCGCTTGACGCCCTCATAAGCGCCGCGCTGATTCCCCTACAGTATAGCACGGGCCGGCGGATTTGTCCATGAAAAGAGCGGGAACTTTCTTTACGAAGAAAACTCCCGCTCTTTTTCCTCAATGGCCCGTACCACGTCGGCGTAATCCACCCACCGGCTGTACTCGCCGGTGTACACTTCCCGCCCTTGGGCATCCTTCACGAGGATGGTGTCCGGAAAACAGGAAATAAAAGCTTCCAGCTGGAAGGACATACCGCGGGCTTTGGCCCAGTCCTTGAACTCAAAAAATGTCATGTCTTCCTCCTACCGGCTCCGAAGCCGGGCCGAAATTTCCCTGCCCACCCAGACAATCTCCGTCTCTTTTTCCTCCAGGCTTCCGGCAAACCGGTTCATGGCGCCGGACATGGAGATGGCGGCGGCCAGCCGGCCGTTTTTGTCCAGGATGGGGGACGCCAGGCCCCAAAGGCCTTCTTCCCGTTCCCCCATACTCAGGGCATAGCCCTTCTCCCGGATCTTCCGGTAAGCCGTTTCGTCTGGATCCGGAAGCCCCGGCACCTTTTTCCGCTCCTCCTCCGTCATATAGGAAAGGATCACCTTTCCTGCCGCCCCCCTCAGAATGTCGTGGCGGCTGCCCACCCGGATCACCTGGCGCAGCTCCCGGGTAGAATCCACCGTTTCGATACAAAGTTTGGAATGGCCGTCCGGCACAAACAGATGGATGTCCTCGTTCCACTTTTCGTTGAGAGAAACCATAAACGGATAGGCAATCTTTTTCAGGTCCTCATAGGACTCGCTGGGGATCATCTCCGCCAGCCAGCCGATTTTGCTGCCTAGATGGTATTTTTTGGTCTGGGGGTTTTTTACCACAAAATCGTGTTCCTGAAGGGCGTTCAGGATCCGCAGCGCCGTGCTGGAGGACAGCCCCGTCCGTTCGGCAATCTCCAGAAGGATCATTTCCTTTTTGTCCAGGAAGCATTCCAGAATGCTCAGCGCCCGCTCCACGGAACGGGTCGGTGAATTTTGCTTTTCCATAAAGCCGTTTCCCCCTGCGTTCTGCGCCCTCCGGCGCCTTTCAAAAAAGGCCCCCCGGCATAACACCGGGGAGCCTCCGGCATTTTACTGCATTTCCGCCACGATCTGGTTGATGGTCTCGGTCATTTTCTCCACCGGGCCCTGTTCCACACCGGCCCACAGCTCAATCTGACGGGCCCCCTGATGGATCACCATGCCCAGGCCGTTGATGATCTTGCAGCCCTGAGCCTCCGCGTCCAGCAGGAACTGGGTCTTCAGCGGGTTGTAGGTAGCGTCGAAGCAGATCTGGTTGGGCTTGATGTTCTCCTTCTCGATGACGGTCTCGCCCTCGTGGCCTCTCATACCCAGGCCGGACAGGTTCATCAGCACGTCGCAGGTCTGGGCGGCCTTTACCACTTCCTCGTGGTTGGCCTGGCGGATGGCCACCGCCACCTCGCGGCCAAACTTCTCGTTCAGATCCTTGGCCAGCACCTCGCACTTTTCGGAGCGGGAGCAGATGTACATCTTCTTGGCGCCCAGGTAAGCCATGGTGAAGCACACGGATTTGCCGGTGCCGCCGGCGCCCCAGACAAAGAAGGTGCTCTTCTCAAAGTCCACGCCCTCCAGCTGCAGGGACTTGGTGGCGCCGTAGCCGTCGGTGTTGTAGCCCTTCAGCTTTCCATCGGCGCTTCTTACCACCGTGTTGATGGTGCCCATTTTCTCCGCCAGGGGATCCATCTCGTCCATAAACTGTACGGCAAACTCCTTGTTGGGCTTGGTCACGGCAAAGCCGGCAAAGCTGTTGTCCTTTTTGATGTTGGCAATGTTGTTGCCGATCAGGGTGTTGTCGCACTCCAGCGGGAAGTAGTGGGCGTCAAAGCCCATGGACGCATAGGCCTCGTTCTGCATCCGGGGGGAGAAGGACTGTCCCAGGGGGGTTCCCAGCAGCGCAATCAGTTTCGTAGCCATTTTTATACCTCTTTCTACCATGTGGCCATGGTGTTTATTTTTTTGTTTACTGTCCCTTGGGCAGCTCCAGCCGCAGGTCCTTGGTGGCGCCGGCCTTCAGGATGTAGCTGTCCGTGTCGTGCTGCAGCATCTCCACCACCCGGCGGCTGATGGCAATGCACTTGTCCAGGTCGATGCCGGTGGCCACGCCCATCTGGTCCAGGGCATGGACCACGTCCTCGGTGGCCACGTTGCCGGTGGCGTTGGGCACAAAGTTGCAGCCGCCCACGCCGGCGAAGGAAGCGTCAAACTGATAGAATCCTGCCTGCATGCCGGCCAGGATGTTGGCCAGGGCCATGCCCCGGGTGTTGTGGAAGTGGAGCCACCACTCGGCTTCCGGGTAGCACTTCTTCATCTCCGTGCAGATGTCGTACACCTGGGTCGGGTACGCCATGCCGGAAGCGTCGGACAGGGAGATTTCCCGGATGCCCACGTTCAGGTAAGCCTCCACAATCTCCTTCACATCGTCCACCGGCACGCCGTTGTAATCCCACGGGGAGCCGAAGGCCATGGAAATGGAGCCGGAAATGCCGATGCCGTTGGCCTCCGCCTTCTCCACACACTCCTTAAACTTGGCCACGCTTTCGGCGGGGGTGCAGTTCAGGTTGGCCAGATTGTGGCCCTTGCTGGCGGAAACGTTCAGCTTCACCTTCTTACAGCCGCAGGCAATGGCCCGGTCCACGCCCCGGACATTGGGGATCAGGGCCCGCAGCTCCACATCCTCCGGCACGCCCTCGGCCAGGATAGCCTTAAACACCTCATCGGTGTTGGCCATCTGGGGCACCTTCACCGGATGGACAAAAGAGCCTACTTCAATGACTTTGAAGCCGGCGTCAAACATTTTCTTCAGCAGCTCTACCTTATTCTCCACCGAAAGGACAAAGGGCTCCTTTACCGGCTTGCCGCTTTTGCTGAGCTTGGGCTGGCCGTTTTCATCCACCGCGTTTTTGTAGATAAAGTTGCCGGCCTTGTCCCGCTTGGGCACGCCGTTTTCGTCAAAGGCGATGGCCTTCTCATTCTGAAGGCCGTCCCGCATGCCTACTTCGCAGATACGCACATTTTTCACAAGATCTAATGCCATTTTTTTGTCTCCATCTGTTGATATCCCCCCTGCCGGGGACAGGATAAAAGTCTCTGGCAGGGGGGACCATGCTGTTACAAACCTACCGGACTGCCGTGACAGGCCTTAGTCCGCCTGGGTGCGAACCACCGTGGCTTCCTTCCCGCCCATCTCATCCGGGAATTTCAGACGGCCGTTGCAAATGTCTACGTTATCCTTCTTGGTGTAGATATCGTTGATGTTCCACACGCCGGGCGTCGGCACGGCAATGTTCTCCATGGGAGCGTCGATCAGGTAGGGCTCGTTGCACTCCAGGGCCTCCTTCAGGGCCTCGGCAAACTCGTCCGCGCTCTGGATCTTCCGGGCCTTGATGCCGTAGCCCCGGGCGATGGCCGCCCAATCCGGGGAATAGCTCTCCCAGGACTGGCAGAAGCTGCCCTCCGCGTCCTTGGGACGGATCTTAAACTCGGTGCCCAGATGCTGCGGGCAGTGCTCTTTCTCATTGGTGTAGTGAGCGCCTTCCAGTCCAGCGATGGTGCCGAAAGCGCTGTTGTTCATGACAATCCAGATCACCGGGATCCCCTGCTCCTTGGCGGTGGCGATGACGCAGGGGTTGGCCGCGCCGAAGCCGCCATCGCCGGTCAGGGTCAGCACCACACGGTCCGGAGCCGCCAGCTTCGCGCCCAGGACAGCGCCTGCGCCGAAGCCCATGGTGGCCAGTCCGGAGGGATGGTTGATGGCGCCCGGCACGTTGATGTCGTACTGCTGGGCTACGCCGTTCTTGTTCCAGCCCACATCGGTAAAGATCAGGGCGTCTTCCGGAACCAGCGCCTTCACGTCCCGCAGGATCCGCTGAGGGGTCATGGGGAACCGGCCGTCGTCGCAGATGGCCTGGTTCTGCTTCTTAAAGTTAGCCTTAAAGTCCGCGATCTCCTTCCGCAGCTCCGGACGGTCGATGCCTTCCGGCTTCAGCTCCTTGGCCGCCTCCAGGATCTGGGCCAGGGCGTGCTTCAGATCCGCCTGGGCCCCGATCATAACGGGATAGTTCCGGCCGATCTCGGTGGGATCGATGTCGATCTGCATAAATTTGGTGACGCTCTGGTCAAAGGTTACGCCCTTGTACCAGGAAGAGCTGTCCGCCTCGGCCATGCGGCTTCCCAGGATCAGGATCCGGTCTGCCTTGGTGGTCTTTTCGTGAGTCAGCTCAAAGCCCCAGAAGCCAGTCTGGCCCAGCATCAGCGGATGGCTGTCCGGAATGCAGCTCTGGCCCATAAGGGTACGGGACACCGGGATGTCCAGGAAGTCCACCAGGGCCTCCAGTTCCTTGGAAGCCTGGGCCAGCAGCACGCCGCCGCCGGCATGGATCACCGGGTTCTTGGCCTCAATCAGCTCTTTGGCAATGGCCTTGGCCGTAGCCGGATCCAGGGCAGGCTTGATGGTCTCGTGGGAATCCATGTAGGTCCGCTCCCAGCAGTCGGTCTCAATCTCCCGGGAGAACATGTCCATGGGCACGGAGATGAGCACCGGGCCGGGACGGCCGGACTCCGCCAGGCGGAAGGCCTTGTCCAGCACCTCCGGGAAGGCTTCCGGACGGTCGATTCTCCAGGCTCTCTTGACGAAGGGCTTGTAGATGTCGTACTGGGAGCCGTCGCAGTGCATGTTCACTTCCTGATGAGGATGCTTGCCGTAGTAGTAGCTGGGCACATCGCCGGCGATGACTACCATGGGGATGGAGTCAAAAGCAGCGTTGGCAACGCCGGTGGTGGCGTTGGTCAGGCCCGGCCCCAGATGGCAGATCATGACGCCGGCCTTGTGGGCCACACGGGCGTAGCCATCGGCGGCGGTAGCGGCGATCTGCTCGTGGCGGACGCTGATGTAGCGCAGCTTCTTGGCGCGGGCAAAGGCATCCAGCATGGCGATGACCGTATGTCCGCAAAGGCCGAAGACATATTCTACGCCCCGGCGCTCCAGATAGTCAACAATCTGGTCGGAAACTAATTTCTTCATGTGAACTCCTTTAATGTTTTTAGTAAAACAGGGGAGACAAAGCTCCCCTGTTCCGTGCGTAAATCCTTTCGTCCAGGGCGTCTTATTTCAGAGCGTCGTTGGAGTTGTAAGCGGAGTACTGCACCTTCTCCAGCTCCGGATCGTAGAACTCGCCGAACAGCTCCTCGTCGGTCTGCCAGTCGGGGGTCTCATACTCCCAGGATACCCAGGTCTCGTTCATGTAGTGGTGCAGGCTTACGTTCTCGGAGGTCGCATTGCCGCCCCAGGTGCCGCAGCCGATGGAAGAGGTCATAGGCATACCGTTGTTCATGGAACCGGAGTTTGCCTTGGACTGAGGCTGACGGACCATGATACGGCCAACCCGGGCAACCATGGCCAGACGGTCGATGTGGCTCTCGTCGAAGGTGAAGATACCTACAGAGTGGCCCTTGCCGCCTACCTCATGAATCGCCATGATGGCATCGATGGCGTTCTGGAACTCGCCCTCGTATTTGTGAACAGCCAGAACCGTGGAAAGTTTCTCACGGCACCAGATACCCGCCTCGTCCTTGGTGTACACGCCGGTGCCATGGGAGGCGATCAGGAAGCGGGTGCCAGCCGGAACCGGGAAGCCGGCCGCCTTGGCCATGTCCTCCGCGGACAGAGCCACGGTGTCGGACAGACGATGGATGTCCTCATCCCACATGGCGTTGCGCATCTTCTGCTGCTCTTCCTCGGTCATAATGTAGCCGCCTACAGCCTCCAGCTCTTTCAGAGCGGCGTCCCAGATGCTCTCGTGGATGATCACGTTGCCGTCGGCAGAGCAGCCGGAGCCAAAGTCAGAGGTCTTGGACCGCATGGTGTTGTCCGCCGCATGGTGCAGATCCTGGATGGCCGTCTCATCCCAGATCATGGTGGCGTTGCCGGCGCCTACGCCGTAAGCCGGAGTACCGGAGGTGTAGGAACGGCGCACCACGCCCTGGCCGCCGGTGGCGATAACCAGATCGCACTTGGACATCAGAGCCTCGGACATCTGACGGTTGATCTTTACGTTGGGCTTGCCGGTCTCCGGATTCAGACCGCCGCCCAGGCACTGTACCAGATCCTCGGGAGCGCCTACCCGGGCCAGGCCCTCACGCATCAGCGCGCAGGTCTTGTAGCTGGTGCCGGCCGTACGGGGATGGGGGGAGAAGATGATGGCGTTTCTGGCCTTGATGGCGTAGATGGCGTTTCCGGCCGGGGTCAGATCCGGGTTGGTAGCCGGGATAACGCAGGCGATTACGCCAACGGGCTTGGCATAGATTTTAATCTTTCTCTCGGGCATCTCTTTGATGCAGCCTACGGATTTCTGTCTCAGGCAGTCACGCAGGATACCGCGGATTTTGAATCTCTTGTTCTCACGGCTGATGGGATCGCCGAAACGGCTCTCCTTGATCCCCATCTCAACCAGCTCATGGAAGGTCTTGGAGTTGGCAACCTTCTGGGCCACGGAACGGATGGTCCGGTCAATGTCCTCCTGGCTCCACTTTTCAAACTCCAGCTGGGCCTTGTCCGCTCTGGCAAAGCACTCTTCGATGTTGTCGATCTGATCCTGGGTCAGACCCTTTGCCTCGTAGACGGCCTTCATGTCTACCATTCTGCTCATGTCGTTCTTCCTCCTTCAGAATATGTTCCAAATCGCTTCACCTGAATTTCATAGTGTGAAATTCCGATTCCGTTCATTGAAATTATACTACTCTGATATCTGTTCGTCAATACATTTTAAAAAGAATCTTACAAAAGTTTACTCGATGCCATGAGCGGCAAAGTACTCCTTGGCGCTCTTCAGGCACTGCTTGTAGTGCTCCAGCGCGCCGTAGGCTTCCACTCTCTTGATGTGAGGCAGCTCGATGGAGCAAACCGCCGTATCCGGGATTCTCTTGACGATGCCGGCGATATCCACGCAGCCTTCGCCGATGTACAGGCGGGCGTCTCTTCCGGTGTGGATCAGGGCCTCGGTGTCGTCCATAGCCGGCCGGGGCGCCGGGCCGTCGCACAGGTGGATAAAGTTGAACCAATCCCGAGGGCAGTCGTCCAGCTCTGCCATGGTAACGCGGGAACGGTCAAAGTGCAGGGTGTCTACCAGCAGGCCGATGTTGTCCGCGTGGGTGGAGTAGATAAACTCCTTGGCGGTCTTCAGATCCGGGCAGGCGGACCAGGTTACAAACTCAAAGTTGCAGGTGATGCCATAGGGCTTGGTCATCTCGCACAGCTTGGCCAGAGTCTCCTTGGCGTACTCGGTCTTCTGGGTCCAGCAGCTGGTGATCAGGTGATGGCAGTCGTGCTTCTGAGCGAACTCGAAAGCGGGTTTCCATTGCTCCATATCTACTTCGTCCGTCAGGCGGAACAGTTCAATATCGCTGAGCTTCATGCCGGTCTCGGCCATAGCCACGTCGAACTCCTTGTACATCTCCGGGTTCAGGTCAACGGCGTAGTTGGGCTCGCCGGGGGTTCCCAGCAGGACCGGGCGGATGCTGACATAATCAAAGCCAGCGGCGGCGGCCAGGTACACCATGTTCTGAGGCGGAACCTGCAGGGCGCTCAGGTGTGCGATAGAAAATTTTCTTTTCATTGTAAAGTCCTCCTTGTGTTATTTTTTTACAATGATATTTCACAGTATGAAATTTTGTATACTGCTTTTTTATTATACTATAGCCCGCCAGATTTTCCAAGTAGAGATAGGAAAATCATTCATTCTTTTTTTTCATGGAACCCATTGAAACCGTACAGGATGGGGCGTTAATTCTAAAATTTTCGCACCGAAATTTCATTGTGTGGAATTGAAAATCCTTATTTCTTTGTTGCATCTTTATCCCAGAACGATTATAATAATAATCAGAAAACATAAGGAGGTGCTTGTTTATGAAAATGATTCTGGCGATTGTCCAAAACGAAGACGCACCCGAGCTGGTGGAGGAACTGAATCACCATAACTTTTTTGTTACCAAACTGGCTTCCACCGGAGGCTTCCTGAAAAAGGGAAATACCACGCTGCTGACCGGCGTGGAGGACGCTAAGGTAGAGGAGGTCCGCAGCATTATCAAACAGTTTGCCGGCAAACGCCGCCAAATGGTCTTTACCACCTCTCCCTCTGCCGGAAGCATGGCCTCCCATATGGCCACTTCCGTCCCGGTCAACATGGAGGTAGGCGGCGCCACCATCTTTGTTCTGAACGTGGAAAACTTCCAGAAATTCTGACGCCGGGAAACCCCCGGCGCCACCTGCTAAAGACAGGGCGCGGCCAGGTTCCTTTGTGGAACCCATGGCCGCGCCCTGTCTTTACGGTTTGCTTCCTGCCTACTCCTCCGCTCCGTTGCTTCCTTCCGCCGGTTCCCCGGTCTCTTCTGCTCCGCCGCCTTCTCCCGCCGGCTCTCCGGTCTCTTCTGCTCCGCCGTTTTCTTCCGCCGCAGTCTCCGCCCGCAGGGCGTCGGTGGCTTCCTGTACCTCCTGCCGGAAGGCCTCCCAGGCATCCTCATGCTCTACAAAGTACAGGGGACAGGCCTTCTGGCTGGGGCTCACATCGTAGTGCCGCACCACATCGCCGCTTTCCAGGCCAAACCGGTCGCACAGATACGCCGTCAGCCGCACCAGGGATTCATAGGTTGCCTCCGTAAACTGACCGGTCTCATCTGGATGGCAGCACTCAATGGAAAGGGTGTAGTCGTTGGCGGAATTGGAGGCATAGGCCACCTCATCGATGGGGACACAGGCGATAATCTCCCCCTCCAGCCCGATAATAAAATTGCTGCTGGCGGAAGTGTCCCCGCTGTTTTTCAGCCCTTCAAAATAGTCCCGGTTGTTTTGGGCCGTGGAGCCAGGATTTGCCACATAGTGCACCACCACGCCCTGTACGCCCCCCGGAAGCTTAACTCCCGGCCGGGAATAAGGGTTGATGGTCAAATATTCTTCCTGGATATAGTCCGGAAGACCGTAAGGGGACGGCTCCGCTTCTTTGCGGAACAGGCCAAGGATTCCCCGGATGCCAAAAAACAGGCCTACCACCACCAGGATCAAAACAGCGCCGGCAATTCCCCGGCGAATCCAAACTTGAATGACCCGCTTTCTTCTTTTTTTCCGCCGGGCCGCCAGCCGCCGGGCCGCCAGTGTTTTGTCCAATTCCTGCTTTCTGCTGTTTTCCGCCATCTCATTCTCCCTTCGTAATACCCGAACCTTCTCTCCCTGTATCTTACCACAAACTTCCCTGCCAAAAGCTGAAGAAATTGTGACAATTAAAGGCTGTATCCCAGCCAGGAAGAGTATCCCGGCCCGGCAGAGTATCCCGGCCAGGCCGCCATTTTAGTGGGGCAGCAGGGACGGGAACGCCAGGGCGATTCCGATTACCGCCACACCCAGGACAATCCGGTAATATCCAAAGACTGCAAAGCTGTAGCGTTTCACAAAATCCATCAGGAAACGGATGACAAACAAGGAAACCACAAATGCCACCACCATGCCCAGCAGCAATGTAACTAGTTCAGGGGCGGTAAAGCCCAAACCGAAGTCCAGCAGTTTTAAAGCGCTGGCGCCAAACATGACCGGAATCGCCAGAAAGAAGGTGTACTCTGCCGCCACCGTGCGGGAAACCCCCAGCAGCATAGCGCCCAAAATGGTGGAGCCGGACCGGGAAGTGCCGGGAATCAGCGACAGCACCTGGATCACGCCGATCAGCAAGGCGGTTACCAGGCTCATGTCCCGAAAGCTGCGGATCCGGGGGCGATGGCGGCGATTGTACTGTTCAATGAGAATAAAGGCCACGCCGTACACAATCAAAGCTCCTGCCACCACCGGCCACTTATAAAAATGTTCGTCAAAAAAATCGTTAAACAATACGCCAATGACGCCTGCCGGGATACATCCCACGATCACTTTCAGCCAGATATCCCAAATTTCCGCTTTTTTGGCAGGGGAATGGGTTCGGCTAAACGGATTCAGCCGGTGGAAAAACACCACGCACACCGCCAGGATCGCCCCTAGCTGAATCACCACCCGGAACATCTCCAGAAACTCTTTGGAAACATTCAAAGGCCAGAAGCTTTCAAATAAGATCAAGTGCCCGGTACTGCTTACCGGAAGCCACTCGGTAATGCCTTCTACCATTCCATAAAAAATAACTTTTATAATTTCCAGAAAATCCATCTTGCTCCCCTTTTTCTAAATTTCTTTTGGGAACCGTACGGCTAGCTGCCCCGGTACGGTTCCAAATCCAATTCCCCGCTTGGGAACCGTACGGCCGTAACTACCGGTTTTCAATCTGCCAGTCGATGGGCTTCACGCCGTGGGCCTCTAGGAAGGCGTTTGCCTGGCTGAAGGGACGGCTGCCAAAGAAGCCCCGGCTGGCGGACAAAGGACTGGGGTGGGGCGCCGTCAGCACCAGGTGCTTCGGGTTATCCAGCATGCTCCGCTTCATCTGCGCCGGCCGCCCCCAAAGGAGGAACACCACCGGCCGGTCCAGCCGGTTCACTGCCTGGATGGCCGCGTCTGTAAATTCCTCCCAGCCAATCCCCCGGTGAGAGTTGGCCTGGTGGGCCCGCACCGTCAGCACCGTATTCAGCAGCAGCACTCCCTGCTTCGCCCATTTGACCAGATAGCCGTTGTTGGGGATATAGCAGCCCAAATCATCGTGAAGCTCCTGGTAAATATTCACCAGGGAAGGGGGAATCTCCACATCCGGCTTCACGGAAAAGCACAGGCCATGGGCCTGCCCCACGTTATGATAGGGATCCTGACCCAGGATTACCACCTTCACCTGGGACAAAGGCGTCAGCTCAAAGGCCGCAAAAATATCGTCCGGGGCCGGGAAGATCTCATGGGTATTGTATTCCTCCCGCACCGTCTTATATAACCTGGCGTAGTAAGGTTTTTTGAATTCCGCCGAAAGCGGTTCCAGCCAGTCGTTGGCAATGGCGCTCATGTTCTTCTTCTCCTTCTTCTTATTCCCCAGCCGAGAATGGCTCGCAGGCGGGCCGGGGCCTCCGGCGGGACGCCCTTATCGTATGGCGGGGTTCCCTTACAGGCGCACCGGGAGCCCCCGGCCGGCCAGATACTGTTTCAAGTCCTGGATTTCCAGTTCCTTGTAGTGGAACAGGGAGGCCGCCAGGGCCGCGTCGGCTTTGCCGCGGGTCAGGGTATCGTAGAAATGTTCCTTGGTGCCGGCTCCGCCGGAGGCGATAACCGGCACCGGCACCGCGTCCGCCACCGCCGCGGTCAGCTCGTTGTCGTACCCGGCCTTGGTGCCGTCGCAGTCCATGCTGGTCAGAAGGATCTCCCCTGCACCCAGCTCCACGCCCCGGGCCGCCCATTCCACCGCGTCCAGGCCCACGTCCACCCGGCCGCCGTTTTGGTAGACGGTCCAGCCGCTTCCGTCCGGCCGGCGCTTAGCGTCGATTGCCAGCACCACGCACTGGCTGCCGAACTTTTCCGCCGCCTCCCGGATCAGCTCCGGCCGGGCGATGGCCGCGGAATTTACGGAAATCTTATCCGCCCCTTCCCGCAGCAGCGCCCGGAAATCCTCCACGGAGCGGATGCCGCCTCCTACGGTAAAGGGGATAAACACCTTTTCCGCCACCCGGCGCACCATGTCCACCACGGTTTTCCGGGCGTCGGAGGAAGCGGTAATGTCCAAGAACACCAGCTCGTCCGCCCCGGCGGCGTCGTAGGCCGCCGCAATCTCCACCGGATCCCCGGCGTCCCGCAGGTTTACAAAATTTACACCCT